>JAUIEF010000017.1 GCA_030428785.1 bacterium
GGCTCCGGCTCCGGCTCCGGCTCCGGCTCCGGCTCCGGCTCCGGCTCCGGCTCCGGCTCCGGCTCCGGCTCCGGCTCCGGCTCCGGCTCCGGCTCCGGCCCTCGGACCCTGCGGGTCCTCGGGCCTCCCCCAGCCGCCTTCTCCACGCTGCTGCCGCCCTCCGCCGACGACCCGCAACCACCGGCTCCGATGCCCAGAAGCCAAGATCACGACCTTCAGCCGCCGCGGGCCCAGCCCGCGGTCGGCTGCTAGGTCGAAGCAGCCCTCCGACTTTTTCTCCAGCTCAGGATCTACGCATGTCGATGCATCGCCCCGTCACGGAAACACCGTGCCCCCGCCACCTCGGGAGCCGCACCATGGCCGAGCAACTGCACCGCGTCCGCGTCTTCGCGTACCGCCGTCACGACGACCGCTTCGAGTACCTGGTGGTCCGCAACCAGCCCGTCTGGGAGAGCTTCTGGACCCCGGTCACCGGGGTCATGCGCCCGGACGAGAACATCTTCCAGGCCGCCGTCCGCAACGTCGGCGAGCTCGTCGGACTGGACGCCCCGCGCCAGATCGTCGACCTCCAGCTCGCGACGCACCTCCAGGTCGGCGACCTCGACGAGGTCGACTGGTCCGTCGGCTACCAGGTCCGCGGCGAGGGCGTCGACCTGCACCCCGGCGAGGACCTCGCCGACCTCGCCTGGCTCGACTTCGACTCCGGCTACCGCAACCTCGAGCTCGAGGACGACCGCCGCTCGATCATGCGCCTGCACTTCACGCTGCGCAGCGCGGGGTAGGTCGGCGCGTCACGTCGGAGCCGGCGAGCGCCGGGCCGCGTGCGCGCGACACCCCCGCGAGCGGCCGCCCGCCGGGCGACCTTTGACGGGACGCGGCGGAGCGACGACCATCGTCCGCTCACTCCCGCGCCGTCCCGAACCGCCCCGCCCGTGATCTCCGTCCAGCACCTCTCCAAGGCGTACGGCGAGCAGGTCGTGCTCGACGACGCGGGCTTCCTCATGACGTCCGGGGAGCGGCTCGGGCTCGTCGGGCGCAACGGCTACGGCAAGACGACGCTCTTCCGGATCCTGCTCGGCGAGGAGACGCCCGACGACGGCACGGTCACGACGCCCAAGGGCTACTGCATCGGGCACCTCGACCAGCACCTGTCGTTCGAGCGGCCGACGATCCTCGACGAGGTGCTCGTCGGGCTCGGCGACCGCGCGGACGCCGAGTCGTACAAGGCCGAGGCCGCGCTCATGGGCCTCGGCTTCACGCGCGAGGACCTCGCGCGCCCGGCCGGCGAGTTCTCCGGCGGGTACCAGATCCGCGTGAACCTCGCCCGCGTGCTCGTGGAGGAGCCCGACCTCCTGCTGCTCGACGAGCCGACGAACTACCTCGACATCGTCTCCGTGCGCTGGCTCTCCCGCTTCCTCCGCGCGTGGAAGCACGAGCTCGTCCTCATCACGCACGACCGGCGCTTCATGGACGAGGTGTGCACGCACACCATGGCCATCCACCGCAGGAAGCTGCGCCGCATGGAGGGCACGGTCGAGAAGCTCTGGGAGCAGATCCTCACCGAGGAGGAGGTGCACGAGAAGACGCGCCTCAACGACGAGAAGAAGCGCCGCCAGGAGGAGCGCTTCATCGAGCGCTTCCGGTCGAAGGCCAGCAAGGCGAGCCAGGTGCAGTCGCGCATCAAGATGCTCGACAAGCGCGAGCGGCTCGAGGCGCTCGAACAGGAGGACGACCTCGAGTTCCGCTTCCGCGAGGCGCCCTTCCACGCGACGGTCCAGATGACCGTCGAGGGCCTGCGCTTCGGCTACGACGACGGCCCCGAGCTCGTCGGCGGCCTCGACCTCACCGTCGAGAAGGGCGACCGCATCGCCGTCATCGGGCCGAACGGTCGCGGCAAGACGACGCTCCTCGAGCTGCTCGCCGGCGAGCTCCGCCCGCGCGCCGGCACGGTGAGGAGCAACCCGAACACCGAGGTCGCGTACTTCGGCCAGACGAACATCGCGCGCCTCGACCCGGGGAAGACCGTCGAGGGCGAGCTCTCCGCCGCGCACCCCGAGCACACGGTGACCGCCGTGCGCGGCCTCGCGGGCCTGCTCATGTTCTCCGGCGACGCGGCGCGCAAGCCCGTCGAGGTCCTGTCCGGCGGCGAGCGCAGCCGCGTGCTGCTCGGCAAGCTGCTCGCCGCGCCCTCGAACCTGCTGCTCCTCGACGAGCCCACGAACCACCTCGACATCGAGTCCATCGAGGGCCTGCTCGACGCGGTCGACGCCTACGAGGGCGCCGTGCTCATCGTCACGCACAGCGAGATGATCCTCGAGCGCCTCGCGACGCGGCTCGTCGTCTTCGACGGCGGGCGCACGTTCCTCTTCGAGAGCGGCTACCGCGACTTCCTCGACCGCGTCGGCTGGGCGAGCGAGGCCGAGGAGGGCGGCGGCGGTCGACGCGCGCCGACGCTCGACGCCAAGGAGCTGCGTCGCCGCCGCGCCGAGATCGTCACGGAGCGCGGCAAGGCGACCAAGCCGCTGCAACGCGAGGTCGACCGGCTCGAGAAGGAGATCGTGCGCCTCGAGGACGAGGTCGCGCGCCACGAGGCCGACCTGCTCGCGGCCGCGGAGGCGGGGCGCACGGCCGACCTCGCGACGCTCGGCGCCGCCGCCAAGCGCAAGCGCGAGGCGATCGACGAGCGCTTCGGGGAGCTCGAGCGCGCGAGCGAGGCCCTCGACGCCGCGCGCGCCGAGTGGGACGCGCGGCTCGCCGAGCTCGGCTGAGTCAGCGCAGCCGCAGCACCGGACGCAGGCCGACGTCGTCGTGGCCGCGCGTCGGGTCGCGCACCTCGGCCGCGTGCTCCGTGCGCGCCTCCTCCGGCGGACTGCGGAAGCCGCCGCCGCGCACGCCGAGCCGGTCGCCCGACCGGTCGAGCACGCACCACTCCCAGACGTTGCCGACGCTGTCGTGGAGGCCGAAGGGGTTCGCCTCGAAGAGCCCGACCGGGAACGCCCGCCCGCGCAGCGCGGAGGCCGCGTCGTCGAACGCCCAGCGCGAGGCGGGCACGTCGTCGGGCAGCCGACCCAGGTTGCCGGCGCGCCCGAGGCTCGCCGCGTCGTCGCCCGTCCACCACGTCGTCGTCGCCCGGGCGCGCGCGGCCCAGCGCCACTCCTCGACCGTCGGCAGGTCGAGGCCGACCCGCGCGAGCACCTCCCGCGCGCGCGCCGGCGCGACGCCCTCCACCGGCGCCCGGCAGGTCACGGCGCGTCCCTCCGGGAGCCGCTGCCCCACCGGCGCGGCGCTCGGGTTGTCGCCGGCGAGCCGCACCCACTGGCCCTGCGTGAGCTCGTACTTCGAGACGAGGAACGGCTCGCCCTTCGTGCCGTCCGGCCGGTCGGCGCCGGGCACGAGCACGAGCACGATCGCGATCCCGCCGTCGACCTCGAGCTGCCCGGTGCGCCAGCGCCGGCGCGGCACCCGCCCCGTGCCGGCGAGCGCGAACTCGTACATGCCCGAGTCGAGGTCGCGGCCGAGGGGCACGAGGTCGTCGCGCGGACCGAGCTCCACGCCCTCGTAGCGGCGCATGAGGCCGAGGGTCGAGAGCGCCGCGGGCCACGACACGCTCGCGTCGCCGTCCGGCAGCTTGCCGTCGCGCATGGGGTCGGCCGGGTCCGGCGCCTCCGTGCTCGCGTCGAGCCGCTCGAGGAGCTCGAGGTCCTCCGGCGCGAGCCCGCTGCGGTCGAGGTCACGCCACGCCGTGCCGGGGACCCGGCTGTCGATCGTGCCGACGAGCCGTCCCTCGGGGTCCACGAGCAGCGTCGTCGGGA
This sequence comes from bacterium, assembly GCA_030428785.1. Taxonomy (GTDB): domain Bacteria; phylum Planctomycetota; class B15-G4; order B15-G4; family B15-G4; genus JAUIEF01. Next base: position 3,813 of record JAUIEF010000017.1, read on the forward strand.
AGGCGCGGACGCCGTACTGCCGCAGCGTCGTACCGCTCTCGTCGAAGAGCACGGGGAACGGCAGGTCCCGCCCGCCCCAGGCCATCTCGCGGATGCGCCGCCGGTCGAGCTCGCGGTCCATCTCCGCGAGCGACTCCACCGACGCGTCGTGGAACGCGAGGATCTCGAAGCGATCGCTCGCGTGCTCGTCCCAGAACTCCATCCAGCGCGGCAGACTGCCGGCGACGCACGGGCCTCACCAGTGGCCCCAGAACTCCAGGAGGATCCACTTGCCCCGGAAGTGGCGCGGCTGTTCCTTGCCCGGCGGCAGCCCGCGCGTCTCCGTGACGGTCCAGTCCGGCAGCGGCTTCCCGCGGTAGCGGCGGACGAAGGTCGCGGGCAGGTCGAGCACGCCGAGGTCCACCTCGCGCGCGCCGCCGTCGAGGTCGAGCGCATCCCCGATCATCGCGATCGTGTCGTCGTAGAACTCCCACTCCCAGTCCGCGGGCGCCAGCGGCACGTCGAAGGTGCCGTCACCGCTCTCGCAGCCGACGGTGAGCTCGCCGCCGAGCTTCCAGTACCCGTGCAGCCACTCGGGCGTGACGCCCAGCTCGCCGCACACGACCTCGCCGCGCACGTGCACGACGGGCTCCAGGACGAGCTCGAGGTCGTGCGAGTCGGCCTTGTCGACGAGGACCGCCGCCGAGAGCCGCCCGTCGGCCGAGTAGGCGACGAGCCCGAAGGGGTCGTACCAGGTCTCGTACGTCCCCTCGAACCGGCCGTCCGCGTCCGTCGTCGCAGGGTGCTTGGGCTCGGGGACGCCGTCGTGCAGCTCCCACTTGCTGCTCACCCGCGCGCCGACGACCGGCGCGCCGGAGGCGTCGACGAGCCGGCCCGTCACGTGCGTCCGCGACCACGCCTCGTGCCGGGCGCGCGCCACGTCGAAGGGCTCGTACCAGTCGGGGTCGCCCTCCTGGACGACCGGCGCGACGACGAGCGCCGCGGCGAACAGCGTCGCGAGCGTCACGGCGCGCCCTCCGCGTCGCGCGCCGCGTCGACGAAGCACGCGAGCGCCGCCTTCGCGAGCACCGCCGTCCGGCTGTCCGTGCGGTTGCTCAGCACGGCGACCGACCAGCCCTCGTCGGGGAGCCGCGCGACCGCCGCGGGGAACGCGGAGTCCGGCGAGTCGAGGAGGAAGAGCCGTCGCCCGTTCCATCCGTCGCGCAGCCACGACTCGCTGCGCCGCGCCGTCGTGCCGTCGGCGAGCGTCGTCGGGCGGCTCGCGTGCTCCCACCAGCCGTCGAGCGGGCCCTCGCCGGCGTCGAGCGCGGCGAGGAAGCGGGCGACGTCGGCCGGCGACGCGGCGACGCCCTCGGACCCGACGACGCGCTCCATGCGCCGGTACTCGCCGCGCGTGAAGCCGTCCTCGGCGGGCGTGTAGTCATACGCGCGCGCGGGACGGACGCGCGCCGCGACGTCGTTCGTCCAGGCGCTCTCCATGCCCAGCGGGTCGAGCACCGCGCCGCGCAGGTACGTCGACCAGGTCGCGCCCGTCACGCGGCCGACGAGCGTCGCGAGCAGCTCGTAGCCGGCGCGCTCGTCGCGGAGCGCCGCGCCCGGCCCGGCGACCGGCCGGCCCCAGGTCGCGAGCACCTCGAGCGCGTCGTCGTTGTCCGGCATCGTGAGCCGCTTGACCTCGTTGCCGAAGCGGCTGCGGATCTTGATCTTCTCGAACAGCGAGTCCATCGGGGCGTGGTAGTCGGGCAGGCCGTCCGTGTGCTCGAGCAGGTGCCGGACGGTGAGCGCGTCGCCGAACGCGGGGCGCAGCTCGCGCAGCCGCGTCGAGACGGGCTCGTCGAGCGCGAGCACGCCGCGACGCACGAGGTCGTGCACGACGACGCTCGTGAACAGCTCGGTGATCCGCCCGAGCCCGAACTCCGTGTCCTCCGTGATCGGCGCGCCCGTCGCGAGGTTCGCGAGGCCGCGGGTGGCGACGTGCACGCGCTCGCCGCGGTGGACGACGACCACGGCGACGCCCGGCTCGTCCTCGCCGAAGGTCTCCGCGAGGCGCGCGTCGAGGCGGGTCGCCGGGTCCGCGGGCGCCGCGACGGGCGGCGGCTCGTGCACGGTCGGCGGCCCACCGGGAGGCGCCGCGGTCGACGGCTCGCCGCCCGCGTCGGAGCACGCCGCCCCGGCGAGCGGGAGGAGGAGCGCGGACAGGAGCGCCGCCGCGGACGCGCGGGGCCTCCGTCGTCGAGGACTCATCGTCGGGATGGCGCGCACGGAACGTCTCCCCGGCTCTCCGTCGCGGACCCGGGCGCGACGCGTGTGGCCGACCCGGAGGATATCGCAGCTCCGGCGATCGCGGGGCACCGGACCCGTGACGTCCGTCCGCAGGCCGCCCGCGGGTTTCACCACGGCGCGCGACGCAGCCGGTCGAGCACGCCCTCCTGCTCGAGCAGCGCGAGGAGGCTGCGGGCGGTGAGCTCCCCGAGCCGCGCCGACGGGTGGCCGTTCGTCGGGCTCACGGCGAGGTCGGAGGCCGAGAAGAGGTCCCACGAGAAGGGCCGCCCCTCCGCCTGCGCCTCGACCTCCCGCTCGATCTCGGGCTGCATGCGCAGCACGGGGAAGCCCAGCCGCCGGCACGCGTCCGCCAGGACGAGCTCGGGCGCGCGACGGCCCGGGGCGTCCGGCGTCGGCTCGAACACGAGGACCGCGACGACCTCGAAGCCCTCCCGCTCGGAGAGCCGGCGCAGCCCCTCGAGCGCGCGGAGCGCCGCCGGCCGGCCGTGGAGGCCGTCGTAGCGCGCGGGCGCCTGGCGTCCCCCCGGCTCGAGGTCCGCCCAGCGCTTGCGGTTCGTGAGCGCCTCGCGCCGGAACGCGAGCCGCGGGTCGTCCGCGCCGTCCCCCGCGAGCCGCCGCGACGCCTCGTCGAGCAGGAAGCTCCGGTCGAGCGCGTCGAGGTCCTCCTCGACGCGCACGTAGAGCGGCGGGCGGAAGTCGTTGTTCGTGATGCCCAGCAGCACGAGGTCCGGCGACCACGCGAGGAGGTCCCGCTCGAGGCGCGCCACCTCCATCATCGTGTTCGCTCCGGGGAGGCTCGCGTTCACGACGCGCCACGGCACGTCCGGGCGCCGCTCGCGCAGCAGGCGACGCAGCGCGTCGGGGTACGACAGTCCGTCCGCGAGCCCGTGCCCGAACATGACCGAGTTGCCCAAGGTGACGATCGTCACGGCGCCCGGCGGCTCGGCGACCGGCTCCTCCTCCGAGCGGAAGCCGTGCGAGTTCGTCGACACGGGCGCCGTCTTGAAGATCATGTCGCGCACACCCGGGCGCAGCGTGTAGACGACGCGGTCGTCCGGGTGCGGGCGGATCATCGCGCCGAGGGAGCCCTGTTCGTCGGCGATCGGCATCGGGCGGTCGCCGAGCATCGCCTCCTCGAGGACGCGCGCCTGCTCGCCGCGGATCGCCGCGCGGACGAGCACCTCGCCGACGAGCAGCAGCACGAGCACGGCGCTCGCGACGAGCACGGGGCGCAGGATCACTCGGGTCCCCCGGGGAGGCGGTCACGGACCGTCGCGCGCGACGCGCGACGAGGCGTCCAGCCTAGCAGGTGCGCGACCCGCCCGGCGGTCAGCGGAACCCGACCTCGTCGAGGAAGAGCGCGTCGGGGCCTGCATCCGGCGACGCCGACCACGCGAGCTCGAGGAGCACGTCGCGCCCGGCGAGCGCCGACGCGTCCGCCGCGAGCTTCCGGAAGGCGGGGCGTCCGCCGCCGGTCGTCGGGCGCAGCGTCTCGGCGAGGAGCACGCGCTCGTCGTCGCCGTCGCGCGCCGTGACGACGAGGCGGCCGCCCGACGCCGGCCACGCGTCGTCCGTCGCCAGCGAGACGACGACCTCCAACCGCTTCGCCCGCGCGGGCACGTCGACGCGCGCGAGCAGCCGCACCGGCGTCGTCGGGTCCGCGGGCCACAGCTCGAGCACGCCGCGCGCGCCCTTCGGCGGTCGCGGCGGCGGCTCCTTGTCCGAGGTGCGCGACGTCCAGCGCGGGCCCTCCGCGCGCACCCCGAGGAACGCGAGCGTGTCGAGGTCGTCGGCGCGGTCGAGCCGCAGGGCGGAGGTCGGCGTCACGGGGAGCGCGCGGGCGAGCGCGTCGCGCGGGAGCAGCCCCGGCTGCGCGACGGCGGCCGCGGGCGGGAGCCCGGGCGCCGACGGGTCGTCGCCGGAGAGCAGGAGCCGCAGCCCCGGCACGGGCCGCCCGTCGCGCCGGGCGATCCGCGCGTGGAGCGGGCACGCGGTCCCGCGCTGCTCCGCGAGGATCACGAGCCGCTGCGCGCCGGGGCGCAGCACGAGCGGGACGCGCAGCTCGTCGGGCGCGGCGGCGCGGTGCTCGTGGTGCACGAGCCGCGGCGCGCCGTCGAGCCAGACGCGCACGCCGTCCGCGTGCCCCAGCCAGAGGTAGGCGTCCGTCTCCTCCTCGACGACGAGCGTCACCGCCGCCCAGCTCGCCGACTCCGGCCCGCCGCCCGTCGCCTCGTCGACCCGCAGGCGCGTGCCGAGCGTGCGCGCCGCCTCCCAGCCGCGCTTGCCGACGCTCCGACCGCGCGCGACCGCCTCGTCGAGCACGGGGTCGAGCAGCGCGACGTGGTCCTCGTCGTCGAAGGGCCCGAGCAGTTCCCAGCGGCGCACGAAGGGGACGTCGTCGTCGGGGAGGCTGCGGCGCCAGTCGGCGTTCGTCTGCGCCTCGCCGTCGGGCGGCGTGAACCGGATGTCGAGCGAGCGGCCGCCGCCGATGTCGCGCACGTGCGCGGCGAGCACGTTGCCGTGCCGGCGGAGCGTGCGGAGCGCGTCCGGCGCGACGGCGAACTCGGTGTACCGGCCGAGGCTCCAGGTCGCGCCGGAGGCCGCGTGCACGCCGTTGATCCAGATCTCGACGGCGTCGTCGTGGATGACGTGGAGCTGGAGCGCGCCGTCCGTCGCGTCGAAGGTGCGGCGCACCCAGAGGTCGCGCGTCGTCCACTCCGTGCGCGCGACGAGCCCCGTCGCGCCGCCGCCCGCGAACCCGCCCGGGCCGCGCGCCCAGCGCGCGTCGTCGAAGTCCGGGTCCTGCCAGCCGTCGCGCGGCTCGTCGACGGTCCAGGCCCAGGTCACGGGCGGCTCCGCGCGTGCCGGCTCCGCGGGCGGCGCGTCGGGCGTCGCGCCGGCGGCCGCGCCTTCCGCGACGGGCGCGGGCCGACCCTCGTCGACGCGCCCCGAGATCGTCGCCCGCTTCAGGACGAGCAGCACCATCGCCGTGCTCTCGAGCGTCCCCCACCCACCGTCGGGGTCCTCCTGCGCGAGGAGCTCGTCCGCGACGGCCGGGTACCACGCCTGCCCGCCGATCTCCTCCCGCCCCGCGAGCGCCGCGACGCGCTCGACCCCGTAGAGGAAGTAGTGGTGGTGGTGGTCGCTGCGACCGTACGCGGGGAAGCGGTCCGCGAGGACGCCGGCGTGTCCCATGGGGCCGCCCGTCGCCGTGAAGCGCGCGTCGAGCCACGCCCAGCCGCGCTCCATCGCCTCGCGCGCCTCGCGGCTGCGCCCCGGCTCGCGCTCCGCCGCGTCGAGGAAGCCCCGCGCGACGTGCAGCGTCGTGAGACCGGCGGTCGTCATCGTGCCGCTGGGCTCGGGCCAGTAGTTGCCGCGGTAGAAGAAGCCGCCGTCGTCGCGCTGGTGGCGCAACGTCCCGTCGACGACGTCCGCCCAGAGGCTCGACGCGGTCTCGTGCCCGTGCTCGGCGGCGGCCTGGAGCGCGAGCGCGGCGAACTGCGTGTTCGAGAGGTCCGCCTCGCCGGTCGGGTACGCCCAGAGCCCGGTGCGCGGGTCGCGGTTCGCGACGAGCCAGTCGGCTGCCTCGAGCAGGCGCGCCTCGCGCTCGGACGCCGCGTGGGCGTGCGGCCCGAGCGCGTGGAACGCGAGCACGAGCGCGGCGACGGAGTACGTCTTGTCGAACGGCCGCGCGAGCAGGTGGTCCGTCGCGGCGACGAGCGCCGGGTGGTCCGCGCGCAGCCCCGACTTGCGGAGCGCGTAGACGGCGAGCGCGGTCGTGCCCGTCGGGTACCCGGGGACGGCGCCCGGCCGCGCGCCGAGCGGACCGAAGGACCCGTCGGCGCGCTGGGCGGCGAGCACCCGGTCGATGCCGCGCGCGAGGGCGGCGTTCACGTCGACGGCGAGGCGAGCGCGGCGCGCGACGTCCGCGTCCTGCGGCGGCAGGGCCGCGAGCCCCGCGCCCGCGCCGACCGCGAGCTGCAGCGCGAGGGAGAGGAGCACGGCCGCCATGCCCTCAGCATGGCAGGCGGCGCGGCCCGTCGCGAGGGTCTCGCGGGCCGTCTCCCGCGCGTCGGCTCATCGCGGCTGCCCGCCGCGCCGGCCGGCTCGCCGACCACGCGCGTCGGCCCGCGACGTCAGTCCAGGACGCCGGTCGCCCCCGTCGCGGGCGGCGGCGGCGGCGGCGGCCCTCCCGCTCCCGGGGCGGGACCGCGCCCCCCCGTCCGGCCGTGCACCCCGTCGGGCGGGTCGCCGTGCGGCGGCACGTCGGAGGGCGCGTACTTGCCGAGCTCCTGGAGCAGCGCCGCGTACACCGGGACGAGCGCCGGCGGCACGACCATGCCCGACACGCCGAAGGTCTCCGTCGGGTCGACGAGCAGGTCGTAGAGCACGAGGACCGGCGTGCCGGACGGGTCCCACTTCTCGCGGAGCTTGTAGCGCGTGCCCGTGACGGCGCGGTCCGACGTCGCCTGCGGCCCCGGGCCGTTCGGCGAGAAGAGCTCGGTGTAGGCGGTCTGCCGGAGCGACTGCGGATCCGCGGAGACGAGGTACGGGACGAGCGACACGGAGTCGGGCATGTCCGCCGGCGCCGGGACGCCCGCGACCTCGAGCGCGGTGGCGAAGAGGTCCACGGAGTTCACGGGCCGGTCGACGACGCGCCCCGGCGACACGACGCCCGGCCCGGTGATGACGAGCGGCACGCGCGCGCCGCGGTCGAACATCGTGCCCTTGGACTTCTCCTGGTAGAGCGGGTCGACGACGGCGGCCTGCGGCGTGCCGTTGTCGCCCAGGAAGACGACCCACGTGCGATCGAGCACGTCGGACGGGACGGCGGCGAGGAGGCGCGCGAGCTCCCGGTCCATCGCCTCGACCATCGCGCGGTGCTGGAGCGGCACGGGCGAGCTCTCGTCGACGGGCAGCGTCGTGAGCTGGTCGGGCGGCGCGTGGAACGGCTTGTGCGCGGCGTGGAAGGCGAGCAGCACGAACCACGGGTCGTCGCCCGCGGCCGTCACGGCCGCGATCGCGTCGTCCACCTGGTCGGTCGTCGCGTAGACGGTCGCGAGCGTCTGCGTGAAGCCGGCCGGCGTCGCGACCGTCTTGGGCCAGCTCACGTACTGCGAGGCCGAGCCCCCCTCGCCGCCGATCGTGTCGAGCGAACCGCTGAACGCCTCGAAGCCGCAGTCGATCGGGTGCATGGGACCGGACACGCCGAGCGCGCCGACGTGCCACTTGCCGATCGCGAAGGTGCGGTGCGTCGGGCCGAGCAGGTCGGCGAGCGTCGTCTCGTCGGGGTCGAGCTCCCAGGCCGCCGTCGGGTAGACGACGTTCGTGCCGACGCGCGTGCGGAAGCCGTAGCGCCCCGTGAGCAGGCCCGCGCGCGTCGGCGAGCAGACCGGCGTCGCGTAGGCGCGGTCGAAGCGCACGCCGTCGGCCGCGAGCTGGTCGATCGTCGGGGTCGGACCCGAGGCGGCGATCCCGTAGGCGCCGATGCGGTCGATGCCGACGTCGTCCGCGACGACGAGCAGGACGTTGTCGGGCGTCTGCGCGGAGGCGGCGACCGCCAGCCACGCGACGAGCAGCGCCGGGCAACAACGGATCGCGGACATCGCACGTCTCCTCACGACTCGGGTCCCGGGGGACCCAACCCTCTCCCGGGGCGCGCGCCCCGACCCCGTTCGCCCCCCAGCGTAGTCCCCGGGCGCCGAGCGGTCACGCGTCCGGACACGGGAGCGCGGCGGCCGGGCGTCTCCGGCGGCCCGTGTCGCGTCCCGGGGTCGCCGCCCGTCAGGCGCCCGCGCGCGTGACGCGCGCCGCCCACCACACGCCGAGGTAGCAGAAGGGGGTGTCGAGCAGCGCCATGAAGGCCTTGACGACGTAGACCGCGAGGATCACCGCGCCGATCGCCGCCCACTCCATCTCCCAGTAGAAGTGCAGGAAGATGCCGTTGACGATGATCGTGTCCACGAGCTGCGAGAGGCCCGTCGACATGTTGTTGCGGAACCACAGCGCCTTGCCGCGGGTGAGGCGGCGCCAGAAGTGGAAGAGCCGGTTGTCCACGAGCTGCGCGACGAGGTACGCGGTCATGGACGCGAAGAGCAGCGTGGCCGGCGCGGCGAAGGTGAAGCTGTAGGCGGCCTGGCTCGCGACGGGCGACGCCGTGCGCGTGCCGTCGGCCGCCGTCGTGACGAGGTCCGGGTGGAACGCCCCGGCGAAGGCGTCGGGCACCTGCCAGTACGGCGACGGCGTGAGCGCCCGCGCGAGGGACAGCACCGCGAGCATGAGCAGCGACGCGCCGAAGCCCAGCCACACCATGCGGTCGGCGCGCTTGCGCCCGAAGGTCTCGGACACGACGTCCGTGACGAGGAACGTCACCGGGTAGGTGATGACGCCGGCCGTGAGCGTCACCTGGTCGCCGCCGTGCCCCGGGAACAACCGCTCCGCGAGCGACGCGACCCAGGCGACGACGGGACCCAGCACGGGCGTGTCCGCGGGCACGACGAACAGCTTCGTGCCGATGATGTTCGTGAGCAGGAGCATCGCCACGAAGAGCACCGCGAGGACGAAGTAGAGCGTCTCGTACGGACCCTGGTCGACGTGCTCGACGTGGCCTGCCGGGGACGGGTCGCTGCGCTGCTCCACTCTGGTAGTATGCCCGGCCCTCGACCGCGAACACCACGGTCGGGGCCGGCCGCGCGGGGGAGGCGCCGGCACGCCCCCCCACTCGGAGCCCACCGCCTTGAGCCTCGTCACCTACGCCGTGCACGACGGTGTCGCGCTGATCACGCTCGACAACCCGCCGGCCAACGCCTACAGCCACGAGATGCACCGCGAGCTCGACGACGCGATCCTGCGCGCGCGCTTCGACGAGTCGGTGCACGTGCTCGTGCTCACGGGCGCCGGCGAGAAGTTCTTCTGCGCGGGCGCGGACATCGAGATGCTCGCGTCGGTCACGCCCGAGTGGAAGTACCAGTTCTGCCTCCACGCGAACGAGACGCTCAACCGGCTCGAGCAGACGCCGAAGCTCGTCGTCGCGGCGCTCAACGGCCACACCGTGGGCGGCGGCCTCGAGGTCGCGCTCGCCGCGGACCTGCGCTGGGCCAAGGAGGGCGGCGGCAAGCTGGGTCTTCCGGAGGTCGCGCTCGGCGTGCTCCCCGGCACGGGCGGCACGGCGCGGCTCTCGCGGCTCGTCGGCCGCAACAAGGCGATCGAGCTCATGGTCACCGGCGCGAACATGGACTTCGCGACCGCGAAGGAGCTGGGCCTCGTGAACGAGCTGCTCCCCGCCGACGGCTTCCTCGACGCCGTCCTCGAGAGGGCGCGCGGCTTCTGCCCACCGGCCAAGGCCGCCAAGGCCGTGGGCGCCATCAAGCGCTCGGTCGTGTCGGGGCTCGAGATGTCCTTCGAGGGCCACCTCGCCCTCGAGCGCGAGCTCCAGCAGCAGCTCTTCAAGAGCGCCGACGCGACGGAGGGCTTCGCCGCCTTCAACGAGAAGCGCCCGCCGAAGTTCCAGGGCCGCTGACGCGTGCGCGCCGTCGTCATCCGCGAGCACGGGGACACCGACGTCCTGCGCGTCGAGGAGCGCCCGACTCCCGAGCCCGGCCCGAACGACGTCCTCGTCGACGTGAAGGCCGTGGGCCTCAACCACCTCGACACCTGGGTGCGCCGCGGCGTCCCCGGGCACGCGTTCCCGCTGCCCATGATCCCGGGTTGCGACGGCGCGGGCGTCGTGCGCGCGGCGGGCGGGCTCGTCGACTGGCTGCAGCCCGGCGACCGCGTGCTCTTCGCGCCGGGGATCTCGTGCGGCCACTGCCGCGCGTGCTCCGACGGCGACGACAACCTGTGCCCCGAGTACGGCATCCTCGGCGAGACGCAGGACGGCGCGTGCGCGGAGCAGGTCGTGCTGCCGGCGCGCAACGCGCTGCCGATCCCGGGCGGGCTCTCCTTCCCCGAGGCCGCCGCCTTCCCGCTCACCTTCCTGACCGCGTGGCACATGCTCGTCGTCCGTTGCGGGCTCACGTCGCGCGACACGGTGCTCGTGCACGCCGCGGGCTCCGGCGTCGGCTCGGCCGCCGTGCAGATCGCCAAGCTCCATCACGCGACGGTCATCGCGACCGCCGGCACGGAGGCCAAGCGCGCCGCCGCGCTCGGGCTCGGCGCCGACCACGCGCTCCCGAGCCGCGAGGGCGACCTCGTGAAGTCGGTCAAGGAGCTCACCGGCCGCCGCGGCGTCGACATCGTCTTCGAGCACGTCGGCGAGGCGACCATGCCCGCGAGCCTGCGCTGCCTCGCGCGCAACGGCCGCGTCGTGACCTGCGGCGCGACGACCGGCCCGAAGCTCGAGGCCGACCTGCGCCACCTCTTCTTCAAGAACCTCTCGATCCTCGGCAGCACCATGGGCAGCCGCGGCGAGCTGCGGCACCTCCTGGACCTCGTGGGTCGCGGGCTGCTCAAGCCCGTCGTGGACCGCGTGCTCCCGCTGTCGGAGATCGCCGCCGCCCACCGGGCCCTCGCGGACCGCGAGGCGTTCGGCAAGATCATCCTCGTCCCCGGAGACTCCCCGTGAGCGCGTTCCGTTTCGACCAGGTCACCGTCCTCGGCGCCGGCACCATGGGCCGCGGCATCGCCCAGGTGTGCGCCGCCACCGGCAGCCGCGTCCGGCTCGTCGACGTGGACCAGGCGCGCGCCGACGCCGCGCGCGACGCCATCGCGGGCTCGCTCGACCGCGCCGTCGCGAAGGGCAAGGTCACCGAGGAGGACAAGGAGCGCACGCTCTCGGCCATCGAGGCGACCGGCGACCGCGAGGCCGCCGTGTCCGGCGCGGACGTGCTCGTCGAGGCGGCGCTCGAGGACATGGCGCTCAAGCGCGAGCTCTTCGCGGAGTTCGCGCGGACCGCGCCGTCGCACTGCCTGCTCGGCACGAACACGAGCTCGCTGAGCATCACCGAGATCGCGCGGGGCTGCGGCGCCGAGGACCGCGTCATCGGCCTGCACTTCTTCAACCCCGTGCCGGTCATGAAGCTCGTCGAGATCGTGCACGGCAAGGAGACGAGCGCGGACGCGATCCAGGCCGCGCAGGACTTCTCGGTGCGGCTCGGCAAGGACCCGATCCTCGTGCGCGACTCGCCGGGCTTCGCGACGAGCCGGCTCGGCGTGCTGCTCGGGCTCGAGGCCATGCGCATGGTCCAGGAGGAGGTCGCGAGCGCGGCCGACATCGACAAGGCCATGGAGCTCGGCTACCGCCACCCCATGGGCCCGCTCAAGCTCACGGACCTCGTGGGCCTCGACGTGCGCCTCGCGATCGCGGAGCACCTGCACCGCGAGCTCGGCACGGACACCTGGGACCCGCCGCGGATCCTGCGCGACATGGTCGCGGCCGGGAAGCTCGGCCGGAAGAGCGGCGAGGGGTTCTACACCTACTGACCGCGGGCGCCGCGGACGGGGCGGGACCCGACGCCCCCCGGCGACCTTCGCGCGCACCGGTGACGTTTCGCGGCTCGAGGGGCCTCCGCGCGCCGGGCGCGCCGTTCCGGCGACGCGGGGCGTGGGGTAGGTTGATCCCCGATGCCCCGCCCCCGAACCCCGAAGTCGGGCGGCCGCGCCTCGCGCGTCGGGTGCGTCTCCCCGCGGGAGGCGTCCGTCCGGACGGCGATCGCGTCCGCCGTCCTGTGCGCCGCAATGGCCGCCTGCGGCGAGCCCGGTGACGCCGCGCCCGACGTGTCGGACGCCGGGCGGGGCGCCGGCTCGCCCGCGACCGCATCGCCCGTCGCGGCCCCCGAGGTCCCCGCGCGCGACACCGCGACCGACGCGCGAGGCGCGCCCGGAGGATCGCCCGGCGAGGCGGCCGCCGGCGCGCCGGGCACCGTGCGCGACCCGCGCGACGAGGCGCCGCCGCCCCCCGTCGGCGAGCCGCCGCGCGTCGGCCCGTGGTTCGTGACCTCGGACGACGCCGCGAGCGGCTTCACGCACCGCACCCTCGCCGGACCGACCGCGCTCCAGGGCAAGTTCTTCCTGCGCGACACCGTGGGCCCGGGCGTCGCCGTGCTCGACGTCGACGGCGACGGCGACATGGACCTCTACTTCCCGCAGGGCACGGACGGCACGGCGGCCGGCGGCGACTCGGCGAACCGCCTCTACCTCAACGACGGCACGGGCCGCTTCACCGAGGACGGCGCGGCGCGCGGCGCGGCGCACCGCGGCTACGGCTTCGGCGCGCTCGCCTTCGACTGGGACGCCGACGGCGACACGGACCTCTTCCTCACGAACCTCGGGCCGGACGTCCTCCTGCGCAACGACGACGGCCGCTTCACCGACGTCACCGCGGACCACCCGGGCCTCGCGGGCCCGCCGACCGCGTGGTCCGTCGGCGCGGCCGCGGGCGACCTCGACCTGGACGGCGACCTCGACCTCTACGTCGCGGGCTACTGCGAGCAGGACCTCCCCGCGCTCGAGGCGCGCGGCTGGTGCCGCCAGATGTCGTGCGAGGTGCCGTGCGGCCCGCGCAGCCTGCGCCCCGAGCCGGACCGCGTGCACCGGAACTCCGGCGCGCCGGACTTCACGCTCACGGCCGACGCGGGCGACACCGGCCTGCTCGACGTCGAGCCGAGCTACGGCTTCCAGCCGACCTTCACGGACATCGACGACGACGGCGACCTCGACCTCTACGTGACGAACGACTCCGTCGCGAACACGCTCTTCGTGAACGACGGGAGGGGCCGCTTCGAGGAGGCGGCGCTCGTCGCGGGTGTCGCGTGCGGACGCGCCGGACAGATGGAGGCGGGCATGGGGCTCGCCGTCGGGCACGCGGACGACGACGCGCTCCCCGAGCTCTACGTCACGAACTTCTCGACGCAGAGCAACTCGCTCTACTGGAACGAGTCGGACCTGCTCGGGCAGCCGTGGTTCGAGGAGATCTCGCAGCGCGCCGGTCTCGGGCGGCCGAGCTGGTTCCAGCTCGGATGGGGCTGCGCGTTCGCGGACTTCGACGGCGACGGCTTCACGGACGTCTTCAGCAGCAACGGCCACATCTTCCCGCAGATGGACGGCTGCGACCCGGAGCTCGTCGTGTACCGGCAGGCGAACAGCGTGTACCGCGGCACCGCGGAGCCCGGCGTCTTCGACGACGTGAGCGCCGCCGCGGGGCTGACCGAGGAGAGCGCGCACCGCAGCGCCGCGCTCGTCGACGTGGACGGCGACGGACGGCTCGACCTCGTCGTGACGCGCATGGACGCCTCGCCGCGCCTGCTGAGGAACCGCACGCCCGCGCACGGCCGGTGGTTCGGCGCGCGCGTGCTCCACGTGCCGCCGGGCGGCGACGTCGCGACGGACGCGGTCGGCGCGCGCGTCACCGTGCACGCGGGCGGCCGCCGCTGGACCCGCGACGTCACCGCCGGCAGCAGCTTCCTCGCGACGGAGGACCCGCGCGTCCACGTCGGCCTCGGCGCGCTCGAGACCGTGGACCGCGTCGAGGTACGCGTGCCGGGCGGCACGACGCTCGCGTTCGAGACGCCGCCCGTGGGCACGTGGACGACGCTCGTCGTGCGCGACGGCGCGCTGCGGCTCGCCGAGGAGGACGGGCGGTGAGCGGCGGGGTCGCGAACCTCGCGCTGTCGGTCGCGGTGTCGGTTGCGATGTCGGTGGCCGCGCCGGCTCCGGCCCCGGTGTCGGCTCCGGCTCCGGCTCCGGCTCCGGTAGCGGCTCCGGCTCCGGCTCCGGCTCCGCATGCGGCTGCGGCTGCGGCTACGGCCCAGGACACCCTCGCCGACGCCAAGGCCCTGCGCCGCTCCGGCCTGCCCGCCGAGGCCGCGGCGCTCCTGCAGCCGCAGGCCGACGCGCACGCCGCCGACGGCGAGTGGATGGGCCTCCTCGGCCTGTGCCTGCTCGACGCGGGCGACGCGACGGGCGCCGGGCGCGCGCTCGCGGCCCACGACGCCGCGGCCGGGCGCGCCCCGAGCTTCCGCGCCGAGACCCTCCGCGGTCGGCTCGCCGGACTCCGCCAGGACTGGGAGGCCGCCCGGACCGCCTACCGCGACGCGACCCGCCTCAACGAGCGCGCCGTGGAGGCCTGGGTCGGCCTCGTCCGCGTCGGCATGGACGAGGGCCGGCTCGGCCGGGCGCTCGTCGACGCCGGCCTGCTCGAGGAGGTCGTGCCCGACGTCGGCCGCGCGATGGCCGCGGAGGTCCTGCGCGCGCAGGGCGACGTGTACCGGCGCCGCGGCGCGACGACCGTCGAGCTCGCCGCGGACAAGTACCAGGCCGCGCTCGGGAAGACTCCCGAGGACAGCGAGCTCGCGGAGCTCGTGCTCGAGCTCTCGCTCCAGGCCTACCGCACAGCGGTCGCCGCGGAGCTCGTCGCGCGGCACCTCGCCGGCGAGGAGCACGCCGTCGCCCGCGCGTACTGGACGGGCCGGCGGCTCGTCGTCGTGCAGGACGCCGACGGCGCGCGCGCGGCCTTCGAGGAGGCCCTCGCCCGCGACCCCGCCCACGCGGACAGCGCGCTGTGGCTCGCGAAGCTCGCGCTCGGCGAGGGCGACGCCGAGCGCGCGCGCGCCTGGGTCGCCGCCTGCCGCGACGCGGGGCTCCGGACGGCGCAGACGGAGCTCGTCCTCGGGGAGGTCCTCGCCGACCTCGGCGAGCTCGCGGACGCCGAGACGCACCTCCGCGCCGCGCTCGACCGCGACCCGGACCTCACGAAGGCGCTCTACCTCCTGGGCCGCGTGCTCGCGCGCCGCGGCGAGGCGGCGGGGGCCCGCGAGGTCCTCGAGCGCTTCCGCGCGCTCACGCGCCCGCCGCCCGTCGACGAGGAGGACGACGTCGAGCGCTGACGACCGCCCGCTCGACGCCCCGACCGGGCGCCGGGTCGCGGCGACCCGCCGGCCCGCGCGCCGGACACCCGCGGCACAACGCGTTGGACAACGACGGCTCCCGCGTCGGATGATCGGCGGCACGCACGCCCCCGGGAGGAGCCGCCATGGACATCCGCGACACGCTCGACTACGCCGCCAAGTGCCTCTTCGGAGTCATCCTCCGGGTCATGGGGCTCTACGTGCTCGGCATCACCGTCTGGACCTCGGGGCTCATGCTCTTCGGGCCCGTCCCCTTCGGCTTCATGACGTTCGTCCTCAACGTCGTCGGCATCCTGGCCGGCGTCTGGCTGCTCAAGGGCGCGCCGCTCCTCTCGGACACCGCGTACCCCGACCGCACGCCGCGGCCCGCGCCGTCGTACCCCCCGGCCGGCAAGCCGGGCGACCGCATGGGCGGGGACGTCGCGCCGCCCGGCTACCAGGACTGACGCCGTGGCCGACGCCCGACCGCTCGACGGACGCCACGCGCTCGTGACCGGCGCCGGCCGCGGCATCGGCCGCGCCGTCGCCCTGAGCCTCGCGTCGGAGGGCGCCGCGCTCACGCTCGTCGCGCGCAGCGCCGACCAGCTCGCGTCCGTCGAGGACGCGTGCCTCGCGGCGGGCGCGGCGAGCGTCGCCTGCGAAGCCGTCGACCTCGCCGACCGCGACCCGCTCGCCGAGCTCTGCGAGACGGTCGCCACCGGCGCCGACGTGCTCGTGAACAACGCGGGCGTCGCACCCTCCGCGCCGCTCGAGCGCACCGACGACGACCTCTGGGACGACACGCTCGAGCTCAACACCTTCGCGCCCTTCGCGCTCGCGCGCGCCGCGCTGCCCGGCATGGCGGAGCGCGGCTTCGGGCGCATCGTGAACGTCGCGTCCACCGCGGCGCTCGAGGGCTACGCGTACACGAGCGCGTACGTCGCGTCGAAGCACGCGCTGCTCGGGCTCACCCGCGCGCTCTCCGCCGAGGCCGCCGCGCGCTGGAAGGATGCGGACCTCACGGTGAACGCCGTGTGCCCGGGCTTCGTCGACACGGACATCGTCGCGCGCTCCGCGGCGCGCATCGCGGAGACGACGGGCCTCGACCTCGGCGCCGCGCGCGAGCGCCTCGCCGCGATGAACCCGAGCGGCCGGCTGCTCTCGCCCGAGGAGGTCGCGGCGGCGATCACGTCGCTCGTCGTCGAGCGCCCGGGCCGCACGCACGGCGCGGCGGTGCGCTTCCCGGCCGCGGACGACGCCCGCGCCGGCTGAGCGCGCGCCGCCCCGGTGGATCGCCCCGCGAGCACCGGGGTAGGATCCCCGCCATGACCGAGACCTTCCGCGAGACGATCGACGAGGACGGCGTCGCCCTCCTCACGCTCGACCGGCCCCACCGCTACAACGCCCTGACCTTCGAGGTCTACCGCGAGCTCGCGGACCGCTTCGCGTCGATGCGCGACGACGACGCCGTGCACGCCGTCGTCATCACCGGGCGCGACAAGGCCTTCTGCTCCGGCGGCGACGTCCACGACATCATCGGCAAGCTCTTCGAGCGCGACGCGGACCAGGTGCTCGAGTTCACGCGCATGACGGGCGAGCTCATCGCGAACATGCGCAAGCTCGAGAAGCCGATCGTCGCCGCGGTGAACGGCATGGCGGCCGGCGCCGGCGCGGTCATCGCCCTCGCGTCCGACCTGCGGATCTTCGCGGAGCAGGCGAAGATCGCGTTCCTCTTCACGAACGTCGGGCTCACGGGCGCCGACATGGGCGCCGGCTACCTCCTGCCGCGCGTCGTCGGGCAGGGCCGCGCGAGCGAGCTGCTCCTGCTCGGCAACGCCGTCGACGCGCACACCGCCGAGCGCTACGGCCTCGCGAACCAGGTCGTCCCCGGCGCCGAGTGCCTCCCCACCGCCATGGCCCTCGCGCAGCGCCTCGCCCGCGGCCCGCTCGCCGCCCTCGCGACGACCAAGCGCTGCCTCGACGCCGAGTGGACCATGACGCTCGACGAGGCCATCGAGCTCGAGGCGCAGGTCCAGGCCGTCCACCTCCGCGAGCCCGACCACCGCGCCTTCCACGACGCCTTCACGAAGAAGGAGCCGCCGCGGTTCTCCGGCGAGACCCGCCGCTCCGACGGCTGACCGCCCCCTCCCCCCGACCGTCGCGACCCCCATGCCCGAACCGCGCTTCGAACGCCACCTCTTCATCTGCACGAACGCCCGCGCCGACGGACACCCGCGCGGCTGCTGCGCGAGCAAGGGCTCGGCGGACATCGCGAAGGCCATCAAGATCGCGGCCTACGACCGCGGCCTCAAGGGGCGCGTCCGCGTGAACAAGGCCGGCTGCCTCGACGCCTGCGAGGAGGGCGTCTCCGCCGTGCTCTACCCCGACGGCGTGTGGTTCCGCGGCATCACCCTCGATGACGTCGACGAGCTCGTCGAGCGCACGCTCGTGAAGGGCGAGATCGTCGAGCGCCTCGTCTCGCCGGGCCACCCGCGGGCGGCCGGCTCCTGATGGCGCGCGACGGACAGATCACGCGGGACGGCGGCGACGGGCACCACGGCGCCGACGCGCGCGCCGCGCTCATGGGCTCCGTCCGCGAGCGGGCGCGGCACTTCGCGCAGCACGAGGTCGCGCCGCACGCGGGCGCCTGGGACCGCGCCGAGGAGCTGCCGCGCGCGATCGTGACGCGCATGGGCGAGCTGGGCTTCCTCGCCGGGCCGCTCCCCACGACGCACGGCGGCAGCGGCTGGGACAACGAGACCTTCCTCGGCGTGTACGAGGAGATCGGGCGCGCGTGCAGCAGCACCCGCGGCTTCCTCGCCGTGCACACCGGCCTCGTCTCCCAGTGCCTCGAGGACCACGGCACCGACGCGCAGAAGGCGCGCTGGCTGCCGTCGCTCGCGACGGGCGAGCGCATCGGCTGCTACGGCCTCACCGAGGAGGGCGCCGGCAGCGACGTCGCCGCCATCGCGACGACCGCGCGCCGCGACGGCGACACGTGGGTCGTCGACGGCAGCAAGACCTGGATCACGAACGCCGGCGTCGCGGACCTCGCGCTCGTCTTCGCGAGGACCAACCCCGACGCGACGCCGCGCGACGACGGGCGTCCCGCGCGGGCCGAGCTCACCGCCTTCGTCGTCGAGCTGCCGTCGCCCGGCTTCACCGCCGAGCCGCTCGGCGTCGAGCCCCTCGGCCACCGCGCGAGCGACCACGCGAAGCTGCGACTCGAGGGCCTGCGCGTCCCCGACGACCAGCGCCTCGGCGAGGTCGGGCAGGGCTTCAAGATCGCCATGTCCGCGCTCGACCACGGCCGGCTCGGCGTCGCCGCCGGCGCCGTGGGCATCGGCCGCGCATGCCTCGACGAGGCCGTCGCCCACGCACGCGAGCGCCGCCAGTTCGGCAAGCGCATCGGCGACTTCCAGATGGTGCAGGCCGACCTCGCCGACATGTACGCCGAGGTCGAGGCCGCCGCCGCGCTCGTCGCGCGCGCGGCGCGGGCCGCCGACACCGGCGCGCCCGACGTGACGCGCCTGACGTCCGCCGCGAAGCTCTTCGCGACCGAGGCCGCCCAGCGCGCCGCCGACAAGGCCGTCCTGCTCCTCGGCAACCGCGGCTACGGCAGCGGGCACACCGTCGAGCGGCACTACCGCGACATCCAGGGGCTGCGGATCTACGAGGGGACCAACCACATCCACCGGCTCATCATCGGGCGGTCGCTCGTCGGGAAGGACGGGTAGCGGGGCGCGGTCGCGCTCGCGGTCGGAGCGCGCTCCGGGGGATGCCGATGCAGACAGGGTCTCCGCACGGCGCGGCCGCCGGAGCGCGCGCGGCGCCCTCGGCGAACGCGGTCACCACGTCGAGAGCTGCGCGGGACACGTCCTTGGCGAAACGTGCGACTCCTCCTAAGCTCGCCCCCGTCGTGCCGGGCTGCGGCGACGGGAGAATCACCACTCCGGTGGGCGACCGGGAGACCACGAGACCATGGATGCGCAGGAGGATGCGCAGGAGGACGGGCGTCGGGCGGCGTCGGACGGCACCACGACCGGCGACCTGCTGTCGCGCGCGAAGCACGGTGATCACGAGGCGGAGCGGCGCGTCTTCGGCGAGCACATCGAGCGCCTCCGTGCGCGCGCGCGTCGTCATCCGCGATCCCGGGCGCTCCGTGCGCACGTCACCGAGGACGACCTCGTCGCCGACGTCTTCGTGAGGGCGTTGTCGTCCGGCCTGCTCGATCGATTCGACGACCGGGGCAAGGGCAGCCTGGAGCGCCTGCTCGCCGCCGTGCTCGACAACGTCATCAAGGACGCGCTCCGGCGCACGCGGACGAGGAAGCGCACGGCTGACCGGCCCGTCTTCTCCATGTCCGCGCTCGACCCGGGCCTCGAGACCGCGACGCCGGCCTGTCAGCAGCCTTCCCCGACGAGCCTCGCCCGCGTCGAGGAACTGCTCGCCCGCGCACGCGACCTGCTCGACGAGTACTCCTGGCAGGTCTGGTCCGCGGTCGAGGTCGGCGGGGTCGAGCCCGTCGAGGTGGCCCGCCGCCTCGGGATCACCCCGTCCGCGGCACGGGGAGTGTTGAGCCGCGCGCGGAAGCGGGTGTTCGCGGACCTCGAGCGGACGCTCCGACGGGGCGCCTCGTGACCGGGACCCCGGGCGTCGGGCGGACCGGGCTCGACGAGCGCATCCTCGACGCCATGGTGGCGGCGATCGAGGCCGGCGAGGACATCGACCGAGGCGCGATGCACGAGCGGTTCCCCGGCGAGGCGGCGGCCGTCGAGCGCTGCGCCGCGGTGGCGCGCGAGTACCTGCGGCAGCGGGCCGCGGCCAGCTCGGACTCCCCTCTCGCAGCCGCGTTCCGTTCCTTCCCCGCGCACCCGGCCGCCGGCCGCGCGCTCGCGCCCGGCACGCGACTCGGCGACTTCGTGGTGGAGGCGCACCTGGCCGACGGCGGCATGGGGCACGTGTATCGAGCGCGGCAGCGGTCGCTGGGCGGCCGCATCGTCGCGCTCAAGGTCATGGCCTGGGACGGTGGCGACGCCGCGCGCGAGCGGTTCCGACGCGAGGCCCTGCTGCTCGCCGACGTCCACCACCCGCACCTCGCGGAGGTCTACGGCTTCGGCGAGGAGGACGGCCAGCTCTACTACGCGATGGACCTGGTGCCCGGGCCGACGATGCGCGAGCTCCTCGAGCGCTGGCGCACCGCCGACCGTCCGCCGGGCTCCTCGGTCGCGGTGCGTCGTGCGCTGGGGAGTCCAGGTGGCCGACGCCCTCGCCGCCGTGCACCGGCGCGGGCTCGTCCACCGGGACGTGAAGCCGTCGAACATCGTGGTCCGCGAGCTGGGGGACGCGACCCCGGACGCGTTCGATCGGCACGCCGACGCGTCCCACGAGACCTGCCCCGCCGGCGACGCGGTGCTGATCGACTTCGGCCTCGTGAAGTCCCTGGGGCCGGCGGACGCGACCTGGACCGAGGCGGGCGCGGCGTCCCGGGCCTTCGCGCCCCCGGAGCAGCTCATCGGCCAGGCGGTCGGGCCCGCGGCCGACGTGTTCTCGCTGGGGGTCACGCTGTTCGACCTCTTCACCGGAGGTCGCGCCGAGGATCGGCCCCAGGCGAGCCTCGGGCTGCCGCACCTCGACGAGGTGATCGACGGCTTCGACGCCGACCTGACGGCCGTGGTCGCCAAGGCCGTCGAGCCGAGCGAGCGCTGGCGCTACGCGGATGCGGACGAACTCCTCGCGGATCTCCGCGCCTGGCAGCTCGGCCTCGAGGTCGCCGCTCGCCGGCCTCCGCTCGGCGAACGCGTGCTGCGGCGACTCCGGCGGGAGCCCGGGCGGCTCGTGGCGCGCGCCGGCTGGTCGGTCGCCGCGGTCCTCGTCGCCGCGGTGCTCATGGCGGCACACGCACGTCGCGAGGACATGACCGAGGTCGTTCGATGCAGCGACGCCGGCGACGCGCTGGCCGTCGCGGATCGCCTGGCGACCCTGGGGGCGTGGTCCCGCGTCCCCCTGGGCGTCGACGGATTCTCGAGCGCGCAGCACGAGTACGAACGCTCGGCGGACGTCCACGGAGCCGTCGTCGACGCGCTCCGCCGGGGCGATGACCGAGCGGCGCTCGCGAGGGCCGTCGACACGCTGGACCGTGACGGCTACGCACGCCACCCGCTCCTGCAGCGATATCTGGCGATGCGCCTCGAGCGGTCCGCCCGCGACGAGCCCGGAGGAGACGACGCGCGCGCCGTCGTCGCCGCCGTCGCGCAGCTCCTCACGGTCCGTCCCGTCGAGAGCCCGGAGGACGTGGCCGGGACGACCGCGTTGCGTGCCGTGCTCCGCGGACGCTGGCGAGACCCGGACCTCCCCCGGGACACCCGGCTCGAGTTCGTGAGCTGTCTCTCCGGCTGCGGGACACCTCGCGACCTGGTTCCGCTGCTCGACTGGACGCTCACCCACGACCCCGGTGCGGAACCCTACCGCCTCGGCATGATGTGCATCGTGCGCATCCTGGGCCGCAGCCGTGCGTGCGAGGTGCTCGACGAGCTGCCGCCTCGCTCCGCGTGGGCGGAGTTCGAGTCGCGGTGCGCGCAGCGGTTCGGCGAGCCGGACTGGGGCATGGAGGGTCAGGTGTACGCCCGCTGGGGCGCGCAGTTCGGCGCGCTCTCCGCGGCGGTCGCGCGGACGCTGGCCCATCGCGCGGCCGGGCGCCCCGCCGATCCTCGCCGACTCCTCGAGCCGTCCTGGGTCGACGCCCTCGAGAGCCGGCGGGAGGGCGCGGCGCACGTCCGGGACGTCGGGGACGCGCCGCTCCTGCTCGCCGCGGCCGGGGATCCCTCCGTCGCGGAGTGGCTCGCCTCCGCGGCCCCGCGGACCGCGGCGTGGCATCGGGCGCCGTACACCCGGGAGCGTCCCGGCCCGTGGGCTCCCTGGTCCACGCAGTGGGGCGTCATGTGCGGGATGCTCGACATCGAGTCGGTCACGGCGGAGGCGCGGGGCCGCATCGAGGCCGCCGTGGAGACCCCGCCGGGTGGCGCCGGCCCGACGAGTCTCCGGGAAGCGCTCGACGGGCACGACGCGACGACCGACGACCTCCGCATGTTCGACGAGGGCGTCGAGACCGGCCGGGCGGCCGTCCGACGCGGAGGATTCGGACCGAGCCCCGGCCCGCGGCACGCGGATGACCGGGACGCCGCGTCGGACCCCGCGGGACCGGTCGAGCTCGAGCTGGAGCGGCGCCCCGACCTCTCCGCGCCCGGGGTGCCGCCGTTCAGCACCGTGCTCGACGACATCCCCCCGTCGAGCCGCGGACCCGCGCTCGCGTCGTGGTCGTTCCGCCGACGGCCGGTTCATGCGAGCGCCGGCGCTCGAGGCGCGTCAGCCGTCGGCGCGCGTCACGATCCCGACGACCGGGACGGCTACGTCCTGAAGCTGGTCGAGTTCGGGGAGGCGAGCCTCCTGCTGCCGTTCCACCTCGACTCCGAGCCGGAGTCCCTGCGCCTGGTCGTCCGGCAGCAGGGAGCGGCACGATGGCACCTGCCGTACGGGGGCAAGGTGGTCCTCGAGGTGACCTTCGACGGCCAACCCGTCCAGACGCTCACCGTGCTCGACCCGAGCATCGGTGATCTCGCGATCGCGATCCCGCGCACGCTCGTCACGGCGGGTGACCACGTGCTGGGCCTGCGACTGCACGAGACCTCGACCACGGCGTGGTGGCTGCACCTGCTCTGGCTCGACGCGCCCTGAGTCCGGGCGACGGATCCCGGATCTCCGCGAACGCTCGCGGCTCTCCTGGCGGTGAAGGATCCAGGCCCGACGTCCGGGCATCCCGTTCGCGAAGAGGATCCTCATGCACAGTACGCTCCGCAGGCTCATGCCGCCCCTCCTGACGTGCCTCGCCTTGGCAGCCCCGGTCCGGAGCCAGTCGTCCTTCGACTGGCTCTACACCTGCGACCGATCGACCGACACCATCCAACGGTGGGACCCCGTGAGCGCGACCTCCGAGGTCGTCCTCTCGGGCCTGTCCACGCCCATCGACCTCGTCGTGGACGAGGAGCACTGCCGGCTGTTCTGGATCTCGGACGGGGACAACGCCATCCGGCAGGCCGCGCTCGACGGGACCGACGTCGTGACGATCGTCACCTCTCCCGAGCCGCGCGGACTCGCGCTCGACGGGAAGAACCACCACCTGTACTACATGGACCGCGCGCTCGACGTCATCCGCCGCCACGACCTGAAGACCGGCACGACGATCACCATCCGGCAGATGGGGTTGATCCCCGACTGCTACATCCCGCTCAGCATCGCGCTCGACGTCGACGGCGGGTCGATCTACTGGACGGACCCGTGCCAGCAGACGGTCAACCGCGTCGGGCTCGACGGCGGGAACGCCCAGGTCCTGCATGTCAACCAGACCGACGTGCGCGGGCTCGCGCTCGACCTGGTGAACGGACACCTCTACTGGGTCACGGCCGCCGCGATCCGGCGGTCGGGCCTCGACGGCACCGGCACGGTCCCGCTCGTCGACCTCACCGCGCTCGGCGCGGTGAACCCCAACCTCATCGCGCTCGACGTGCCCGACGACACGCTGTACTGGACCCAGCTCGGATCGGTCCAGAGCGCGGACCTGAGCGGTGCCGGCGTGACGGCGGCCGTTCCGACGCCCGCGCCCTCCGGTCTCTCCCTCGTCACCGAGACCGAGGAGAGCTTCGACTTCCTCTACTTCGCGGACTCGAACGGCTCGCTCGGGCGTTGGGAGGCCCCCGCCGGAGGGACGGGCGTCGTCGCCGCGGGACTCAGCACCCCGCTCGACGTCGTCGTCGACGTCGACCGCTGCAGCCTCTACTGGATCTCCGACGGGACCAACGAGGTCAAGGCGTCGCACATCGACGGCACGGGTGTGGTGACGCTGGCGAGCTCGCCCGAGCCGCGCGGGCTCGCCCTCGACACCGAGCTCGGATGGCTGTTCTTCCTCGACCGCACGATCGACAGGATCCGGCGGATCGACCTGGAGGACCCGGGCGCGGGCGTCACGGACGTGGCCTCGGCGTCCGGGATCCCGTTGACCATCCGGCTCGACACGGAGGCCCAGCACATCTACTGGTGCGACGTGAGCTCGGGGACCATCAACCGCATCGACTACGGCGGGGCGCCCGTCATGCCGACACCCGTCGTGTCCGGCGAAGCGGGCAAGGACCTGCGCGGCTTCGACCTCGACCTCGAGGCCGGCAAGGTGTTCTGGGTGAACTCCTCGGAGATCCAGTGCCAGGACATCGCCGGCGGTCCGAAGCAGCAGCTCGTGACGCTCCCGGCGTTCGGCTCCTCCGGCCCCAACCTCATCGCGCTCGATCGGTGCAAGGAGAAGATGTACTGGACCGAGCTCGGCCACATCGTCCGCGCCGACCTGGACGGCAGCGATGTCGAGCTCGTGCTCTCGACGCCGAAGCCGTCCGGCCTCGTCCTGCAGGACTGCCCGATCCAGATCCCGTGGAGAGACCTGGGAGGAGCGACCGTCGGCAGCGCGGGTGTCCCGGAGCTGGCGGGGTTCGGATCCCTGGCGGGCGGCACGCCGGCCTCGGTCAAGTTGATCGACGTCCCGCCCGGCGCGCTGATCCTCGGCTGGGTCTCGCTCGCTCCCGCGCCCTTCACGGCCCTGGGCGGCACGGTGCACGCCTTCCCGTTCGTGAACCAGTTCCTGTTCGCGGTGCCGGGCTCCGGTGAGTTCGCGGCGCCCGTGACCTGGCCCGCGGGCCTCCCCGTCTGCACGCAGCTCTGGATCCAGTTCCTGATCGACGACCCGGGCACGCTGCACGGAATCACGCTGTCCAACGGGCTCCGGGCGACGACACCCTGAGACGTCCGCGCCTCCGCGGCGTCGCTGCCCCGGCGGGTCGGCCGGGTGCCCACGGGCGGGCGGGCTTGGCAGTTGAGTCCCCGCCCGCCCGTCGGTAACCTCCCCCGATCTGTCCCCGGCCGACCTCCGGGGACGCGCCGGATGGTGGGTGTAGCTCAGTTGGTTAGAGCGCCAGATTGTGGTTCTGGAGGTCGGGGGTTCGATTCCCCTCACTCACCCCACCGCGCTGCGCGGTGACGCGTCGCACGACGGCGCGCGAGCACTGCTGCCGTGACCGTCTCCCCGGCCGCAACGGACGCCGCTCCGGCCGCACCGCGGCGCGTCGACCGGCCTGCACGCCCTGAGCGGCGCGCACGGCGCACGCGGCTCGACCGACGCGCGAGGCCCACGCGACACGTGACCACGCGCGCCGCGCGCCGCGTCCTGCGGCCCTCGCACGACGACCCGCTCCCGCTCCGGCGCCGTCGCGCGACCGATGCGCCCGGGTTCCACACCGCTGCGGCACTTGGGCGTATGGCCGGGGGTGGAGGGCAGATCCTAGAACCGGATGTCATGCCGAGGGCACCCCGTGTCCTCGCTCCTCCCGGCTCAACCCGACTCGTCGGAGCATCGCGATGTCACGTCTCCGCAGACGTCCCCGCCCGGCCCCGCGCCCCGAAGCGGTCGCGCGTCGGCACGCGGCACCCTCCCCCCACGACCGCACCCGGAGGAAAGGAGCGATCATGTCGCGACTCCCGATCCTGATGATCCTCGCCGCCCTGCTGCTCGCGGGCCCGGCGCAGGCGGACCTCATCACCGACACCTTCGACACCGTGCGCGACGCCGTGCAGCTGCGCGCCGACGACCTCGAGCTCCTCGCCGCCCAGGACAAGGCCGCCAAGAAGCAGTACAAGGCCGCGCTGGGCGTGCTCAAGCTGTTCGCGAAGGAGAGCAAGAACGCCAAGCAGGACGGCGCGACGATCTCCAAGATCGCGAAGAAGCTCGACAAGGCCTTCCCCGACGACGCCGAGCTGCAGGGCCTCGTCGGCGCGGCGCTCGACGCCTACATGGCCGAACTCACGGGACAGCTCAGCGAGTTCCACAAGGCCTCGCTCGGCCTGTCCGTCCTCGACGAGGACAACAAGGCGCTCAAGGGCGCGCAGAAGACGTGGGACAAGACCCGCGCGGCGCAGGACGAGCTCGTCGCGGCCGAGAGCCTCCGGGACCGGGGCAAGCTGAGCGTCAAGCTCATGAAGCGCGCCGCGAAGGCCTGGAAGAAGATGGTCAAGGCCCTCGGCAAGCAGGAGATCCACGCGCACACCCAGGCCATCCTGTTCGACCTGGAGCAGGGCTACGCGAGCGCCGTCACCTGTACCGGCTGCCACACCGACGCCGCCGCGGAAGTCATGGCCTCGGGTCACTGGAACTGGGCCGGCACGGCCAGCAACATCGAGGGCTTCGAGACCGAGGTCGTCGGCAAGCGCGACCTCATCAACAACTTCTGCATCGCCACCCCGTCGAACGAGGCGCGCTGCACGGAGTGCCACATCGGGTACGGCTGGTCGGACGACGCCTTCGACTTCACGCAGGTCGCGGCCATCGACTGCCTGGTCTGCCACGACCGCACGGGGCTCTACGACAAGGGCAAGAAGACCGCCGGCGCCCCCGAGACGGGGGTCGACCTGCAACGCGTCGCCCTGCACGTCGGAGAGCCGACCCGCCAGGCCTGCGGCGCGTGCCACTTCACCGCCGGCGGCGGCGACAACGTGAAGCACGGCGACCTCGGCTCCGTGATGTCGATGCCCACGCGTGAGATGGACGTGCACATGGGCACCGACGGCGCCGACCTCTCGTGCCAGTCCTGCCACGTCACCTTCGGCCACGAGTTCGCCGGCATGCCGCTGCACTCGACGAGCGTGGGCCGCGTGGAGTGCACGGACTGCCACGACGCCGGCGCGCTGCCCGGCTTCTCGCACGAGAGCCACCACCTCGATGCCATCGCCTGCCAGACCTGCCACATCCCGGCCTTCTCTCGGCAGATGCCGACCAAGGTCGACTGGCGCTGGGGCGACGCGGGCCAGAACATCGACCCGATCCCGGTGGACGAGTACGGCAAGCCCCTCTACGACAAGATGAAGGGCACGTTCGTCTGGCAGCAGGAGGTGGAGCCCGCGCTCCGCTGGCACAACGGCAAGTGGCGCCGGATGATCATCGGCCTGAACGACCAGTACACGAGCCTGCCGGCGCTGCTGGCCGACCCGGTCGGCGAGAAGGACGACGGCGTCTCGAAGATCCACCCGGTCAAGCTCATGACGGGCAACCAGCCGGCCGACGCGGTCAACAAGACCATGCTCGTGCCGCACCTGTTCGGACTCAAGGGCGGCGACTTCCCGTACTGGGCCTTCTACGACTGGGGCCTCGCGCTCGAGGAGGGCGCGGCGTACGCGGGGCAGACGTTCAGCGGGTCCTACGAGTTCGTCGACACCGAGATGTACCTCTCGGTGAACCACGAGATCGCGCCGAAGGAGCTCGCGCGCGAGTGCAACGACTGCCACAACGGTGGCATCGACTTCACCGAGCTCGGGTACACCGGCGACCCGGTGTCCGGCGGGAGCTGACACCGGCCGGCGCTCGCGGACGCGGCGGCCCCGGGTGACCGGACCGGTCACCCGGGGTCGTCGTGCGTCCCCGGCGCTCGCGGATCGACTCGGACGCGGCCGCCCGGGCATGCACCCCGTCGTGTAGGATCGACCCCGTCGTCGCGGCCGCTCTCCACGGCCCGCCGCCCGCGCCCGATCGCGGACGACAGGTCCCCGGCCGCTCCCGGCCGCTCTCCACCCGAAGGGGACCCACGTCATGCGTACCCGCGATCCTCGGCGGCTCGTCGCCGCGTCCGCCCTGCTCGCGACGGCCTCCGCCGTCGCCTCGCTCTCCGCGCCCGTCGGCACCGGCGCGTTCACGCTCACAGGCGACCTGCTCGACCTCGGGCAGCGCGACTTCCGGGTCCTGAACAACTTCAGCGACCCGAGCGCCAACGACAACACGACGCCGCACCCGGACTTCCCCGGCGTCCTCGGCGCGACGCAGGCGATCTGGAAGGCGCACCTCGAGTGGTCGAGCGTGCCCTTCGCCGGCACGGGCGACCAGGACCCGACGCAGACCGTGCTCGGCGACGGCGGTGCGAACTACGACGCGAGCTTCCAGGGCGAGATCACGTCCGCGCCGGGCAGCAACGGCAACGTGCACCGCGAGCTCTTCGACCCGAACCCGGGCGGCGTGCTCGCGTTCACCGAGCTCCCGTCGAGCGACGGCTGGACCATCAACTACCTCTCGTCCGTGACCTGGCAGGACGGCCCCGGCGACGACGGCGCGACCGACCTGCAGGCCGTCGCGACGCACGAGATCGGTCACGTGCTCGGGCTCGGGCACTCGTCCGCGGGCGGGGCGACCATGGCGCCGTTCCTGACGGGCGGCGTGTCGCAGCGCTCGCTCTCCGCGGACGACGTCGCGGGCCTCCAGGCGGTGTACGGCGCCGCGCCCGCGAGCAAGCCGGTCATCACCGCGCTCGGCGGGACGATGCTCCAGGCGTCGACGCTCACGATCCACGGCGGCGGGTTCGCCCCCTTCGGCAACACCGTGTGGTTCACGTCCGCTGCGGCGGACGGCACGCCGGCCATGGTGTCCGGCGTGACGTCGTCGGCGGGCGGCACGCGCATCGACGTGACGCTCCCGCCCGACGCGGCCGACGGCTCGGTCCTCGTGCTCGCCGGCGGCGCGACGGGCGCCTCGCTCTCCAACGAGTGGCCGCTCGACGTGGTCGAGCACTTCACCGACCTCGGCCCGAGCGGCATCGGCGGGCTCTTCGGCGAGCCGCGGCTCACCGGCAGCGGCGACACCGCGCCCGGCGGCGGTCCCTTCACGCTCGTGTGCCAGGGCGGCATCCCGACGCAGACGAGCTTCGTCTTCCTCTCGACGACGGTGACGCCCGTGCCGTTCTACGGCGGCACCTTCTACCCGTTCCCGATCGCCGCGCAGCGCGTCGTGCCCTTCAACGGCGCGGGCGTCTGGTCGGTCACGACGGCCTTCGGGCCGGCCGTCCCGTCGGGCTTCGAGGTCGCGCTCCAGTGCGCCCACGAGGACCTCGCGGCGCCCTTCGGCGTGAGCGCCAGCAACGGTCTGCTCGTGACCGTGGAGTAGTTCGGGGCCCGGCCGCCGGCCCCCTCCGGCGCACCTAAACGAGGCTGGAATCACGGGTTCGGAGGATTCCGGGAGATCCGGGCCGGGCACGAATTCGAACATCGCGATACATTTACCGCGACGCATATTTGATTCGTGTCGGGCGGGCGCCGAGTGAGCCGGGATCTCTCCCCCCGGTCTCGCTCACGGTCCGGCACGTCTCCCCCGCCGACCGAGCGGACGTCCCCCGCCGTCCCCCGAGCCTGCGAACCCATGGACCGACTCCCGACCCCGCGCGGCCGCACGGCCGTGCTGCTCACCGCTCTGCTCCTGCTCGGAGCCCTCGTCCTCGCCGACCCGGCCGGCGCGCCGTCCGACGCACGCCGCGCGGTCGACGACGCACCGCTCGCGGACCTCGTGCCCGGGCGCCTGCCGGACGTCGACCTCGACGAGCCCGCGCTCGCGCTCTGGGCCGGCGACGGCAGCAAGAAGCTCGCGCGCCTGCTCAAGCGGCTCGGCAAGTCCGAGGGCCGGCTGATCGTCGCGCGCGGCAAGAAGGTGCACTTCCAGACGGCGGAGGCCGAGGCGCACGCGGAGCTCGCGCTCGCCCAGGCGCTCCCCGACGAGACGCCGCCGGAGCTCAAGGCCAAGACGAAGGCGATCAAGAAGCTCACCAAGTCGCTCGGCAAGCTCGGCAAGAACGTCGCGAAGTGGACCAAGAAGATCGCCAAGCGGCAGAAGAAGGTCGACGACCTCACGACGGAGATCGACAAGCTCGATCCCGACGCCGTGCCGCCCTCGCAGGAGCTGCTGCTCGAGCCGGGCAGCCTCGTCTTCGAGACGCAGGTGGGCGCGGCCGCGCCGGCGACGCAGACGGCGTTCGTCCGCAACACGGGCGACGTGACCATGGACTGGTCGATCGCGGCGGACGCGTCCTGGCTCGTCGTGACGCCCTCCTCCGGCACGCTGCCCGGCGGCGGCGAGGTCGAGGTCTCCGTCGGCGTCGACAACGTCGGCCTCACGACCGGCACCTACCAGGCGACGCTCACCGCGGACGCGCCGCAGGCGACGAACGCGAGCGAGCCCTCGCTGGCCGCCGCGCTCTCCGTGCTGCCGCCGCCCGTCCAGGGCGGCCTGCTCGGCGAGTACTTCGACGACACGGAGCTCACGGACTTCGTGCAGACGCGGCTCGACCCGAACATCGACTTCACGACCTGGGGCAACGCGCCCACGGGCACCGCGGTCGTGCCGGACGCCAACCACTCCGAGCGCTGGACCGGCTACGTGAGCATCTCGCGCAGCGGGCCGTGGAGCTTCTACACGGTGTCCAACGACGGCGTCCGCCTGTGGATCGACGACACGCTCGTCATCGACAACTGGACGGCGCACTCGGCCACCGAGGACCAGGCCGACGTCGTGCTCACCGCGGGCTGGCACGCGATCCGCATGGAGCACTTCCAGTCGAACGGCTCGGTCGTCGCGCAGCTGCTCTTCAAGGGCCCCGGCCAGAAGAAGGACCTCGTGCCGGCGGCCAAGCTCAAGACCTCGCTGAGCGGCAACCAGCCGCCCGCGGTCGACGCCGGGCCGAACCAGCAGGTCACGCTGCCCGTCGGGCCCGTCGGGCTCAGCGCCGCGGCGAGCGACCTCGACGGCGTCGTCGTCGGCTGGGACTGGTCGCAGCTCTCCGGACCGCCGGCGACGCTCACCGACGACGACACGGCGACGCCCACGGTGAGCGGCATCGCCGCGACGGGCAGCTACGTGTTCGGCGTCACCGTCACCGACGACCAGGGCGCGACGGCCACCGACTCGACGACGATCACCGCCGTGCAGTCCGGCCAGGGCGGCGGCGCGCTGAGCGGCGAGCTCCGCACGTGGCACCCGCTCACGGTCGACTTCCAGGGGCCGAGCACCTCCGAGACGGCGACCCCCAACCCGTTCCGCGACTACCGCCTGCAGGTCGTCTTCACGCACGTGGGCACGGGGCGCACGTTCGAGGTGCCCGGCTACTTCGCGGCCGACGGCAACGCGGCCGAGACGGGCGCGACCTCCGGCGACGTGTGGCGCGCGCGCTTCGTCCCCGACGCGGGCGGCACGTGGACCTACACGGCGAGCTTCCGCACGGGCACCGACGTCGCGATGAACCTCGGCGCGACGGCCGGCTCGCCGACGTCGTTCGACGGCGCGACGGGCACCTTCGCTGTCGCCCCGCCCGACCCGTCGGCGCCGGGCTTCCGCGCGGAGGGACGTCTCGTGCACGGCGGCGACCACCACCTGCACTTCGCCGGCTCGGGCCGCGCGTTCCTGCAGGGCGGCGCCGACAGCCCGGAGAACCTGCTCGCGTTCGGCGACTTCGACCAGACGCCCGCGAGCCACGCCTACCTGCCGCACGTCGGCGACTGGCAGCCCGGCGACCCGACCTGGCAGGGCGGCAAGGGCAAGGGCCTCATCGGCGCGATGAACTACCTCGCCGGCAAGGGCATGAACTCCGTGTACTTCCTCACGTACAACGCCGGCGGTGACGGCGACGACGTGTGGATGTTCACGGCCAAGACGACGCGCGACCGCTACGACGTGAGCAAGCTCGACCAGTGGGAGATCGTGTTCGACCACATGGACGCGCTCGGCCTGCAGCTGCACGTCGTGACGCAGGAGCAGGAGAACGACAACGGCTCCTGGGGCCTCGACGGCGGCCAGCTCGGTCCGCAGCGCAAGCTCTACTACCGCGAGCTCGTGGCGCGCTTCGGGCACCACCTCGGCGTCGTGTGGAACCTCGGCGAGGAGAACACGAACACGCACAGCCAGCGGCGCGACTTCCACGACCACTTCGAGGCGCTCGACGCGTACGAGCACCCGATCAAGCTGCACACCTACCCCGAGCAGCACCAGTCGGTGTACGGCAACGCGCTCAACTGGCCGATCCTCCACGGCGCCACGCTCCAGAACCAGACCGTCGACCTCACGCACGGCGAGACGCTGCTCTGGCGCGACGAGTCCGTGGTCCACGGGCAGCCGTGGATCGTGACGCTCAGCGAGTTCGGGCCGTCGTTCGACGGCGTCGTGCCGGACGCGGTGGACTTCTGGCACGACGACATCCGCAAGGACGGCCTGTGGGGCAATCTCATGGCCGGCGGCGGCGGCGTCGAGTGGTACTTCGGCTACGGGCACGCGCACACGGACCTCACGTGCGAGGACTGGCGCTCGCGCGATCACATGTGGGAGCTCACGGACATCGCGCTGGACTTCTTCCACGCGCACGTGCCGTTCTGGCTCATGGAGCCGGACGACACGCTCGTGAACAACCCGAACGGCTGGTGCCTCGCGCAGCCGGGCCAGGTCTACGCGGTCTACCTGCGCAACGGCGGCACGACGAAGCTCGACCTGGGCGCCGGCGGCGCGACCTACACCGTACGCTGGTACGACCCGCGCCTCGGCGGCGCGCTCCAGGACGGCACGGTCACGAGCGTGAGCGGTTCGGGCCTCCAGTCGCTGGGCTCCCCGCCCCACACCGCGACGCAGGACTGGGCGGTGCTCGTGGAGCGCACGCCGTAGGACGAGGGCTCGCGTGCGCGGCGGCGCGCACGGTGCGACGCCCCGGCGGGGCGACGGCTGCTACGATGCCGCCGTGCTCCGTCACGCTTCCGTCCGCCGGTCGATCCGCCGCCTCGGGCTCGCGCTCGCGGCGGTGGTCGCGTTCGTCGGCGACGCCGCCTCGCAGGAGCAGGAGCTGCGCGTGACCGTCGGCGAGCCGGTCGCCGAGCCCGTCGCCGACACGGGCGTCCGGCTCACCGAGGTCCTCGACGGGAGCATCCGGTCGATGGTCGCCATCGGCGACCACGACGAGGACGGCGTCTCGGACCTCGCCCTGGTGGTCTCGGGTCAGTTCGCCTCGCGCCGCGACTCGATCGCGCCGTGGTCCGGCGTCCTCGCGCGCGTCGTCTCCGGCGCGGACGGCGCGTTCCTCCACGAGTTCCAGCCGACGCGGCTCGACGAGACGCGGCACTGGGTGCTCGAGGCGCTGCCGCGGACCGACCGGCCGGCCGCGCTCGCCGTGGGGATCCCGGACGCGGGGCCCGGGATCGTGGACATCCACGAGGTCGACGGCCGCTCGCTCCGCATCGTGCCCACGGAGGGCGTGGCCTTCGGCACGCATCTCGTGGACGTGACCGACGTGGACGGCGACGGCGAGGACGACCTCGCGGTGACCTCGAACCAGGCCGTCGAGATCCGCTCGTCGGCGACCGGCGAGCTCATGCGCTCGTGGGAGGGGATCGGCCGGACGTCGCGCCTCGTCCGCGCGGGCTCCCGGGACGGCACCGGTTTCCAGGCGGTCGTCTGGGTCGGGTTCCTCGCGCACGGGACGAGCGCCGAGGAGGGGTGGATCCGCCTGCTCCCGCTGCGTGACGGACAGCCGGAGCGCTCGTTCCGTATCCCGGCCGCGCGGTTCCGTCGCTCCTCGATCGAGTCGCCGGGTGACGTGGACGGAGACGGCACGTGGGACGTCGGCATCGCGACGTGGGAGGACGGAGGCACGGGCGGCGCGAGCCTGCTCTCCGGGCAGACCGGTCACGCGATCGTGGAGCGGGACCTGGGCGAGCGACAGCCTTGCTCGCGGCTCGAGCTCACGACGGACGAGGACGGCGACGGCGTCCTGGACCTCCTCTGCGCGGTCACCGACAGCGACACGGAGCCCCGCGCCTACCTCCTACTGTCCGGTCGGACCCTCGAGACCCTGGCGACGATCCCGGCACCGACCGGGGCCTACCAACAGGCCTTCACGCCGGTCTACGTCGGGGACGCCGACGGCTCCCGACTGCTCGGCGTCGCGGACGACGGCGGCGATCCCCACGAGCGGGTCCTCGTGTTCCACCGCCGGCCCTGAGCGCACGCGGGCCCGACCCGCGCGTTACCCTGCGCGCCCCACCCCCGATCGTCCCCGTTCGAGGTCCCGCCCCGTGACGTCACGCACGCCGCTCTGCACGATGCTCCTCGCCCTCACCGTGCTCACGTTCCCCGCCGCCGCCCAGACCGCGCCCGACGCCGCGCCGCTCGGCGACACGCGCGGGTCGGTCGTCGCCGTCGACCCGGCGTCCGTCGACGGGCCGCTCGTCTACCTCGCCGGGGGCGTCGACGACGACGAGCTCGCGGCATGGCGCGCCGTCGCGCCGGACGTCGAGTTCGTCACGGGCCTCGACCGGGAGTCCGCGCTCGCGCACGCGCCGCGCGCGCACGGCGCGGACGCGCACCTCGTCACCGAGGCGTTCCTCGAGGCCGCGCCGAACCTCGCGTGGGTGCAGTCCTGGAGCGCCGGCGTCGAGCGCTACCTCGCGGTCCCCGGGCTCGTCGAGCGCGAGGGGCTCGTGCTCACGAACGCGCAGGGCGTCCACGGACCGGTCATCGCCGAGCACGTCTTCGCGCTGCTCGGGCACCTCACGCGTCGGCTCGGCCCGCTGGGCGACGCGCAGGACCGCGGGACCTGGGACCGCGGCGCCGCCTCCGGCTCGACCTCGCTCGCGGGGCGCACGATGCTCGTCGCGGGGCTGGGCGGCATCGGCACGGAGGTCGCGCGACGCGCCGACGCCTTCGACATGCGGGTGCTCGGCACGGTGCGCACGCCGCGGCAGCCGCCGCCCTTCGTCGACGAGCTCGGCACGAGCGACGACCTCGACCGCCTGCTCGCCGAGACGGACGTGCTCGTGATCTGCCTGCCGCTCACCGACGAGACGGACGGGCTCTTCGACGCGCGACGCCTCGGCCTCCTGCGCGAGGGCGCCTCCGTCGTGAACATCGGCCGCGGGCCGATCCTCGACACGGACGCGCTCCTTGCCGCGCTCGAGAGCGGGCAGCTCGCCGGCGCGGGCCTCGACGTCACGGACCCCGAGCCGCTCCCGGACGGCCACCCGCTCTGGGCGCGCGACGACGTCGTCATCACGCCCCATTGCGCCGCGCGCGCCGAGCTCACCGGCGACCGCCGCGCGGCCCTCGTCGAGGAGAACCTCCGCCGCTTCGGCGCGGGAGAGCCGCTGCTCAACGTCGTCGACCGCGCCGCGGGGTACTGACCCGCCCGCCGCGCGCGGACGGACCGCGGGCCCGGCGGGGACACACGACGCCGCGTCACGCGCGCCGGTCGGCGCGCCGACGACGCCCTACGGCACGACGGTCGTCGAGACGACGCTCGTCACGCTCGCCGGCGGGCCGTCCTGCGGGTCGACCACGGCGACCTGCCAGAAGACGGTGAGGCCCACCGCGCTCGCCGGCACGACGATCGGGATGCCGTTCACGCCGGCCGCGTTCGCGACCTTGCCCGGCAGCCAGATGAGGTTCGCGAAGTTGTTGCCGATGCCGAAGGCCACCTCGGGCGCCACGGAGGGCGTGTCGAAGAGCGACGCCACCGGGTAGAAGAGGTCGCCCGGCTGGCCGCCGAACGCCACGGTGAACGCGTCGCCCACGGCCTGCGTCGGGTCGCCCGCGTCGATGATTGGCGCGCTCGTCGGCACGACCTCGACCTGCATGGGCTGCGAGTCGCCGGCGAAGCTCTTCACGACGATGTCGTTGAAGCCGGGCTGCGACACGATGGGCATCCGGAAGTGGAGCACTTGGTCGCTGAGCACCGTGAACTCGCTCGACGGGATCGTCGCGGTGCCCACCTGGATGGCGTTCGCGTTGTTGAAGCCGCGGCCCGTGAGCAGCACGCGCTGACGCGGTGACACGAGCGCGGACACCTCGGGCGGCCAGACCTTGCAGACCTGCGGGATCGGGCTCGGCGCGAGGTCCAGCGAGCACTCGTTGAAGCTCAGCACGAAGAGGCCGCGCTGACGGTCCGAGACGTAGATGTTCCCCGAGGGCGCGAACGGGTAGCAGCCCCACGCGCCGTCGAACCCGCTGATGCCGCCGGCCGGCGTCTGCGGCTGCGTGTCGTAACGCCCCACCTTCACCGGGTTGTACGGGTCGCTGATGTCCACCGCGATGTAGCCCTCCGTGTACCAGGACACGTGGCAGATGTCGCCGCGGATGAACGGGTTGTGCGGGATCGAGATCGAGTTCTCGGTGTAGTTGCTCGCCTTGATCGGGTTGAGCTGGTTCGTGATGTCGAAGAAGGAGAGGTGCCGCAGCGCCGCCTTCTCGTCGGCGGCGACGAGCACCGTGTTCGCCTCGTTCGGCCACGTCGAGTGCGCGAAGTTCGCGCCGCTCGGCACGTTGGCCATGGTCGTGATGTTGTTCGGGTTGTTCGTGTTCAGGACGCGGTAGTCGCCGGCGTAGATGAGCGCCGCGTGGCCCACGCCGTCCTGGACCGAGATGTCGTGCACGTAGCTCGGGCCCCAGAGGTCGGTCCGCGGCGGGTTCACCGGGTCGACGTTCAGGTTGAACACGTGCATGCCGTTCTGCGTGCCCGCGCAGAAGAGGATGCCCGCCTCGGTGTCGATGGCCACGTTGTGCGCGTGGTTCATGAACTGCGCGCCGAACGTGTTCACGAACACCGGGTTCTCCGGGTCCGACATGTCGATGACGTCGACGCCGCCGGCGCAGTCGTTCACGACGTAGAGGTAGTTCTCGTAGGTCTTGAGGTCGCGCCAGGTGCAGAACACGCCGGGGAAGAACGCGACCTCGTAGATGTCCACGGGGTCCGTGACGTTCACGATCGACGTCCCGCCGGACGTCCCGACGCAGGCGTACTCGCGGCCGTCGGGCGCGGCGTAGCCCCAGACGTCGTTGTAGTTGCCGTGGTTCTGGAGCCGGTCGAGCCGGACCGTGTTGAGGTCGGCCTGGGCGGCGAGCGGGGCGGCGAGGAGCGCGACGAGCAGGGAGAGTGCGGCGGCGGCGCGGACCATGGAGGGCTCCGAGGAGGGAGAGCGTGCCGGGTTCGGGGCCTCCATGCTTTGGCACGGAGGGCCGCTCGTCAAGGATCCAGCGGTCGGGAGACGGCTCCGGGCCCTCCCCCGCGGCGGTCCGCGGGCCCCCGCCGCCCCGTCGGGACCCCGCCGCCCGCGGTCAGAACCCCGCGGGCGGGCCCTTGAGCGCCTCGGGCAGCTCCTCGTCCGTGAGCGCCTCGAGGAAGGCCCGGAGATCGGCGAGCTCCTGCTCGTCGAAGTGCCGCGGCTGGAGGAAGCGCTCCCCCGTGGGGTCCGGCGGCAGCGCCGTCTCCATGGTGGAGTAGAACGCGAGCACGTCGTCGAGCGTCGCGAGCTGGCCCTCGTGCATGTAGGGCGCCGTGCGGACGACGTTGCGCAGCGTGGGCGTCTTGAACTCCCCGGGGAAGTGGAGGTTCTTGGGCGCGATGGCCAGGCGGACCGTCGCGCTCGCGCCGCCGTCGTCGGCGTAGGCGGAGGCAGCGTTGAACGGGTCCGCCTTGACGTCCTGGATGCCCTGCGCGCGCCCGCCGTCGCCCATGTTCGTGACCGGCACGCGGTTGCTGTGGAACTCGAGGTCGCTGAAGGTCGGGCCGTCGTGGCAGAGCAGGCAGCGGCCGCGGCCCGCGAAGAGCGCGAAGCCCCGCTGCGCCGACGGCGACATCGCCGCCTGCTTCTCCGGGTCGCCCTCGCGCACGCCCTCGACGAACACGTCGAAGGGCGCGCGCCGCGAGACGATGCGCCGCTCGAAGGCCGCGATCGCCTTGCCCAGGTCGCTGTAGACGCGGTCGACGGCGGCGCGGTCCTCCTCGGTCATGGCGTCCCACGCCGCGGCGTGCGGGTGGCCGGGGTCGTCGGGCACGGGGCGCCCCTCGGCCGGGAAGCGCTCGGCGTCCGAGAGGTCGGGGAGCGGACCGAACACCGCCTCGTAGGCCGCGGCGTAGGCCGCGTCGTCCGCGACGGCGTGCACGACGGCGAGCCGGCTCGTCGCGTGCTC
Organism: bacterium; assembly: GCA_030428785.1. Lineage (GTDB taxonomy): Bacteria > Planctomycetota > B15-G4 > B15-G4 > B15-G4 > JAUIEF01. The sequence goes on from JAUIEF010000017.1 coordinate 41,757, forward strand.
GCGCGCGTCCTCGAAGGGCGCGAGCGCCTGGCTCCAGAGCGAGTCCTTGCGGCCGTCCCAGAAGAACCAGCGGTTCCACGCGACGTTCCAGAGCGTCATCGCGTGGCGCGGCGTCTCGGACACGCCGCGCGCGAGCGGCCGACCGTCGGTCCACGACAGGTCCGGCTGATGGCAGGTCGAGCAGGAGACGTCGCCGTCGCGCGAGAAGCGCGGGTCGAAGAACATCGCCTGGCCGAGACGCGCGGCGTCCGGATCGTCGGCGACGGCGTTCGTCGGGTCCGCGGGGATCGGCGGCAGCGGCGAGAACTCGAGCGCGAGCTCCGCCTCCTCCGGCGTGAGCACGAGCGCGGGGGCATCGTCTTCGGGGCGCGTCGCGGCGACGAGCACGAGCGCCGCGAGCGCGGTCGCCGCGAGCAGGACGACCGCTCCCCCCGGCCGCCGTCGCACCGCCGCCCCGTCCGCGCCCTGTCCCGTCGCCACGCTCACACCTCGAGGTCGAAGGTCACGATCTCGGTGTCCCGGCCCGCCTGGACCTGGAAGCGCAGCTGCCACGCGCCGCGCATGTGGAGCAGGAGCGCCGAGATCCCGAAGCGGCCGTCGCCGAGGTCCTCGACGACGGGCAGCCGGACCATGCCGTGCTCGTGCTCCGGCATCCAGCCGCTCAGCGCGAGGCGCGGGCCGACCGCCGGCGCGCCGTCGCGCACGAGGAGCACCTCGATGGAGAAGTCGACGTTGCGCGGCACGTCCTCCCGGTCGAGGAGCCGCCACGCGAGGAGGTGCAGGCCGCGGTGCCCCGCGCCGACGGTCCAGCCCGCGGCCTCGAGGGCCTCCCGGCTGAAGGCGTCGGCCGGCGGCTCGGCGTCGGGCTCGGCGCCCGGCACCGCTCCGGCGCCGCCGACGAGATCCGCCCCGGACCGGACCGGCGGCGCGACGGGAGTCGCCGGTGACGGCTCCTCCGAGGCGACCGGCTCGGGGGCGCCTCCGCCCTGCGTGCGCAGAGGCTGCTGCTCGGTGGCGGCGTCGCTCGCCGGTGCATCGCCGTGATCCGGGGTCGGCTCCGCGCGCCCGTCGCAACCCGCGAGCAGCGCGCACGCGCAGGCCGCGAGCGCGAGGACGACGCGCCGGGAGCGCGTCCGCGGGGAGGGTCCGGGGCACCTCATGCGCGCCACCATCGCCCCCCCGACGGGGTCGTGCAACGGTGTCGTTGCCGGGGGGTGCTCCGGGCGCCCTCGGGGACGGATCGCCCGCCCCGCCCCCCGTCCGACCCCGGAAACGGACCCCGTGCGAATTCGAACGGCTCGCCCCTCGGTCCGCGACTCGTCCGCGGCGCCGCGCGCCCCGACGCGACGCCGGGCCGCCCACCCGGACCGGCGCCGGACCCGCGGACGTGTCGCCCGCCCGACCCGCGGCACGGCTTCAAGTCCGACGCCCGCCGCGGCCGACAGTTCCTCCCGGATCCCGCCTCGCTGCGGAGCACCCCGAATGACCACCCGCGATTCCTCCGTCGACACCTCCTGGGTCACCGAGAGCCCCGACCAGCCCCAGGTCCCCGCGGAGATCGTCTTCCTGCTCGTCGTCCTCACGCTGACGATCATCTTCTCGGTGGCCGGCATCCCCGGCGAGGCCGAGCCCGTCGCCGGCGACGGCTCCGACGCCCTGCGCCGCGGCTGGATGGAAGCGCACAACGCCGCGCAAGCCGTCCCGTCCGACGGCCGCGTCGATCCCGCCGTCGACCCGACGACCCCCGCCGGTCGCTGACGCGCGCCCGTCGCGCCCTCGACGTCGCGACCTGGACGTCGCGACCCGGGGGCCGACGCCCCGTCCCGCGCCGCGCGCGAAGGCGACACGACGCCCCGCACCTCTTGATCCCTGCGCCCGCGGGTGTTAGATCACGGGCTCTGTTGTGCAGGTGCCTCCTTAGCTCAGTTGGTAGAGCAGCTGACTCTTAATCAGCGGGTCCCAGGTTCGAGCCCTGGAGGGGGTACCACACACAGCCTCCCGCCGTGGACTCCTCGGGGATCGCCTCCCCGGGTCGAGCAGACAGGGATGCGCCAGCCCACGCCGGCTCACCGTCCGAGCAGGCAGCCACATCCCTGAGGCGGGGCGCACCCGCGTCGGCGGTCGGGCGAGGCACGGCCTCGGGATCGGCGTCTCCGAGGCGGGGGGCACGGTACCGGATCCGCCCCGTGTCCCTGAATTCCCTGTCCGCCCCCGCATCTGCTCGTCGCATGGGGTCCTGGGCCGCACCCTCGGCAGCCCGATCCCCCGACGAGCCTCACCATGCTCCACCGTTGCGCGCCACCGCTCACGCTCATGGTCGGCCTGCTCCTGAGCGGACCGGCCGCGACCCAGACGCCGCCGTGCACCCTCGACTCTCTGGTTCCCACCGGGGAGGGAGCGGACTTCCGCTGCGGCAACGGCGTGGCCATCGACGGGAACCTTCTGGCCGTCGGCCTGCCGGGCGCCGTCGCGTTCCAAGACCGTTCCGGGACCGTCGCCGTCTACGCGCACGACGGCGCCGATTGGGTCCTCGACGAGCTCGTCATGCGCAACGAGCAATGGGGCGACGAGTTCGGCTACTCCGTCTCGCTGTCCGGCACGCTGTTGGCGATCGGCATGCCGCGCGAGGTCACCGGCGGACAGACGCTCGGCAAGGTCTGGATCTACGAGCGCGACCCCACGATCGGCTGGCAGCCGCGAGCCGGACTCGTCCCGGCGAATCTCCTCGACGACAGACGTGCGGGGCATGATGTCGACCTTGAGTTCGATCGCGTCGTGATCGGCGCTCCCGGCGAGGGAGCAGCCCCCACCCAGACGGGCCTCGCCTGGATCGTCCTCAGGACCGGCAGCCAGTGGAACACCGAGTTCCGCCTCGACGCGTCGGGCCTCTCGCTCGGCGACCGTTACGGCATGGGGGTCGCCGTCGAAGACGATGACGCGGTCGTCGGCGCACCGGGGCACGACGTCGGCGGCGCCGATCGCGGTGCGGTCTACGTCTTCGGCAACCAGATCACGTCCTGGGACCAGGAGCAGAAGCTCTTCGGTCAAGGCACCGTGGCGGGTGACCGGTTCGGATCGTCGGTGGATCTCGCGGGCAATCGACTCGTGGTCGGCGCGCCGGGTGCGACACCCTCGGGAGCCGTGTTCGTGTTCGAACGTGCCGGCCCCGGTCAGCCTTGGATACAGACGGCGCGGCTCGATCCGACGGGCGCGTCGGTCGGCGCCGCGTTCGGATCCTCCGTCTCCCTGGTGCCGGAGGGCGTGCTCATCGGCGGTCCCGCGGACGACACCACCGGCACCGACGCGGGGCGCGCGTGGCTGTTCGCCAAGACCCGCAGCGGCTGGGCACAGGCCGAGACGTTCGACGGTGCCGCGCCAGGGCAACGAGCCGGGTCGTCGGTGGCGCTGCACAGCGGACTCGTCGCCGTCGGCGCGCCCGGCGCCGACCTCGGGCCCGGGTCGGACTCGGGGCTCGCGCTCACGTGGGGCCAGGCGCGCGGGACGTGGTCTCCCTTGACGCCGGTGACCCCGCCCAACGGCGCCGAGGACGAGAAGTTCGGCTGGGCGCTGGACCTCGACGGCTCGACCGCCGTCGTCGGGCAGCCCGAGGACGACAGCGCTCCCATCGTGGATGAGCCCACGGGATTCACTCTCGACGACGGACGGGACTGGGGACGCGTCCAGGTCTTCGACCACGGGCCCGGCGGCTGGGTCCACACGGACTCGCTCACGGCCCCCGTTCCCGACACCAACGACCGATTCGGCCAGGCCGTCGCGATCCACGGTGACGTGCTGGCCGTGGGCGCACCCTGGGCGGACCCGCCGCCGTTCACACTCGATGTTCTTCCTGGGCGAGTCGATCTCTTCGAGCGCTCGGCAGGAAGCTGGACATCCATCGGGTCCTTGCGCGGTGACGGGACCTCGAGCTCGCTGCCCCTCTTCGCCGACGAACTCGCGCTCGGCGACGGGCGCCTCTTCGTCGGCTGCCCCGGTCAGGACCACGTGTCGCCGGCGGCCGGCGCCGTCCACCTCTTCGAATCCTCCGGCGGCCCGTGGACGGTGTCGACCGTCCTCGGGTCCGTGGACGCGACGGCCGGGCAGGGGTTCGGCGGCGCGCTCGCTCTCGACGACCTCGCGGGTCTCCTCGTCGTCGGAGCTCCGTCCGACGACACGAGCGGCACGAACACCGGGGTCGCGTACATCTTCCAGGACGACGCGATCGCGGGCTGGATCCAGCGCGCGCGCCTCGACTCGCCGGGTCCGTCGACGGGCGCCCGATTCGGGGACAGCGTGGCAGTCGACGGCGGGACCGTCGTCGTCTCGGCCCCCCAGGCCGACGGCACCGCGGACGGGTCGGGCATCGTCGTCGTGTTCCGGTCGAACGGCGGGAGCTGGTCTGTCGAGCAGGTGCTGATGCCGGCCGACGGGGAAGCCGGCGATCGATTCGGGGCACAGGTCCGCCTCGAGGGTGACGTGCTCGCCGTGACCGCGACCAACGCCGACGACGGGCCTCTCGCGCACGTGGGGGTGACCTACGTGTATCGGCGCGCTGCGGGAACCTGGTCACTCGTTGCTCGCTACGTCTCAGACGCCGCGCAGGTCAGCGACCGCATGGGACAGTCGCTCGCACTCGACGAGGGCCGCATCCTCACGGGTCGGCATGACGCGATCGGCTGGCCTCCCCCCGACCTCGGCCGCGTCGAGGAGATCGGCTGTCTCCCCGAAGCCTCCTGGAGCGATCAGGGCGGCGGCACCGCCGGACAGGCCGGAGTCCCGTCGCTGACCGGCGAAGGAGTGCTCCTGGGTGACACACCCTTCCTGCTCCGGGTCACCGACGCCGCGCCGGGTGCCGAGGCCGTCCTGGACGTCTCCGGGGCCCTCCCCGCCGTGGTCGGCCCCTGGGCGTCCGTGGCCATCGGACCTCTGAGCGTGGACCCGAGCGGGCACGTGACGTGGGCCGGGAGCTGGCCGCCGGGCGTGCCGTCCGGCGCGACGACCACGTTCCGCATCGCCGTGCTCGACCCGACGGCGGCCGATCAGATCGCATGGACCAACCTCCTCGTCGCAACCGCTCCGTGACCTTCACCCCGGAACTCGGCACATGAATTCGTCCCCGCGCTTCCTCCCCGCGCTCGCACTCGCGGGCATCGGTTGCCTCTCGTCCGTCGCTCGATCCCAGGAGACGTACTGGGAGGCCTACGGGTCCGGTCCCGCCGGTCGGCTCGGTGAACTTCTCGACACGGTACCGGACCTCGACGGCGACGGCATCGACGACATCATCGCGGGCGGACCACGGGACGACACCTCGGGCGTCGACGCCGGCTACGTCATGGTGTTCTCGGGCGCGGACGGTTCGGTCGTCCACACGGTGACGGGACTCGTCGCAGCCGACGCATTCGGCTCCGCGGTGGCGGGCCTCGAGGACGTCGACGGCGACGGTCTCGGCGACTTCCTCGTGGGTGCCCCCCTCGCGGACGTGAACGGCAGCCGCTCCGGCACGGCGACGCTCTTCTCGGGCGCGGACGCCTCCATCATCCGCGAGTTCCACGGGTTCACGTCCTCCGTCCGACTCGGCGAGTACGTGACCGCGACGGGCGACATGGACGGCGACAGCATCCCCGACATGGCCGTTTCCATGGCGCACTCCACGCCTCCCGCCGTCTTCGTGTACTCGGGCGCGGACGGCTCGGTGATCCATACGCTCGTGGAGACTCTCGGCGCGTCCGCGTTCGGGAAGTGGATCTCCGGCGTCGGCGACGTGGACCTGGACGGCACGCCCGACCTCCTCGTCGGTCGCACCGGCATGGCCCAGGTGCGGATCTTCTCCGGCGCCACCGGCGGCGTGATCCACGACATCGTCATCCAGCAGTTCGGCGACAGCTCCAAGCAACACGCCTTCGCCCCGCTGGGAGACGTCGATGGAGACGGTCACGCCGACATCCTCTGCTCGTACGCCGAGGACCAGTCCTTCTACGGCGCCGCGGGGAGGGTCCAGGTCTTCTCGGGCGCGACGGGAGAGCTGATGCACTCGATCACCGGTCACTACGCGAACGATCGGTTCGGGTGGTCCGTGGACGGCCTCGACGACGTCGACGGCGACGGTGCGCCGGACTTCGTCGTCGGTTCGCACCTGACGGAGGCACTCCCCACGCTGGGGTGGGCCAGCGGCTCCGTCACGATCGTCTCGGGCGCCACGGGTGACGTCCTCCGGACGATCCGCCAGCCGCCGAGCCCGCCGACCCAGGGGAGCAGCTACGAGATCGGGTACTCGGTGACCGCCGGCGACTTCGACGGCGACGGGCACCCGGATGTCGCGACCGGCATCCCCAACTTCGACCTCGCGATCCCGGGGCACGGCGCAGTTCGCGTCTACGGCACCCGATTCCTGATCGAGTCGATCTCCCCGACCGCAACGCTCTTCCACCAGCAGACGCCCGTGACCCTCCGCGGCGTCGGCTTCCAGCCGTCCCCGACGCCGACCGTGCTGTTCGGCGCGACACCTGCGACCGACGTGACGTGGGTCTCGCCGGAGGAGATCACGTGCATGGCCCCCGCCGGTGCGGAGGACTCGGTCGTCGACGTCACCTGGGTCCAGGACGGCCACAGCGGGACGCTCGAGGACGCCTTCGAGTACGAAGGCACGCGCATCCTGGACATCTTTCCCGGGATCGGCCCGGTCAGCGGCGGCCAGATCGTCACCATCACGGCGACGCACGTCGCGGCCGGCCCCGGAACCGAGGTCGACTTCGTGAGCGGTCCCGTGAGCTTCCCGGCGAACATCCTCCAGATCACGCCGCCCGACACGATCGTCGCGCGCACACCCGTGTTCCCGGACACGCTCTTCGCGGACGTACGTATCAACGGCCCCAACGGGTCGGACGTCCTTCCGTCCGGCCTGACGGTGAAGGACGTCTGGCTGAACTCCTATCGCGGCAACATCGACGGCGGCGACGTCGTCCGAGCGTTCGGCTCCATCGGCGCTCACGCGCCGCAGGACATCGAGCTGCTCGTCGGCCCGACGCCCGACGGCTTCGTCCCCGCGCAAGTGCTCGAGAACCCCGCGGGAAGCGTGACCTTCATCACCCCCCCGATCTCCGAAGGCACCGGCCTCCCGACGGGCATCCGCGTGCAGTCGGCTGGCGGCGGCTCGATCCTCATGTCCGAGAACAGCCTGTACACGTACACGCCGGGTCTGAAGGCCTCCGTCGCGGCCACGTCCCTGCTCGGCGGTTCGCTCGACATCCAGCTCATCACGGATCCCGGGGCGTCCCGTCCGTTCGTCATCGTGTGGAGCCGCCTCGACCCGGCGTACGAGGAGCTGGACCCGACCGAGGGCGTCGTGCTGCCCGGCTACAGCGGCATCTGCTACGACACGCCGCTCTCGTTCTACGGGCTGGGCTCCCACCCGGGGCTGTCGCTCGGATCACCGGGCTCCGTGACCCTCACCCCGGCCGCGCCGACGACGGGCGCCGTGAAGCGAGCAGGCGCGAAGTCGGCACCGGGCTCGCCCGCCCCGGGTCCTCCGCTGTCACACGATGGAACGCCCGCGCCGGCCGCGGTGGCGCCGTTCATCGTTCCGGCGCCGCCTTGGCCTCAGAGCATCGAGATTCCCTTCGGACCCTACTTCCCGGGCCTCGTCGGGATGGAGCTGCACCTGCAGGCCGTCGTGACGGGCGAGGGCGGGCCGCTCGGCTCGTTCACCAACGTCGTGAGCCTCGACCTGCCGTTCTGAGGTCGCGTGCGCCCTACCGGTCGGCGGCGCCGCCCAGGTAGCCGAGCGCCTCGAGCGCCTGGCGCCGCTCCTCGGAGAGCCCGCCGCCCTCGGACGCCGGCTGCACCGCGAAGCGCTCGAGCCAGTCGTCCAGGTACGCGGCGAGCCGACGGCGCACCTCCGGCGCCCGGTCCGCGAGGTCGCGCTCCTCGTGCGGATCGCGCGCGAGGTCGTAGAGCTGCTCGCTCCCGTCGGGCATCCGGATGAGCTTGTGGTCGCCCATGAGCACCGCGGTCATCTCGCCCTGCTCCGCGCCCTTGCCGCCGCCCGTCCGGTCGGAGAAGCGCTCGGGACTGTAGTGCGGCCGCTCGAGCACGACCGGCCGGTCCGGCACGGAGCGTCCGCCCTCGAGCAGCGACCAGAGGTCGAGCCCCTTGTCGTCGGGGCGCGTGCCGCCCGCGCGGCCGAGCGCCATGGACACGAGCGTCGGCGCGACGTCGGCGAGCTGCACGCGCCCGGCCACGCGCGTCCCCGCGTGCCGCCCGTCCGGGTCGACGACGAAGAACGGCACCCGGTGCAGCACCTCCCACACCGCCATGCCGTGCGCGAGGATGCCGTGCTGCGAGAGCCCCTCGCCGTGGTCGCCGACCACCGCGACGACCGTGTCCTCGAGCAGCCCGAGCTCGTCGAGCTCGTCGACGAGCCGTCCGACCTCCGCGTCCGTGTAGCGGATCTCCGCCGCGTACCCGCGCCAGTCCTTCATGAGGCGCGGCATGAAGACGTCCTGCTCGCCGACGATGGGCTTGATGACCTCGTCGCGCACGCGGAGCGGCAGCACCTGGCGCACGTAGCGCCGCGGAGCGACGTGCTCGGTGTGCGGGTCGAAGTAGTGCACCCACAGGAAGAAGGGCTCCGCGGGGTCGTGCTCCTCCGCCCACGCCACGGCGAGGTCCGTCATCTCCGTCGCCTCGCGCTCGGCGGGCGCCGGCAGGCCGACGAAGAACTTGCAGCGCGGCTGGTCGAAGGTGTCGAAGCCCTGCTCCATGCCCGTGAAGTCGCTGATGACGAGCGCGCTCACGAAGGCCGCCGTCTCGTAGCCCTCCGCGCCGAACACCTCGGCGAGCGTCTCGAGCCGCGGGTCCACCGAGTACGAGTTCTCGAGCGCGCCGTGCTGCCGCGGGTGGAGCCCGGTCATGATCGTCGCGTGCGACGGCAGCGTCTGCGGCATGGGCGCGTACGCGTTCTCGAAGACGACGCCCCGCGCGGCGAGCGCGTCGAGCTCCGGCGTGATGTCCAGCGGGTAGCCGTAGGTGCCGAGGTGGTCGGCGCGCGTCGTGTCGAGCGTGATGACGAGCACGTTGCGCCGCCCGTCGGCGCGGCGCGCGGGCGCGGGGCGACCGTCGGGGGTCGTCGCGGCCCCGTCACCGCAGGCCGGCAGCGCGCAGACCGCCGCGAGCAGCGCGGCGAGGCGACGACGGGCGACTGCGCGACGGACGGGAGGACGGTACGACACGGGCGGCCCACTCTACCGGCGCCCCCCGGCTCCCTCCACTTCCGTCCGGCGAGCGCGACCGGGGCGCGCGGTCGTCCGACCACCGCGACGTCCGGCGCCCGCGGCGTGGCCCGC
>JAUIEF010000018.1 GCA_030428785.1 bacterium
GGCCCGGGCGGCGGCGGCCCCGGCGGCGGCCACCCCGGCGAGACGCCCGCCCGCAAGCGCGGTGTCGACGCGACCTACCAGCGCTTCAGCCTGAAGTACGTGCTCGAGATCCTGTTCCGTCGCAAGCGGACGATCATCCTGCCGATCCTCGTCGCCACCGCGCTCGCGACGGTCGGCGCGCTGCTCACGCCCAAGTCCTACAAGTCGTCCACGTCGATCCTGCTCGGCAAGGACGAGGTGCTCAACCCGCTCGTGAAGTGGCAGACGGCGGTGAGCCTCGGGGTCACCGACTACCTCGTCTCGTTCAACAAGATCATCTACTCGCGCTCGCTGCTCGAGGAGCTCGTCAACCGCCTCGACCTGCTCGAGGGCGACGCCGACCCGCTCGCGATGGAGCGCATGCTCGGCAAGCTGCGCGGCGCGATCACCGCGAACGCGTCGGGCGCGGACTCCTTCAGCATCGAGGTCTCGTGGAAGGACCCCGAGCTCGCGAAGGACATCACCGAGACGGTGACGCACCTGTTCATCGAGAAGTCCCTCGAGGGCGGTCGCAAGGAGGCGACCTCCGCGGTGGACTTCATCCAGAAGCAGCTCGACATCTACCAGGCGGACCTCAGCCACGCGGAGAACCGGCTGAAGAAGTACCGCGAGGAGAACCCGGACAAGCTGCCCGAGCGGCACCAGGCGTACATCTCCGACCTCAAGGACTACCGCAAGTCGCTCGCGAAGACGGACGTCGACATCAAGGAGCTCGAGCTGCGCGTCGGGCTGCTCGAGAAGCGGCTCAACGGCGAGTCGCCGATGGTCGTCGAGTCGGCGTCCTTCCTGAACGTCTCGCCCATCCAGCAGCGGCTCGAGCACCTGCGCATCGAGGTGCAGGAGATGAGCGTGCGGATGAAGCCGGACCACCCGGACCTCATCCGCAAGAAGGCCGAGCTCGCCGCGATCTCGCGCATCCGCGAGGATGAGAAGGAGCAGAACGTCGCCGCGGAGACCAAGGAGGTGCGCTCGCCGACGTACCAGGAGGTGCTCGCGCGCCTGCAGGAAGCCGACGTCGACCTCGAGGCCGCGCGGCTGCAGCGCCAGGAGTACGTCGAGGTCATCGCCGAGCTCGAGGAGAAGGTCGCCGGCATCCCGCAGGCCGAGATGGCGCTCAAGGCCATCGAGCGCGAGGTCGCCATCAACCAGGAGCTCTTCGAGCAGCTCCGGACGAAGGTCGAGCACGCGCGCGTGAACCAGCAGGTGGAGCTCCAGAGCCAGGAGAACCGTTTCCAGATCCTGGACTCCGCGAAGGTGCCGCTGCGACCCGCCGCGCCGAACGTGCCGCTCATCGTGATCGGCGGCCTGCTCGGCGGGCTCTTCATGGGGCTCGGCCTGATCTTCGTGTTCGAGTTCCTCGACCAGTCCATCGTGCGCGAGGAGGAGATGGTGTTCGTCTTCGACGAGACCATCCTCGCGACCATCCCCAAGCTGCACTCCTGAGGCGCCCGACGATGCTGCTCTCCCGGATGCTGCTCAAGGTGCCGCGCCTGTTCGTCGGCGCGCAGCGCGTGACGATGCCGCGCGGCTTCCGCCCCGACCGCGTGCTGCGCGAGATGGACTTCGCGTCGCACGAGCGCATCGGCGGCATGGAGCCCGTGCAGGAGTTCATCGAGCACCTGCGCGTGCTGTACCTCGCGCTCGTCGAGCAGGTGGGGCCGGAGGGCGCGGTGGCCGTCTGCTCGCCCGGGCCTCGCGAGGGGCGCTCGCTCATCACGGCGAACCTCGCGGTCGCGATGGCGCACGACACGGGCCACCCGGTGACGGTCGTCGACCTCGCGTTCCGCGATCCGGCGCAGGCGGACCTGCTCGACGTCGAGCCCGGCCCCGGCTTCGCGGACCTCCGCCCCGGCGAGCGCGTGGCGCGCGTCCTCACGCCCACCGAGCACCCGGACCTCGACCTCGTGCAGCCCGGCGACCCCGGCGCGAACGGCACGAAGCTCCTGCAGAGCGGCCGGCTCGACGCGCTGCTCCGCGAGCTCAAGGCCGCGGGGCGCTTCGTGCTCATCGACACGCCGCCGGCCGCCGCGGGCGTCGACGCGCGCATCGTCGCCGAGCGCGTCGACGGCGTCGTGACCGTCGTCCGCCTCGGCCGGACGAAGCGCTCCGACCTCGCCCCGTACTACCGCGCCTTCCGCGACCTGCCGCTGCTCGGCGTGACCTGCAACGGCCACGAGCGGTGGCTGCCGGGCTGGCTCCAGCGCTTCCTGTAGGAGGACCCCGCCGTGAAGATGATCTTCCTCTGGGCCATCCTGACGTTCGTGTTCGCCTTCCGCGTGAAGGAGCTGAACCGCTGGACGGTCGGGCTGTACGTCGCCGCCAACGTCGCGAACGTCGTGTTCGCGTACATGACGTTCTAGGGGCGGGCCGTGCAGGCGACGTGGATCCAGGATCTCCGGGACGACTGGCCGCAGCGGTCGGTCCGCGCGCTCGTCATGGCGTTCGCGGGCGTGCTCGTGGGCGCCCTCGCCGTGCTCACGAACGGCAACCTGGTCATCCCCGTCGCGCTGCCCATCGGGCTCGGCGTGCTGCTGGCGATCGTCACGCACCCGTCGGCGACCTTCTCGCTGCTGCTCTTCTGCACGCTGCTGTTCGAGCAGTACCAGATCTTCGGGCTCGAGGCGCCGCTCACGCTGCGCGTCCCGTTCTTCGAGAACTTCAACAACTCCATCGGCGTGCCGCTGCCCACGAACCCCGTCGAGGTGCTGCTCGGCACGGTCGGCGGCAGCTGGCTGATCGCGGGCGTCGTGACGCGGCGCATCCGCTTCCAGGCGAACCCGCTCCAGGGGCCCATGCTCGGCCTCATGGGCATGCTGTTCTTCTTCTTCGCGTTCGGCATCGCGCGCGGCGGCGTGTTCAACATCGCGCTCTGGGAGATCCGCGCGCTCTTCTACCTGGGCATCTCGTTCTTCGTCGGCAGCCAGATCATCCGCACGCACAAGCAGGTGGTCACCAACACCTGGTGCATCCTGCTGCCCGTCTCGATCAAGGGCTTCCAGGGCGTGTGGCGCTGGCTCGTCGACCTCGGCGGCGACATCGGCGACATCCACGCGATCACGAGCCACGAGTGCGCGATCTTCATCATGACGTCGTTCGTGTTCAGCATGGCGCTCGTCACGTTCCACGGCCCGCGCTCGATGCTCATCTACACGGCCGCGACCGCCCCGACGACGTTCATCACGTTCATCTACGCCCAGCGCCGCATCGCGTACGGCTGCCTGGTCTTCGGGATGATCATGCTGTTCCTCTACCTCCCGAAGAAGCTGAAGAAGATCGGGCTCGCGCTGACCCTCGCGGCGATCCCCGTCATCGGCGTCTACTTCGCGGCGTTCTGGAACAACACGGGCGGCCTGGGCATGCCCGTCCAGCAGGTGCGCTCGATCTTCGGCGAGGACGCCACGGGCGAGGTCGACTCCAGCAACACGTACCGCGATGTCGAGAAGTTCAACCTCATCGAGACCATCCGGACGTATCCGGCGGGTGTCGGGTTCGGCAACAAGTACCTCATCGTCATCCCGCTGGACGAGGTCGACTTCCCGCTGTGGGACTACATCCCGCACAACTGCATCCTGTGGATGTGGGTGAAGACGGGCTTCGTCGGGATCGCGGCCTTCTACATCTGCATCGGGCTCATGGTGATCCAGCTGACGATCGACTTCCGCACGACGACGCGGCCGCTCTACAAGTGCCTGATCGTCATGGCGGTCGTGTTCCTCATCTGCCAGGTCGTCGTGGCGTACTACGACCTCCAGCTGACCTTCTACCGGAACATGGTCTACCTGGGGTCGCTGCTCGCGATGATGATCCCGGTCCACGCGGAGGCGAAGCGCAATGAGCGCCTCGGCCTCACGTGTGACGACCCGCACCCGACGCACCTCGACGACGACCCGGAGGGCGCGCCGTGTCGCTGACCAACCGCGTGCTCAAGAACGCCGCCTTCCAGGCGGGCAGCCAGGCGATCACGTGGGTCTTCGCGTGGGTGCTGCTCATCTACCTGCCGCGCCACCTCGGCGACGAGGGCTTCGGCCGGCTGTTCTTCGCGATCTCGTTCTCGCTCATCGCGTCGATCTTCCTGAACCTGGGCATCAACACCTTCCTCATGAAGGAGGTGGCCCGGGAGCCCGACCAGGGGCCGCGCCTGCTCGCGAACGCGATGGGCCTGAAGGCGGGCCTCGCGCTCATCGTCTACGCGCTCATGATGGTCGTCGTGCGCGCGATGGGGGTGGAGCCCGACGCGGTCGTCGCGACGGACATCATCGGCCTCGCGTTCCTCGTGGGGTCGTTCGGGCAGACGTTCACGGCCTACCTCCAGGCGGAGCAGCGCGGCCGCGAGCCGGCCCTCGCGCTCGTCATCGAGAAGCTCGTGACGACGGCCGGCTCCGTGGCGGCGCTCGTGTCCGGGTACGGGCTCGTCGCCGTGGCGGTCATGCACCTCCTCGGCACGGTCGCGAGCACCGCGTACATCGCGCGCGTGCTCTACCGGTCGGTGCCCTTCGCCCTCGAGTTCGACCGGGCCGTCCTCAAGCGCGTGCTCGTCGGCGCGGCGCCCTTCCTCATCTGGATCGTGTTCGGCGAGATCTACGTGCGCATCGACGTGCTCATGCTCACGAAGATGGCCGGCGACGACGTCGTGGGCTGGTACGGCGCGGCCTTCCGGCTCTACGGCACGCTGCTGTTCATCCCGAACATCTTCATGACGTCGGTGTTCCCGGCCATCGCGCGGAAGTTCGCCGACCCCGGCGAGGGCGCCCACAAGGCGACGCGCCGCACGCTGAACTTCATGCTGCTCGTCTCGGTGCCCGTCGGCCTCGGCATGTCGCTCGTCGCCGAGCCGGTCGTCTCGCTCCTCTTCGGCCTCGAGGAGTTCCACCACAGCGTCGCGAACCTGCAGATCTTCGGGCTCTCGATGGTCTTCGTGTGCGTCGACGTCGTGCTGGGCTCCGTGCTCATCGCGAACGACAAGCAGAAGCAGTGGTCGTGCGCGGCCATCGGCGCCGCGGCGCTCAACCCGGTGCTCAACCTCGCGCTCATCCCGATGACGCAGGCGCGCTTCGGCAACGGCGGCTACGGCGCGGCGCTCGCCACGCTGATCACCGAGATCTTCATGATGGTCGTCGCGCTCAAGCTCATGCCGCGCGGCATCCTCGACCAGGGCTCGGCCCGCATCGCGGCCAAGGTCTGCGGCGCGGGCGCCGTCATGCTGCTCGCCGTGTCGCTCGTCTCCGGGATCGGGCTCTTCGCGGCCATGGCCCTCGGCGCGGCGGCCTACCTCGGCGCGGTGTTCCTGTTCCGCGCGTTCCCGTCCGAGGACCTCGCCCACCTCCTCCACGCCGTCCGCGGTCGGAGCTCCTGACATGTGGCTGACCCGTCTCATCGCGTACCTGACGAACCACGTCGTCACGCACGTCCCGTCGTACACGCTGCGCCACGCGTGGCTCTACCGCCTGCTCGGCGTGCGCATCGGCGAGGGCACGTCGATCCTCATGGGCTGCCGCTTCTACTTCTACCGGCTGCTCGGACGCGGCGCGGGCGGCCTCGTCGTCGGGCGCAACAGCATCGTGAACCGCTCCTGCTACTTCGACATGCGCGGCGGGATCCGCATCGGCGACAACGTGTCCGTCTCGCCCGAGGTCTCGATGATCACCAGCCAGCACCTGGTGGACGACCCGGACTTCGGCATCGAGGACCTCTCGATCGTCGTCGGTGACCGCGCGTGGATCGGCTCGCGCGTCACGATCCTCCCCGGCGTGACCATCGGCGAGGGCGCCGTCGTCGCGGCGGGCGCGGTCGTCGCCAAGGACGTCGAGCCGTACGCCGTGGTGGGGGGCACGCCCGCGAAGAAGATCCGCGAGCGCACCCGCGAGCTCTCGTACAGCCTGAGCTTCCGCCCGCTCTTCGAGTAGGGCGACGGCGGCAGGGTCCGTCGCCCGGTCGGGAGCCCCCGAGCGCCGCCTCGCCGGGCCCGACCGCGCGCCGCGCCCGGCCCGTCCGAGGGCTCGTCGCGGCCCTCGTGAACGGCCGTTCCGGGCCCGTCCGGCGCTCCCCGATTCGGCCAAAGGCAGGCCCCCGCCGCTGCCGATGAGAGGCGCGTCCCTCCGTCCCGGCCGGGTCCTGCCATGCGCTCCATCCTCTTCTTCGACACGAACACCGAGATCGGTGGGGTGGTGACCGTGCTCACCACGATGCTGAAGAAGCTGGACCGGCGGCTCTTCCGGATCGCGGTCGCGTGCCAGCGCGGCGGCCGTCCCGAGCGCGCCATCTCGCGCATCCCCGACCACGAGCTCGTGCGCTGCTCGTTCGGGACGAAGCCCGCGGAGCTGCGGACGCGCTTCCGCCAGAAGCTCCACGACCTCGCGATGATCCCCGTGACCCTGGGGACGATCGTGCGGCTCTCGTGGTTCGTCGTGCGCAACCGCGTCGAGGTGCTGCACACCTCCGACAAGTTCCGGTCGGTGTTCACCTGCTACGTCGTGTCCGTCCTCACGCGGCGGCCGTTCGTGTACCACGTGCACGGGCCGTACGTGCACAGCACTCTCAACCGGCTCGCGCTGGACCGCGCGTCCGCGATCGTCGCGAACTCCAACGCGATGAAGCAGGACTACATCCGGCAGATCGGCCCGGAGATGGACCGCATCGAGGTCGTGCACAACGGCACGGACCTCGCGGAGCAGGTCGACGGCCCCGACCTCCGCCGACAGCTCGACATCCCCGCGGACGCGGTCGTCATCGGCATCTGCTCCCGCCTCGCGCCGAGCAAGGGCCAGGAGGAGTTCCTCCGGGCCGCCGCGCGCGTCGTCGAGCAGGCGCCGGACGCCTGGTTCGTCGTCGCCGGCGACGACTCCATCGAGGACGGGAACCGCGGCTACAAGGACCGCCTCAAGGCGCTCGCCGTGTCCCTCGGCATCGCGCACCGCGTGAAGTTCCTCGGCTTCTGCGACGAGATGGCGCCGGTCTACCGGACCATCGACGTGTGCGTCGACGCTGCGTGGGAGGAGGCGTTCGGCATGGTCGTCATCGAGCCGATGGTCTTCGGCAAGCCGGTCATCGCGACGAACGCGGGCGGCATCCGCGAGATCGTCGAGAACAACCAGAACGGCCTCCTCGTCCAGCCGAAGAACGTCGAGGCGCTGGCCGAGGGCATGCTCGCGCTCGTGCTCGACCCGTCGCTGCGCCTCCGCCTCGGCGAGCGCGCGCGCGAGGTCGTGTCCGAGCGCTTCGACGCCGACGCGCACGCGCGGCGCGTCTCCGAGGTCCTCGACGACGCGGGCGGCCGCTCATGAACGTCCTCTTCTTCTCGCCGTACCCGCCGTACCCGCCGACCTTCGGCGGCACGGTCCGCATCTACAACCTCATGCGGCAGGTGGCGCGGCACCACGACGTGTACTCGCTCTGCTACGTGTCGCCCTACGACCCCGAGGTCGACCGCAGCCCGCTGCAGGACTTCGTGCGCGTGCACGAGGAGGTCGCGCGGCCGTACCCCGAGCGCAAGCGCCTCAACCAGGCGCGGTCCATGCTCTCGCGGCACTCGTTCCAGCACATCGCGCACCGCACCGAGGCCATGCAGGCGGCGCTCGATCGGATGGTCCGCGAGCACGACATCGACGTGATCGTCGTCGAGTTCTCGCAGATGGGCTGCTTCGACTTCCCGGACGGCCCCGCCGTCGTCGTCGACGAGCACAACGTCGAGTGGGACCTGCTCCAGCGCGAGTACGAGGCGTCGGCGCCGTCGCTGCGCAAGCTCTACCAGCTCGCCGAGTTCAACAAGTTCCGGCGCGAGGAGATCGCCGTCCTCGAGCGCGCGGACCGCGTGACCGTGACGTCCCCGCGCGACCGCGACCTGCTGCTGCGGCACGCGCCCGGACTCGCGATCGACGTCGTCGAGAACGGCGTCGACATCGAGTACTTCCGGCCCGTGCCCGACAGCATGGCCGAGCCGGACACGCTCGTCTTCACCGGCACGATGCACTACCACCCGAACCAGCAGGCCGCGCGCTGGTTCGTCGAGGACATCCTCCCGCTCATCCACACCGAGGTGAGCACCGCGCGCTTCATCGGCGCCGGCGGCCGCGTCACCCCGGAGCTCGAGGTGCTGTGCAACGAGCACGTGCACTTCACGGGCTACGTCGAGGACATCCGCGAGTGGTTCCACAAGGCGTCCGTCTTCGTGGTCCCGCTGCGCGTGGGCGGCGGCACGCGGTTCAAGGTCGTCGAGGCGATGGCCGTCGGCAAGCCCGTCGTGTCGACGCGGCTCGGCGCCGAGGGCATCCCCGTCGAGCACGGCGAGCAGCTGATCCTCGCCGACGACCCGAACAGCTTCGCCGCGGAGGTCGTCGATCTGCTGCACGACCCCGCGCGCGCCCACGACATGGCGCGCGCCGGCCGCGCGTTCGTCGAGAAGCACTTCGCGTGGGACGTCATCGGCACGCGCATGGTCGACGCGATCGAGAAGGCGGTCGAGCGGGAGCCCGCGGCATGAACGGCGCGGCCGGCCCCACCGCCTCCGTGCCCGCCGGCCGGCGACGGACCGGGGCGCTGACCGCGTACCGCGAGCACTTCGCGGAGGGGCGGCGCTACTCGCTGCCCGCCTACGCGATGGGCGCGCTGCTGCGTCACCGCGCGACGTCCGCGGGCGCCGTCGCGCGCCTGCGCGGCCGGCCCGCGCCGGTCATCGACACCGGGCGCGGCGAGATCCACCTCGGCGACGTCGGCCTCTACCCGGGCGTGCGCCTCACGACCGCGCCCGGCGCGCGCATCACCGTCGGCGACGGCACGTACCTGAACCGCAACACGCTCGTCTACGCCGAGCAGGAGGTGAGCATCGGCGCGGGCGCGATGATCGCGTGGGACGTGATCATCACGGACACGCCCGGCTTCGGCGAGCGCCCCGGCACGGGCGAGCCGCAGCCCGTCTCCATCGGCGACGGCGCGTGGATCGGCGCCAAGGCCGTGATCGTCGCGGGCGCGCGCATCGGCGCGGGCGCGGTCGTCGCGGCCGGCGCGATCGTCGACCGACCCGTCGAGCCCGGCGCCGTCGTCACCGCGAAGCCCGCGCGCCCCATCCTCGTGCTGAAGAGGAACGACCATGAGTGACCTCGTCGACGCGCCGGTGCTGCCCGCGCCCAAGACCGCCATCCAGAAGGTGCTCGGCCGCCTGGCCGACGGCACGCCGCTCATGAACTACGTGCGCGGCCTGTTCTGCCGGCGCGGGTTCGACCGCCTGGGCGTGCTCGCCGTCGCGAAGGGCTCGCCGAAGCCGTCCGTGAAGAACGAGGACGGCGAGATCATCGCCGAGAACATCCTGCTCTACCCCGGCGTGCGCCTCTGGGCGAACAAGGGCGGCACGTTGTCGATCGGCAACGGCACGTACCTGAACCGCGGCGCCGAGGTCATCGCGTGGGAGCGCGTCGAGATCGGCCGCGACTGCATGATCGGCTGGGACGTCGTCATCATGGACACGGACCTGCACCCCGTGGGCGACCGGCCCATGGAGAACAAGCCCGTCGTCATCGGCGACCACGCGTGGATCGGCTGCCGGAGCATCGTCCTCAAGGGCGTGACGATCGGCGAGCACGCCATCGTCTCGGCGGGCGCGATCGTCACGAAGGACGTGCCGCCGTACACGATCGTGGCGGGGCACCCGGCGCGCCAGGTCGGCCGCGTCGCGCCGGCGGGGGACGCGTCGTGACGACGAAGCGCGAGGAGCAGGAGCGGGCGGACGTCGAGCGCCCCGTGGACGAGTCGCGCGCGACCGGGTCGGTCGGCGACCGCCGCGCCGCGGACGCCGGCTTCGTCGAGCGCCGCTCGCCGGACAGCCCGGTGACGCACCACCCGGAACGCCGCCGGCGCGCGATGTTCGAGCGCAGCATGGACGCGGTGCTCGAGTCCGCCGAGCAGCAGTCGCTCGACCGGCCGCACGTCGCCGTGCTCCGCGGCGCGTACCTCTCGCAGTTCGAGATGCAGACCTACGCGAAGATGCTGCCGTGGGTCGACCTCGAGGCGTTCCACCTCACGATCAACCGCTTCCCGACGGACCTCATCGAGGTCCCGATCCGCCACATCGCGTCGATCGACGAGCCGTTCGCGCGGGTCAGCGGGAAGCTCGGCTTCTACTTCAACCTGTTCCTCCAGGCGACGTGCGGGCTCGACTACCTGCACCTCGGCCTCGTGAAGCAGCTCGCCGACTTCGACGTCGTCCACACGATGGAGACGTTCAACGCGTTCTCCTGGCAGGGTCTGCAGGCCAAGCGCGAGCACGGCTGCAAGCTCGTGACGACCGTGTGGGAGAACCGCCCGTTCGCGGCCGAGCGCTTCAAGGCGAAGCGCGACATGAAGTACGCCGTGCTGCGCGAGGCCGACCTGCACATCGCGATCACGGAGCGCGCGCGGCAGTGCATGCTCGTCGAGGGCGCCGACCCCGAGAAGGTCAAGGTCATCCCGGCGGGCATCGACGTCGAGCGCTTCCACCCGGACGGCGGCGACGGCGGCGTCCGCGAGCGCCTCGGCATCGACGAGGACGAGTTCGTGATCCTGAGCGTGGCCGCGCTGCGCTGGGAGAAGGGCGTCCACGACCTCGTGCACGCCGTGAAGAAGCTCGTCGACGACCGTGACTGCCGCGACCGGCGCGTGCGCCTCGTCCTCGCGGGCTCCGGCCCGGAGCAGGACCGGCTCCGCGCGCTCGCCGACCGCACCGGCCTCGGCAACCGCGTGATCATGACGCGCTTCGACTACGACGAGATCCCGGCGGCGTATCGCGCGGCCGACGTCTTCGCGCTCGCGAGCACGGCGCGCCCCGGCTGGCTCGAGCAGTTCGCGTACGTGCTGCCCGAGGCGCTCGCCAGCGGGCGGCCGGTCGTCGCGACGCAGAGCGGCTCGATCCCCGAGGTCGTCGGCGACGCCGGCGTCGTCGTGCCGCCCAGCGACTTCCTCGGCCTGGCGCGCGCGTTCAAGGAGCTGCTCCTCGACGAGGGCCGCCGCGAGCACCTGGGCGCCTTCGGACGCTCGCTCGCCGAGGCCCGCTACGACAGCCGACTCGTCGCGCGCCGGATCGCCGCCGAGTACCGCCGCCTGATGGAGGAGTGAGATGGCCGGTCGCGTCCTGCTCGTCCCCGCCGATGTCGAGCGCCTCCGCGCGGACGCCGGCCGCAGCACCCACCCGCGGCTCGACTTCGACGAGCTGGCCGCCTCGCTCGACGCGCGCGTCCTGAGCTGGTCGGACGTCGACGCCTGCGAGGGCGGCGTCGTCCGCTTCCTCGCGCGCACCGCGGGTCGCAACGTCGCGCTCGCGTGGCTCGGCTGGACGAGCGGCGCGTCGACCTGCTTCACCGCCGCCGAGAACGTCGGCATGGCGCTCGCGCTCCTGCTGCGCGTGAAGCGCCGCGGCCTCGTGCACGTCATGATCGGGCACATGCTCTCGGCGCCGAAGAAGGTGCCGGTGTTCAAGGCGCTCGGGCTGCGTCGCGGCATCGACGCCGTCATCGCGTACTCGAGCCGGCAGACGCGCTTCGCCGAGGAGCGCCTCGGCTTCGACGCGTCGCGGCTGCACCGCATCCACTTCCACTGCGACGAGCGCTTCTTCCTGCCGCCGGCCATGCTCGAGCCCGCGCCGCCGGAGCGCGCCGGCATCGTGGCCGTGGGGCGCGAGCTCCGCGACTACCCGACGCTCGTCGCGGCCGTCGCGGACATGGACGTGCCGGTCACCATCGTCGGCAGCTCGCCGTGGTCGCGCCGCGAGGACCAGCTCGCCGGCGCCGAGCTCCCCGACAACGTCACGCTCGCGTCCGGGCTGTCGTACGAGGAGCTCCGCGCGCTCTACGCGTCCGCCGAGCTCGCCGTCGTGCCGCTCCAGGACGTCGACTCGCCCGCGGGCGTCACCGCGATCTACGAGGCGCTCGCCACGGGCACGCCGACCGTCGTCTCCGACACGCCGGGCATCGCCGACTCGCTCGAGGGCGGCGAGGGCGTCGAGCGCGTGCCGCCCGGCGACGTCGACGCGCTGCGCGAGTCCATCGCGTGGCTGCTCGCCGACGCGAACAAGCGCGAGCAGATGGGCCGCGCGGGACGCGCCGCGGTCGAGGAGGACCGCGGCCTCGACGTGTTCGTCGAGCGCGTCACGCGCGTGGTCGAGCGGACGGAGCGCGCCGTGCGCGGCACGGCAGTCGACGGCGACGCCTCCGAGCACGCCGACGCCGTCGAGGACACGGACTCCGCCGCCGACCCGGCTCCCGCCCACGGCGGCCGCTTCGGCGGCCGCACGTTCGGTCAGCTCGTGCGCGGCGCGTCCCGCGTCCTGCTCTCCCGCTGGCGCCTGCGCAAGGTCCAGCAACTCGGGAGCCGCGTCCGCATCTGGGGTCGCCCGCGCGTCACGAACCTGGGTCACATGGTCATCGGCGACCGCACGACGATCTTCTCGCACACCGTGCGCAGCGAGTTCGTCGCGCACCCCGGCGGTCGCCTCGAGATCGGCCACGGCGTGTTCGTGAACTACGGCGCGTCGCTCTCGGCGCACCGGCTCGTGCGCATCGGCGACGGCAGCCAGATCGGCTCGTACGCGATCATGATGGACAACGACTACCACGCCGTCGGCGACCTCGACCGGCTGCCGGACTCGGCGCCCATCGTGCTCGGCCGCAACGTGTGGCTCGGCGTGCGCGTCGTCGTGCTCAAGGGCGTGACCATCGGCGACAACGCGGTCATCGGCGCGGGCAGCGTCGTGACGAAGGACGTCCCCGCGAACTGCCTCGCGGCCGGCGTCCCGGCGAAGGTCATCCGCCGCTTCGACGCGGAGGAGGACGCCGCCGCCGCGCGCGACGGCGAAGCGCGGGCGACCGACGGCGACGTCGTCGACGCCGACGCTCCCGCCGACGCCCCGCGCCCGACCGCCGAGGCCTGATCGCGGTGGCCCGGCCGCCGGCCGGCGCGCCCGAGGCCGATCGCAGCGAGCCGCCGCCCGTCCGCGCGGCGGGCCGCTAGTCCGCGCGGCGGAACAGGTCGAGGAACCGGTCCTCGTAGCGCTTGAAGACGCCGAGGCGGTCGAGCTCCGCCTTGAGCGCGACGGCCTGCGCGCGGTCCGCCGCCGCCGCCTCGAAGAGCGTCTCGACCCGCCGCGTCTCGGCGGGCGTGAGCCGGACCTCGGGCTCGGGCGGCGGCTCCGCCGCGGGCGCGGCGCCGGCGTCCTCGCTCGCCTCGTCGTCGCCGTCGTCCGGGAACTCCGCCTCGCCCTCCTCGTCCGTCCGCTCGACGAGCGCGCGGCCCGCGGCCTGGATCGCCTCGAAGGCGTCCTGCAGCTTGTCGTCCATGCGCTCGACCTGCTCGTCGAGCGCCGAGGTGTCGACGTCCGCGCCGGACAGCCCGGCGAACACGCGGACGAGCGCGCGGGACGCGCGCGGGTTCGGGACCTGGCTCGCGAAGAACGGCAGCTCGCCCAGCAGGCACAGGCCGTCGAGCTCGCGCGACGCCGCCGCCGCGAGGAGCACGCCGTTGAGGCCGCCGACCTCGCCGCTCTCGAGCGGCGCGATGCCGAACTCGCGGGCCTCCTCGAGCAGCGGCCGCCGGGTGGTCGCCGCGAACACGGAGGGCTCGCTCGTCGGGTGCATGGGGCGCGCGAGGGCCGCGAACGTCACGACGCGCTCGACCCCCAGGCGCTCCGCGACGTCGAGCAGCGCCTTGCAGTACGCCCAGCCGTGCTGGGTCGGCTGCTGCTCGCCGAGGAACACGACGAGGTCGCGGCCGTCCGGGTCCGGGTCGCGCCAGCGGTGGAAGCGACCGCGCGGGAGGTGCGCGGGCTGCACGAGCCCGTCACGCACGGCGACCGACGCGACGTCGAAGAAGCCCTCCGACGGCAGGTCCTCGAGCACCGGCGCCTCGAGCGTCTCCACGAGATAGGAGGCGGCGAGGTGCGCGACGGCGCCCATGCCGGGCCAGGCGGCGACGAGCCAGGGTCGTCTCTCGGGGGTGTCCATGCGTGCGCCTCTAGCACAGGTGTCGCGGCGCGGTCACGGTCGGCGGACCGTCGACGGGGCGTGAGGAGGCGCGGCCGCCGGGCGTGCGTGCCGCGGCGACCGCGCCTCGGGCGCCTTCGTCAACCGGTCGCCCCCGCCGTCTCCCGCCGTGCGGCCGGCAGGCGATGGCGGCAGATCTCACCGAGCGTCCGGGCCACCTGTGCGAGCTCCTTCGTCTTCCCGGCGTCGCACGCGTGCAGCGCCAGGTCGTTGAGGGAGAGCACGCCGACGAGGCGGCCGGCGGCGTCCGTCACCGGCAGGCGGCGGACCTGGTACTTGCGCATGAGCTGCTCGGCCGAGAGCACGTCGTCGTCCGCGAGGCAGCTCACGACGCGTCCGGTCATGACCTCGCGCGTCTCGATCTCGTGCAGCGGCCGGCCCTGGGTGTAGGCGGCCATGCAGATGTCGCGGTCCGTGAGCACGCCGGCGAGCGCGCTCGTCTCCGGGTCGACGATCGGCACGAAGCCGCAGTCCTTGTCCCACATGACGTGGGCGACCCGGGGCAGGGGGGTCTCGGGCGACGCGGTGAAGACCCGCGTCGACATGTGGTCCTTGACGAGCGCCATGACGTCCTCCATCTCTCTCCCGCGACGGGAGTCGGGGCGGTCGTCGGGGGCCGGACGTCGTCCGGACGTCCCGGGGGGCCGCCCCGGGGTGCATCGGTACGGTGCGCGACCGGGCGGTGCCCGGAGCGATCCTCCAGGCTCCGCGCCGGGAGGCCGCGGCGCGCCCGCCCACGGGCGTAGTCCGCGGGGGCCGAGGACGGAGCGCGCGGGTCCGGCGGAACGGTCGTTCACGGGGGCGCCCCGTCCCCGGCACAAGTCCGGAGCGCCCCCCGGCCGATGAACCCGCACGGAGACCTGCCCCCGTCGCGAGAGGAGCGCCGCCATGGCCGCCCAGGAGAGCCGCCCGTTCGACCCGTCCCGGGACCTCGTCGGCGTCATCATGGCGGGCGGCGCCGGCACCCGCTTCTGGCCGGCGTCGACGCAGACGCGGCCCAAGCAGTTCCTGTCGTTCTTCGGGGAGGACTCGCTCCTCCAGCAGAGCTACCGCCGCCTCGCGGCCGTGCTCCCGCCGGAGCGCATCCTCGTGCTCACGAGCGCGGACTACGCCGGGCTCGCGCGCCTGCAGCTCCCGGAGCTGCCGCCGGAGAACGTCGTCGGCGAGCCGCTGCGGCGCGACACGGCCGCCGCCGTCACGCTCGCCGCGGCGCTCGTCGAGGCGCGGTACGGCGACGCCGTCATGGCGATCGTGACCTCGGACCACCTCATCGACCCGGTCGAGGAGTTCACGGCGACGCTGCTCTCCGCCGCGCGCGCCGCCTCCGCCGGCGACGTGCTCTACACCTTCGGCATCCGGCCCGACCACCCGGCGACCGGCTTCGGCTACCTCGAGGTCGGCGACACTCCGGCGACGGAGCGCAGCGTGGACGGCGTCGCGGTCGACGCGGCGGACCGCGTGCAGCACTTCCGGCTGGAGCGCTTCGTCGAGAAGCCCGACGAGGCCACGGCGCGCGAGTACGTCGAGAGCGGCCGCTTCCTCTGGAACAGCGGCATGTTCGTGTGGCGGACGGACGCGATCCTCGACGAGGTGCGTCGCCAGCTGCCCGAGCACGCGCAGCGCATCGGCGAGGCCGTCGCGCACGACGGCGCGCCCGACTTCGAGCTGCGGCTCGTCGAGGCGTTCGAGCCGCTCGAGCGCGTGTCCGTCGACTTCGGCATCATGGAGAACGCGCGCGACGTCCGCTGCGTCGCGGCGACCTTCTCCTGGCACGACGTCGGCAGCTTCACCGCGCTCGCCGACCACCTGCCCACCGACGCCGACGGCAACGCGCACCGCGGTCGCCTCTACGGCATCGACGCGCACGACAACATCGTGTTCTCCGAGGACGAGAGCGAGCTCGTCGCCATCGTCGGCGCGCACGACCTCGTCGTCGTCCGCGCGGGGCGCCGCACGCTCGTGGCGCCGCGCGACCGCGCCCAGGACATCAAGCAGCTCGTCGCCCTGCTCGACGAGGCCGACCGCTGAGCCCGGCGCCCGCCGGCCCGCCCCCCGACGATCCGACCCCGGACCCCGCCCCGGACCCCGACATGACCACCGACTCGACGATCCACGAGCGCCGCCTGCCGTGCTTCAAGGCCTACGACGTGCGCGGCCGCGTCCCCGACGAGCTCGACGAGGCGATGGCCTACCGCGTCGGCCAGGCGTTCGTCGAGCTGCGCCGCCCCGCGCGCATGGTCGTCGGCCACGACATGCGCCTCTCGAGCCGCCCGCTCGCCGACGCGCTCGTCGAGGGCATCGTGAGCAAGGGCGTCGACGTCGTCGACATCGGGATGTGCGGCACCGAGATGGTGTACTTCGCCACCGCGCACCTCGAGGAGGAGGGCGTCGAGGGCGGCATCATGGTGACCGCCAGCCACAACCCGGCCGACTACAACGGCATGAAGATCGTCGGGCGCGGCGCGCGACCCGTGCACGGCGGCAACGGCCTGCGCGAGATCGAGCAGCTCGTCGCGGACGGCTATCTCGCGGCCGGACCGTCGGCGCGCGGTCGCGTCGAGCGGCCGGACATCCTGCCCGACTACGTGAACCTGCTGCGCAAGTACGTGCCGGCGGGCGGCTTCCCGGACATGACGTTCGTCACGAACCCGGGCAACGGCGGCGCCGGCCTGGTCGTCGACGCGCTCGAGCGCGTCGTCCCCGCGAGCTTCGTCAAGGTGCACCACGAGCCCGACGGCACCTTCCCGAACGGCGTGCCCAACCCGCTGCTCCCCGAGAACCGGCAGTCGACCGTGGACGCGGTCGTCGCGCACGGCGCGGACATGGGCGTCGCCTGGGACGGCGACTTCGACCGCTGCTTCCTCTTCGACGAGAAGGGCGGCTTCATCGAGGGCTACTACGTCGTCGGCCTGCTCGCCCAGGAGATGCTGCGCCACGACCCCGGCGCCAAGATCATCTACGAGCCGCGCCTCACGTGGAACACGCTCGAGATGGTGGAGGCCGCGGGCGGCCGCCCCGTGCTCTCGCGCACCGGCCACGCGTTCATCAAGGACGCGATGCGCCGCGCGGACGCCGTGTACGGCGGCGAGATGAGCGCCCACCACTACTTCCGCGACTTCGCCTACTGCGACTCCGGGATGATCCCGTGGCTGCTCGTCGCGAGCCTCGTGCAGCGCACCGGCACGCCGCTGTCCGCGCTCGTCGAGGAGCGGCAGGCGGCGTACCCCTGCAGCGGCGAGATCAACCGCGAGGTGCAGGACCTGCCCAAGGTCCTCGCCTCCGTGAAGCTCACCTACTCCAAGGACGCGCTCGTCGTCGACGAGACCGACGGTCTCTCGTTCGAGTTCGACGACTGGCGCTTCAACCTCCGCCCCAGCAACACCGAGCCCGTGCTGCGTCTGAACGTGGAGAGCCGCGGCGACGCGGCCCTCATGCGCGAGAAGACGGAAGAGCTCCTGGACCTGATCGACCGGGTCTGACGGACGCACCAGAGAGAAGCAAGCACCGTGATGTCGTGCCGACGGTCCGGGGCCACGTGTCCCGGGCCGTCGCTTCCTCCCGCGCGCGGCGTCAGTCGCCGCTCTTGCGGCGGCGACGGACCTTGAGCAGCGCGGTGACCGCGCGGCCGAAGCGCATGCGGGCGGCGTCCGGCTTGAGGCCGCCGATCGCCTGGGCGATCTCGTCCCAGCGGCCCTCGCCGAACTCGAAGAGCCGCAGGCTCAGGATCTCGCGCTGGTCCTCGTCGAGCTCCGCGGCGCAGGCGATGACCTCCTCGAGCTCCTCGCGCACGCCGAGCGCCGACGCGATGTCGAGGCCGTCCGCCGACGGATCGAACCGCACGCCGTCCTCGGTCTGCGACTGCGCGCGGCTCTCCATCGCCTGCTCGCGCCGCCGGTCGCGCTTCTGCGCGTGGTGGTACTCGGCCGCGCCGCGGATCTGGTTCTGCGCGATCTTGCCGAGCCAGTGGATGAACGCGTGCTCGTCGCGCACCTCGAAGCGGTCGAAGCCGCGCACCGCCGCCATGAAGGTGTCCTGCAGGATGTCCGCGGACTCCATGTAGCTGCGCAGGCGGCGGCCCATGCGCATCCGGATGATGAGGCGCACGCGCTCGTAGTACCGCTCGAAGAGGCGGTTCACGGCGTCCTGGTCGTCGCCCTGCGCGCGGCGCACGAGCTCGATGGAGCGCGTGAGGTCGGCGGGGACCTCGTCGGACGGCTCGACGGGCGGCGCGGCGTCGACCGCGTCGGTGCCGGACGAGGGGTCGTCGGCGCGGTCCTCGGACCGCGCCTCGTCCTCGTCGTCGCGTGCCGGCTGCCCCATGGAGGACAGCATCGGCTCCGCCCGTCGTCTGTCAACCGCGCGCCGGGATCATGTCGCGAGAGGCGGGGAGCCCCGGGCGCGAGCGCGGGCCGTCAGGCGCCCGGGCGCACCGCGAGGAGGTCGAGCCCCGTGCCGCGGAGCTCCATGGGCTCGAGGACGAGCAGCGTGTCCCCGGCGTCGACGTGGAGGCCGTGCCGCCCGCACTGCACGCGGCCCTCGCCCGAGACGACCGTGAGCAGCGCCCAGTCGTCGGCGGGGTCGAGCGACAGCGCGAAGTCGGGGCGGGCGCGGTCGAGCCGGAAGGCGTCCGCGCGGACGAGCGGCGACCACTCGCCGGAGGCCGTCTCGCGGACGGGCGCCGGCGGCGCGCGGTCGACGACGGCGTCGCGGGCCGCCGCGAGGTGGACGTCGCGCCCGCGGCCCCAGTCGTGGATGCGGTAGGTCGCGTCGGACGTCTGCTGGACCTCGAAGATCGTGACGCCGGCGTCCAGCGCGTGCACCGTGCCCGCCTCGACGAAGAGCGTGTCGCCGGGCTGCACCTCGACGCGGTTCATGAGCGCGACGACCTCGTCGTCGGACGCGCCGGCCTCGACGCGGTCGAGCAGCTCGGCGCAGGTGACGCCGGCCGCCGTGCCCAGGTAGACGCACGCGCCCCGCGCCGCCTCGAGGACGTGCCAGGCCTCGGTCTTGCCGCGGGGCAGGCCGTGCGCGGCCGCGACGACGTCGTCCGGGTGCACCTGCAGCGAGAGCCGCTGCTCGGCGTCCAGGAACTTCAGGAGCACGGGGAAGTCCTTCGCGCCGGGGACGCCGCGCTCGCGGCCGGGGCCGTCGAGCCAGTCCGCGAGGTCGCCGTCGTGGTCCAGGACGCCCGTCTCGACGCCCGGGTACGAGCTGGCGATCCACCACTCGCCGATGCGTCGGTCGTCGGACCAGCCGAAGCGCTGCGCGAGGCGGCGGCCGCCCCAGGGGCGCTCGACGGCGCGGGGCTGCAGCTTGAGGAATGCGGGCTGGCGTGCGGTCAGGCTGGTCGCTCCGGTCACGGCAGGACCTCCGGCACGAACGTAGGTCGGCGGCGCCATGTCCGCCACCTCTCGCTTGTCGACCGGTCGCGGCGGGCCCTTGAGGCCGCTCGCCGGAGCCGCCGGGAGCCCGTGGGGGGGCGTCGGGCCGTCAGGCCGGGTCGGCCAGACCGGACAGGTCGAACACGCCGTCGCCCCCGCGGGCCAGGGCCACCCGGCCCGTGACGTCGCCGTCCGCGATCTCGCCGTAGACGTGGGGGAACAGGGCGCCGTCCCGTGAGGGCTCGACGACGAGCCGCTCGCCGAGCGCCGCCGGGTCGAGCCGCAGGAGGACCACGGACGCGGCCGCCGGGTAGTGGACCTCGAGGGTGCCCGCGAGCTGGGAGGTGAAGGAGGCGTGGACGAAGCCCTCGTCGCCGCGGCGCGCGGGGACGCCGTCGGTCGTGATGTGCCAGATGGCCTCGGCGAAGCCGCCGCCGGTCATCCGAGCGCCGCCTCGATCTGGTCGATGATGAGCGCCGACCAGGTCTCGAGCCGGCCGCGCTCCCGCGCCGCGAGCTCCTTGAGCGTCGCCACGCTCGCGAACGAGCCCTCGAGCACGTCCGTCTCGCGCACGCTCACGTCGGGCGTCTCGCAGCGCGCGATCTGCACGAGCCCGAAGTGCACCGAGCCCACGTCGCCCGACTCGTCGTTGATGACGCCCACCGGCTCGAGCGTGTACGGCGTCTCGAGCACGAGCTCCTCGTCGAGCTCGCGCCGGCAGCCCGCCTCGAGCACGGCGCCGGGCTCGGTGACCTCGTCCACCGGGTTGATGTGGCCGCCCACGCCGATGGACAGCTTGCCGTGCAGGCGCGCCTCGCCGCCGGCCTCCTTGCGACGCAGGAGGAGCACCTCGCCCTCGTGGACCACGAGCGTGTACGGGATGACCTGCTTGAAGGAGGAGTCGACCTCGGCCTGCCGGCGCTCGAGGAAGAAGCCCTTGTCGCGGATGCGCTGGGTCCAGCCGGCCACGCGGTCGTCCTCGCGGGCGGCGACGAAGCCGTGCGGGAACGAGAGGTCGAAGAGGTCGTAGCGCTTCGTGACGTAGACGAATTCCATGGTGCGGGGGGCTGGCTCGGGAGAGGCGGGCGGGGTGGAGGGAGCGGTATCATACGGGGCTCGCGTCCGGGCTTCGTCCACGGGGGCGCGAACCGCTCATTGACAGTCTGGGATCCCGAGTCGCACGGACGGCCGCTGCCCGCCGAGCCCCTCGACGCCGACCCTCGGGTCGGCCCGGGGGCGCGGAGCGGGGAGAGGAAAGTCCGGGCTCCACAGGGCACGGTGGTGGGTAACGCCCACCGGCCGCGAGGCCAGAGCCAGTGCAACAGAAAGCAGACCGCCTCGGTGCGCTCCGGCGCGCCGCGGTAAGGGTGAAACGGTGCGGTAAGAGCGCACCAGCGGGGCGGGCGACCGTCCCGGCTCGGTAAACCTCACCGGGAGAAAGCCCGAATAGGGAGGGATGACGCGGCCCGCGTCGTTTGGACCTCCGGGTAGGGCGTTGGAGGCCGTCGGCAACGACGGTCCTAGAGTCATGGTCGTCACCCGTCGCGCGAGCGGCGGGGACAGAACCCGGCTTACGGGCGGCTCGGGATCCCTCTTGTCGAGTGGCGCTCGCCGGGCGGGGCGCGGAGCACGCGCCGGGCGCGCCGCCGATCGTCGACGCGCCGCGCGTGTCCCCGGCTCGCGATCGCGCGGGTGCGCGCGACGGACCGTGCATATGCACGGGTGACGCGGGTCGCCGACGCCTGTGTGAAGCTCGTGTCAGGCGGCTTGACGGTCCTCGGGAGCCGGGATAACGTCACTGTGGATGGGCCACCGGAGACGGCCGTCGGGAAGCCGACTCCGGAACCGCCCGTCGACTCTCCCCCTCGCAGGCAGCACCAGGACCCCCTCACCGTGACAGCCACGCAAAGGTCCCGGATCTCGTTCCTGACGCTCGTCGTCCTCGGGACGCTCGGCGTGCCCCTCCTCGCGTACTCCGCCGGGGCCGCCGTGTTCTCCACGAGCGCCGCCGACGACGCGGACATGGCGCGCACACTCGTCGACGCGCCGCCCCCGATCGTGCTCGTGGCCCTGGGCCTCCTCATGATCTCGGCCGCCGTCGCCCGCCGTTACCGCAAGATCGCGGCCGGCCGCGCGCTCAACGGCTGATCCCCGACCCGCCGCGCCCCCCGGCCGGCCGTCGACCCCGCCTCATCCGGCTCCCGGTCCGTCGTCCGGGTCCCGGCCGTCGGGGTCGTCGCGCTCGAGCCAGGACGCGGGACGCGGGGCGTCGTCGCCGCCTCGCGCCAGCACGGCCTCGAGGATGATCGCCGCGGCGAGCGAGTCCCGCCGGCGCTTGCGCTCGCTCGGCCGGAGGCCCTGCTCCGCGAGCCTCGCCTCCGCCTCGTCCGTCGAGAGGCGCTCGTCCTCGTAGGCCAGCGGGAGCCCCAGCGCGCGGCCCAGCTCCTCCCCGAAGCGACGGACCTCGCGCGCCATGCCGCCCTCCGTGCCCGACATGTCGAGCGGCAGGCCGAGCACGACCCGCCGCACGTCGCGCTCCTCGACGAGGGCCGCGAGCGCCGCGAGGTCCTCGGGCGGGCTCCGCCGGACGAGGCACGGCAGCGGGTGCGCGGCGAGGCCCAGGGCGTCGCTCACGGCGAGCCCGTGCCGCACGCGGCCGTAGTCGATGGCGAGGATGCGCTCGTGGATGGCCGGGGCTCCGGGGGAGGCGGCGCGGGGCGCCGCGGGGCCGCCCAGGATGTCCCGGCGGCGCGCCCGCGTCGAGGACCCCGGCGGGCGGCCCGCCGCGGCGTGGCGGGACGGCGACGTGTTCCAGCCGACGGAGATGCCGGTTATCGTCGGGTAGGCCGAGTCACGGCCTCGGGGCCGCCCCCTCCCCCGGCCCGGGGGGCGACGACGGCCGTGGACCCCGGATCCCCAGGAGAGATTCCGTGAGCGAGTGGTCCCAGGCACGCGACGTCCGTCGCCGGTGGTTCGCCGGCTCCCTCCTCGCGGCGCTGCTCATCGCGGCGCCGCCCGCGCGCGCCGACGACGGGCCCGCGGAGGGTGCGAGCGACGCCTCGGGGACCAGCCTCGCCGCCTCCATGGAGGCCGTGACGTCCGTCTTCGACAAGGACGGCGCGTGGAAGCTGCTCCAGGCCATCGACCCGTTCTACCGGGTGCGCGGCAACCAGGGGTACATGCGCAGCCTCGAGCGCTCGCTGCTCATGATGAAGGAGGCCGGCTTCGCCGATCCGTCCGCGCGCGACGGCGACGGCGACACGGTGCGCTTCCAGGACTACGGCCCGGTGAAGCCGGCGTGGACGCCGTTCTCGGCGAGCCTCGAGGTCATCTCGCCGGACGTCGGCGAGCTGCACGCGTTCGACAACGAGGCGGGGCTCGAGCGCACGTTCGTGTGCGTGAACTCCTTCCCGACGCGGCCCGAGGGCGTCGTCGCGCCGCTCGTGCGCTTCGACCACGCGAAGCCGCCGGAGAGCTACGCCGGCACGATCGTCTACGGCACGCTCCAGGCCTCGTCGCTCTTCGAGCAGGCCGTCGTGCAGGGCGGCGCGCTGGGCGTCATCTCGTCCTACCTGCCCGAGTACAACGACCCGTCGACGAACACGGACTCGATCCACTTCTCGACCGTGCCGTACGACCCCGAGCGTCAGGGCTTCGGCCTCAACGTCTCGCCCGCCAAGAAGAAGGTGCTCGAGCGTCTGCTCGACGGCGGCATGGTCTACGTGAAGGTCGTGATCCACGCGCGCTTCACCGAGGCGCGCAGCCGGACGCTCGTCGGGCGCATCCAGGGCACGGACCGGAACGCGGGGACGATCGCCATGGTGGCGCACCTCGACGAGCCGGGCACCAACGACAACGGCTCGGGCGTCGCGGCGACGGTCGGCATGGCGACGGGCTACCTGCGCGCCATCCTCGACGGGCGGCTGCCGCGGCCGCGCCGGAGCATCGTGTTCCTGCTGGGCACCGAGTTCGAGTGCTCGCGCGAGTGGCTGCGCGCCAACTCCGACCGCGTCGACCTCGCGCTCATCATCGACATGGTGGGCGAGGACCCGACGGAGAACGGGGCGCTCCCGCTCGTCGAGCGCATGCCGGACCCGGGCGCGATCTGGGATCGCGCGCCGCTCGACATCCACTCCGAGTGGGGCCGCGGCGACGTCCGCGAGGGCGACCTCGTGGGCAACTTCCTCAACGACTACGTCATGGCCGCGATGCGTGAGCGGCAGAAGTCGGTGGAGTGGCCCGTGCGCAGCAACCCGTACGAGGGCGGCTCGGACCACGAGTCCTTCCTCGAGCGCGGCATCCCCGCCGTGCTGCTCTGGCACTTCACCGACCCGTACTACCACACGAACCTCGACCGGCTGGACAAGGTCAGCATCGACGAGATGGAGAACGTCGCCGTGTCGACGCTCGCCCTCGTGCACCACTTCGCGTCGGCCGGCCTGGCGCGGGCGCAGGAGGTCATCGGCATCGTCATGGCGGCCGCGAAGGTGCGGCTCGAGACGGAGGCCGAGACGGCGCGCGTGCGGTTGTCGGTGCCGGCGGTCAAGGACGACCCGGTGCAGCTCGCCCTCGTGAGCAACCGCGAGCGGACGATCGTCGTCGCGTGGAGCCACTGGTACCGCGAGGCGGTGCTCTCGATGGAGCACTACGAGCCCGGCTACATCAGCAGCGACGCGCGCCGGGTGGTCGAGGCGCACATCGACGAGGCGCTCACGGAGCTGCGTCAGCTCGAGCGGCAGGCGCTCGACGTCATCGACGCGCTGGACGGCTGAGGGCGGACGCGCCGGCCGCCCGCGCGACGGCGCCTACTTGCGCTTCTTCTTGCTCTTCTTCTTGCGCGCCTTCTTCGAGGCCTTCTTGGCGCGCTTGCGCTCGTAGTCGGCGACCCACTCGTCGCGGTAGGTCTCGAGCTCCTCGATGTTCCGGAAGGTGAGGTCCGACTCCGGGCCGTCCAGGTCGCACAGCTCGTCCGAGTAGTCGCGGCAGATCTGCGGGCGGTTCTCGTAGTTGCCGCACTTGTTGCCGTCGAGCCACTGGCACTTGCGGAAGATCTGCAGGTACCACACGTCGTCGTCCACGAAGATCTGGACGTCCTCGTGGATGATGTACCAGCGCATGTTCTCGAAGTCGTCCGGCTCCTCCGGCGCGTCGATCTCGAGCGCGAAGTAGTGGCAGCACAGCGCGGTGCAGCCGCCGCACTTGGTCTTGGAGAAGGGGAGGGTCGCAGGAGGTGCTTCGGCGAGGATGCTCATCCCGCCGGTGTCCCAACTCTCCCGCTCGCGATCAAGTGTCGCGCGGTTCGCCGCCGTCGCCCGATGCGCGCGCGCGCTCGGCGCGTTCGAGGTTGACGCGGATCGTCGGGTGGCCGGGCGCGAGCTCGAGCGCGCGCTCGAAGCACGTCGCCGCGTCGGCGGCGCGCCCCTGACGGAGGAGCAGGTTGCCGAGGTTGTTGAGCACCTCGGGCGTCTCGCCGCCGGCCGCGAGCGCGGCGCGATAGGCGCGCTCGGCGTCGAGCGGACGGTCGAGCCGGCCGAGCACGACGCCGCGCTGCGCGAGCGTCACGGGGTGCTCCGGCTCGAGCGCGAGCGCGAGGTCCGTGCAGGCGAGCGCGACGGGCAGGACGGCGCCGTCGTCGAGCCCGGGCACGTCCGTGTCGGGTCGCAGGTGCGGGACGAGCATCCGCAGGGCGTCCGCGAGGAGGGGGCCCGTGAACGCGTCGCCGCCGGGTCGCGGCGGGCGGTCGAGGAGCGCGACGGCGGCGCGGGCCGCGCTCGCCTCGTCGGCCGCGAGCGGGGCGAGGACGTCCGCGCCGGTGCGCTTCCCGAGGAGCAGGAGGACGAGCCGCCAGGCGCCGTCCCGCGCGCGGTCGGGCAGCGGGTCGAGGACCGGCGTGCGCGCCTCCGCGGCCCGGACGACGCCCGCGCGCGCGTCGTCGAAGGCGGGCGCGACGGCCGCGGCCTCCTCGGCGAGCGCGAGCGCGCGGTCGCGCCAGGCGACGGCCGCGCCGGCGTCCGTCGACGTCCGCGCGTGGAAGAGCGCGACGCTCGAGGCGTTGAGCAACGAGACGTGGTCGCCGTTCGGGTCGGTGGGCACGGGCACGAGGGCGAGCGCCCACGGCAGGCCGACGGCCGCCGCGACGAGCCCCGCCTTGCGCGCGGCGTGCCCCGGAGCGCGCAGGAACGCCCAGCCCCGCACCATGCCGCAGGCCGCGAGCACGAGCATCGGCGGCACGGCGGTGAGCCGGTAGCGCCCCATGACGTACACGAGCGCGAGCGACACGGCGACGACGACGACCGCCGAGCGCACGACGAACAGGTCCTGCCGCCCGCGCCACGGCAACAGCACGAACGCGAGCAGCGCCCACGCACCGAGCACGCGCAGGTCGGAGAGCGGCGTCGCGAGCCAGGGCACCGCGCGCCGCAGGAACGCCCAGTCCTTCACGTCGGGCACCTCGATGCCGTGCACGAGGTGGAGCAGCTTCCACCCGACGCGCCGCAGCGCGACGCCGGGGTTCGCGGTGACGCGCTCGAGCGCGCGCGCGAGCCACCACGCGGAGACCTCGCGCGAGCCGAGCGCCCGGCCCGCGCCCGCCTCCGCGAGCTCCACGGCGTCCTGCTCCTCGAAGCGCGCGTCGCCGCGGCCGGCGCGGAGCGGCGCGTAGCCGACGCCCGCGGCGGGGTCGTCGCCCGGCGGCTGGCCGATCGCGATGTTCGTGCCGGCCTGGTACGTCGTGAGCACGAGGTCGCCGCGCCGCAGGTTGTGGACCGTCACGGGCGAGATCGCGAGCGCCGCGCCGAGCAGCACGAGCGCCGCGGCGAGCGGCCGCCTCCCGCTCCGCCTCAGCAGGAGCGAGCCGAGCACGAGCGCCAGCAACAGATAGAGGTTGCCGCGGAGCAGCACGGCGACGCCGAGCGCCAGGCCGAGCCCCGCGGCGCGGACCTCGCCGGCCCCTTCGAGGACGTCGAGCCACAGCTCGAGGCAGAGCAGCAGCACGGCGAGCGAGAGCGTGGCCTTGAGGAGCATGGCCTCGTGCAGGACCGCCGGACCGGACACCGCCATGAGCAGGCCGGCGACGAGGCCCGCGTTCCGGCCGCCCACCCGCGCGGCGAGGCGCGCCGTCCCGAGCGCGACGAGCACGCCGAGCAGGTGCTGCGCCCAGACGACGCCCTCGCGCACGCCCTCGCGCGGGATCGCCGCCGCGTCCTCCGCGACGGGCGTCGGCGGCCACACCGCGTAGACCCGCCCGAGCAGCCACGCGTAGAGCGGCTCCTGGTAGAAGGCGCGCTCCCGGTCGAGCGTGCCCTCCGCGCCGGCGCGCGCGAACGCATCGTACGCGCGCTCGTCGCCCAGCACGTGCGTCGCGAGCAGGCCGGCGGGGCCGTCGTCCGCGCGCAGGGCGGCCTCGTAGCCGACGCGCACGACGAGCCCGATCACGACGACGGCCAGCACCTGCAGCGGCCGGAGCCGCGCCGCGGCGCGCGCCTCGTCGGCGGTCATGGCGCCACGAAGATCGCCAGGTGCCGGTGGAGCGGGCCGGGGACGGTCGCGGGGTCGTCCGTCTCGAAGGTCTTCACGCGCTTCGTGAGGCCGAAGAACTCCGCGTAGTCGTCCGCGGCCGCGAGCAGCTGCCCGCCCTCCTGCGGCGGGAGCGACGCCCACACCTCCTTGAACTCGGGGCTGTGGTTGCGCGCCCAGAGCACCGGGAACACCGCGAGCACGTCGGGCTCCTTCGACGCGAGCCACTGGCGCGCGAGCGCGGGCCCGGAACGCTCGGCCTGGAGCAGGCGGAAGTTCTGGTGCCCGAAGATGTCGACGACCGTGCGGTCCCCGAAGTAGCGGATGGCGCCCGCGTCGTGCGTCGCGACGACCGCCTCCGGGTCGGTGTGCGACGCGATCCACTCGCCCGCCGCGACGTGCAGCGTCTCGACGTGCCGGCACTCCCGGACGAAGCGGTCGTGCACGACGCCGGCGTGCGCGAAGAGGTCGCGCCCGAACCAGCCGAGCACGAGGAACGGTGCGATGAGCAACACCGCGTAGTGCGGTCGGCAGCGCAGCCCGGCGTACGCGGTGCGCACGAGCGCCGAGAGCCCGGTCGCGCCGAGCACGAGCACCAGCGGCCACACGATGTGCGCGTAGCGCGCCCAGTAATACGGGATCCACGGCGGGTCGCCGGTGACCTCGAGCGGACGCGAGACGAGCACGGTCGCCGTGAGCAGCGCGGCGGTCACCGCGGTGACGACGCCGAGCGAGTGCCGGCCGCCCTCGAGCGAGAACACGCCGACGATCCCGGCGAGCGGCAGCGCCCAGCCCCAGCCGCTGTCGGTGACGAGCGCGTGCAGGCTCGACGCGATGAGGCGCGGCTCGAGCACGAGCACGGTCTTGGCCTCGGCCGTCGCGGGCCACGGGCGTTCGGACAGCAGGAAGCAGTACGCCATCCACGGCAGCGCGACCGCGACGGACATGACGAGGAACTTCACCGCGCCGTGTCGTCGCATGGCGAACCAGACCGTGCCGAGCAGGGCGAGCACCGCGCCCTCCGGACGCGTGAGCGCGAGCAGGCCCGCGAGCACGCCGGCCTTGACCTCGCGCTCGTCGATCAGCGCCGCGACGAACAGCAGGCTGCCGAGCCCGAAGAGCGGCACCTCCATCCCCGCGAAGCGGTCGAAGACCATCGTCGAGTCGAGCGTCAGCGCGAGGCCCGTGAACCACGCCGGCCAGCGTCCGGCGCGCGCGGCGAGCTTGAAGCCGGCGAGCGCGGTGAGCAGCCCCACGAGCCCGCCCAGCAGGCGCACGCCGGTGTCCGGGCGCCCGCTGAAGCCGCCGTCGCCGAGCACGGGGATCGACGCGAGCCACCCCGGCGGGTCGGCGAGCACGTCCGCGAGCGTCACCGGGATCGAGAGCAGCGCCGTCCACACCGGCGCGGTGATGCCCGTCTCCATCTGGCCCGGATTGAACGCGAATCCCCGACCCTCGCCGAAGGATCGGGCATAGACCATGTGAAGCCAGGCGTCGTCCAGCGGGAACCCCGGTCCCACGTCGTCCAGGAACACGAAGGCCGCGGCCCCGTGCAGGACGACGAAGAGAAGGATGATCCGTAGGGACATCCGGCAGAGGCTAGCAAACGCTACGGTGGGAGGGTTGGACCCCCGTGGCCGAGAGACAACGAGGAACCCGCGCCCTCCCACGACGCATGCGCCGCCTTCCGATCCTCCTCGCTCTCGTCGTCCTCGCGGGCGTCGTCTGGTGGCTCACGCGGTCGCCCGTGGACACCCTCGACCTGGGTCCCGGCGTGCGCCTCGTGACGCGCGCCGACGTCGAGTTCGTCCTCGTCGGGAACTCCGCCGGAGCGTGGCGCGTCGTGCCCGCCGCCGCGACGTCGCCGGCCGACAGCTACCCGCTGCCGGCGGGCCTGCGCGGACACCCGGTGATCGACGGGCGCGGCTTCGTGCACGCGCTCCACGACGAGGGCGTCGTGCGCCTGCGCAACGGCGCCTTCGACGACAAGATCGACCTGCCGACGGTCCCCGACGGGCTGTCCGGCGCGGGCCAGGACATCGCCGTGCAGGGGCTCGTGCTCGTGGGCGTCGACGGCGCGGACCAGCCCGTGCTCGCGTGGCGCGCCGCCGACGGCCCGCGTCTCTTCGTGCGCGACGTCGAGGAGCCCGCGTGGCGGCTGCTCGAGGCGGACGGCCGGCCCGCGCGTCCGCCGGAGGGCGCCGAGCGCGCGGTCGTCATGAGCCGGGCGCGTCGCGCGCTCGCGTTCCGCACGGACGCCGGCTGGGAGGCGTGGCTCTTCGGTCCCGGTGGCGTCGTGCGCCGCGTCGCCGACGGCTGCACCGCGCAGCCCGCCGCGTTCACGCCGGACGGCGCCGCGCTCGTCGTCGAGGGCAAGGTCAAGGGCCTGTGGCGCCTCGAGCTCGACGAGGACACGCTCCGCTTCATGGCCGACGGGAACCTCGGCCAGCACGACCGCATCCCGTGGTCGGCGGGCTTCCGCGTGCTCGAGGCCGAGGAGGGGCGCCCCACCGTGATGGTCGCGCCGCAGCGCGACCTGCACGGCTACCTCCAGATCTTCCAGACGCACCTCTCCGGCGGCGGCCGCTGGAGCTTCGGCGGCGGCTACCTGCACCATTACATGCCCGCGGTGTCGGGCGACGGTCGCCTGCTCGCCTACGTGCAGTCCGACTTCGACGCGAGCTCCACCGAGCCGCCGCTCGAGGACATCTACCTCATGGAGTTCGACCAGATCGAGGAGCCCGCCGTCCACGTCGACCGCCGCCGCGGCGGACGGCGCGACCAGGGCCCGGTCTTCGTCGGGCAGGACATCCTCTTCTACATCGCGGGCGGCCGGGTGAAGCGGCTGCAGCCCGCCGACGACTGACCACACCGAGAACGGAGTCTCCCGTGCGCGCCACCACGCTCCTCACCACGCTGCTCCTGCTGGCCGCGCCCGCGGTCGCTCAGCAGAACGACCTCGAGCAGCTCGCCACGCGCTCGTACACGCCGCTGTCCGAGACCTCCGCCGCGGAGCGCACGGCGTTGCGGCAGATCGAGGCCCACCTGGGCTTCCTCGCGTCGGACGCCATGGGCGGGCGCGACACGGCGACGGTCGAGGCCGCGATCACGGCCGAGTACGTCGCCGCGCAGCTCCACATGTACGGCTTCGAGCCGGGCGGCGAGGGCGGCACGTTCTTCCAGACGTTCCCGCTGCGGCTCACGAGCCTCGACCTCGAGGGCCTGCGCTGCGAGCTCCGCAAGGACGGCGAGGTCGTCCACGCGTTCGCCGCGGAGGACGACTACGCGGTGCGCGGATACAGCGGCGCGGGCTTCGACCTCGAGGGCGGCCTCGTGTTCGCCGGGCACGGCCTCGTCGACAGCGCGACGGGCACCGACGACTACGAGGGCCTCGACGTCGAGGGGCGCTTCGTCGTCGTGATCGGCGGCGCGCCCGAGGTCGAGGAGATCGAGCCGTCGCTCATCGTCGCGTCGAACTGGCGCGCGAAGGAGGAGCAGGCGAAGCAGCGCGGCGCGGCGGGGCTGCTCATCGTGAACCCGCCCGGCGACGACCGCGCGGCGCAGTGGTTCCGGCGCGCGAAGGCGCGCATGCGCAGCGAGTCCATGGGGCTCGGCGGCAAGGGCCCGGAGGCCGCGGCCTTCCCCCGCTACTACGTCGAGCCGCACGTCGCCGAGACGATCTTCGCGGCGGCGGGGCACGACTTCGCCGAGGCGATCGAGGACCGCGCCGAGACGCTCGGCGTCGGGGGCTTCGCGCTCGACGGGCTCACGCTGTCGGCGGCCGCGCCCGTGAACGCCGAGGACCTCGTGAGCGACAACACGATCGGACTGCTGCGCGGCACGGACCCCGAGCTGGCCGACGAGGTCATCGTGCTCTCCGCGCACATGGACCACGTCGGCATCGACGACGCGGGCGAGATCTACAACGGCGCGGACGACAACGCGACGGGCACGACGACGCTGCTCCTGGTCGCGCAGGCGCTCGCGCGCGACCCGTCGCGCCTCGGGCGCAGCGTCGCGATCCTCGGCGTGACCGGCGAGGAGAAGGGCCTGCTCGGCTCCGAGTGGTGGGTCGCGCACCCGACGATCGAGATCGAGAACGTCGTCGCGAACATCAACATCGACATGGTGGGTCGCAACGAGCCGGACGCCATCGGCGTCACGCCGTCGCCGGAGCACCCGGACTTCAACAGCCTCGTGACGCTGGCGCAGTCGCTGGCGCCCGAGGCGGGCATCGACGTCGAGTGGTTCGCGGGCGCCGGCGATCTCCGCCGCCGGGTCGACGAGTACTACTACCGCTCGGACCACGTGAACTTCGCGCGCGCCGGGATCCCGGTCATCTTCTTCTTCGCGGGCGAGCACGAGGACTACCACAAGCCCACGGACACCGTGGACAAGATCGACACCCGCAAGGTGCTCAAGGTGGCCGACCTCGTGACCCTGCTCGTGCGCTCGGCCTCGCAGCAGCCGGAGCGGCCGGTGAAGCTGGGCAAGTCGTCCGGGGATCGCGGCCGATAGGGAGGGATCGGGTCTCCGGGCCCCGCGGGGGGCCGTCGGCGGCGTGACGGGCCGGTGACCGCGCCGTCCGTCCCACAGTCCCGCCGCGAGAAGGGTATCCTGCTGCCATGAGCCGCCCGTCCGTCCCGAGCCCCCGCGTCGCCCTCCTGGCGGTCGCCGTCCTGCTCGGGGCCGCGCTCCCGGCGGGCGCGCAGGACGGGCGCCGCGGGGCGGCCGTCGCGCCCGCGCTCGAGGTGCACCACTCGTTCCCCGAGGCGGGCGGCGTGCTGCGCCTCGTCGTCGAGGGGTTCTGGCCGGGCTCGCCGGTGGAGGTGCTGCTCGAGGATCCGACCGCCGCGCCGCCGT
The DNA here is from genome assembly GCA_030428785.1 of bacterium. Taxonomy (GTDB): domain Bacteria; phylum Planctomycetota; class B15-G4; order B15-G4; family B15-G4; genus JAUIEF01. The sequence continues at coordinate 31,796 of JAUIEF010000018.1, forward strand.
CCGTGCTCGAGGCGCTCGACGATCCGCAGGTGTTCCGCCCGCTGCCCGGCGACGACGCCGGGCTGCTCCGCCGCTTCGCCGTCGCGGACGAGGCGGGTCGGCTCGTGCTCGGCGTCGAGCTCGACGACCCCGAGGACGCGGGCCGCGCGTTCGGGCTCGTGTTCGGCGACGGCGAGGGCCGGCGCACGGACCGCCTCGACCTCATGGTGCAGCCGCCGACGCTGCTGCTCCCGGCGCGCGACCACATCGTGCGCATCGACCTGCGCGACGGCACGGTCATCACGCCCGACATCCCCGGGCGCGGCGGGCTGCTCGCCGCGGCGTTCTCCGCGGACGGCTTCCTCGGACACCTGCTGCGTCGCGGCGGACGGCTCGAGACCTGGTCGACGCGCAACTGGGGCGGTCGGCCGTTCGCGGTGACCCGCCTCGCGCCGGACGTCGACGACCTCGCGCACGCCGCGGGCAAGGGCCCGGCGTTCGCGGTGGGGCGTCCCGAGGGCGCGCCCTTCGCGCCGCCCGGACGGCTCGTCTTCCTCGACGGTCGCGAGGACCTCACGCTCGACCCCATGTCGCGCACGATCACCGGGCGTCGCTGGGCGCTCGCCGAGGACGGATTCACGGCCTTCGTCGCCGAGGACGACCTGCTCGTCCGCGAGGTCGACGTGCTCGCGGGCACGGCACACGGCATGTTCACCGCCGGCCTCCCCGGCGACCGCGCCGTCTCCGACATGGTGCTCGAAGGCGACCGCCTCCACGTCACGACGCGTCGCGAAGACGGCCGCCCCGGCAGCCTCACGGTGCTCGACCTGCGCACGGGCTGGCTGAGCCCGTTCGAGCTGGCCGTCGACCCGCTGCGGCTCGTCGCGCTCGGCGACGGGCGGCTGCTCGTCGTGCCGGCCGGCGGCCTCGAGACCGGCGGCGTGCTCGTCGTGGTCGAGGAGGGCGTCCCCGCGCCGGCCGACCGGCTGGACGGCGGCGGGCGCATCCTCGACGTGGCGCCGCTCGCAGGCGGGGACTCCCTCCCCGGCGGCGCGGCGGTGCTCGTCGCGCAGGCGGACGGCGCGCACCGGCTCGAGCGCTGGGACGCGGGCCTCGGCCTCCGGCCGTGGATCGCTGCGCCCGGCGTGCCCGACGCGACGCGTCTGCTCGCCGCGGGCGACGCGGCGCTCCTGCTGCTGGGCGGCGCGGACGGCCGCGTCCACCGCCTCGACCTGACGGCCGGCATCGTCGAGGCGCTGCCCGGCGTGGAGGCCAGCGGGCAGCCGCTGTTCGCCGTCATCCCGTGAGTCGGACCGGGGCGCGCTCCGTCGTCTCGCGCTGATGCCCGCCACCGAGCCGAAGGTCACGCTGCAGGTCCTCTGGCAGTCCGAGGACACGATCCGCGTGACGCCGTTCAAGGAGGGCTCGGCCCTCGAGAGCACCATCAAGACGTCGCGCACGTGCCCGTTCCACTCGGGGCTCGTCGCCGACCGGAGTCGCGAGGTGCTCGCGCTGCTCGCGCGCGCGAACGCCGGGCAGGACGGGCTGCTCGACGAGCTCGTCGCCGCGGGGCAGGCCATCTACGTGGACCTGCTGCCGAGCTTCCTCAAGGAGAAGCTCCAGGAGGCGCGCGGCCCGAACCTCGTGCTGCACCTCGACAAGCCGTTGACGGGCATCCCGTGGGAGCTGCTGCACGACGGGGACGAGTTCCTCGGGCGGCGCTTCCGCATGGGGCGGCTCGTGACGATGGACGCCGAGCGCTCGCCGCCCATGCAGCGGCGCATGGAGCCGCCGCTCAGCGCGCTCATCGTGGCGGACCCGTCGGGCGACCTGCCGGCCGCGCAGCAGGAGGCGGCGGAGGTCGAGCGCATCCTCGAGGACTCGCCGGCGATCGGGCCGGTGACGACGCTCACCGGGCGCGTCACGTTGCGCACGCTCCGCGACGAGCTGCCGAAGCACGACATCCTGCACTACGCCGGGCACGCGGACTTCGACGCCGCGACGGGCGAGGCGCAGCTGCGCATGGCGGACGGCCCGCTCACGACGAAGCTCATCGACCAGGTGGCGGGGCGCGTGGACTTCCCGGGGCTCGTGTTCCTCAACGCGTGCAGCTCGGCGGAGGACACGCGCGCGACGTCGACGTCGCGCAACGCGATGGCCGGGCCGGCGGGCGTCGCGTCGTCGCTGCTGCTCGCGGGCGTGCGGCACGTCGTCGGCACGCTGTGGGAGGTGCGTGACGAGGTCGCGCGCTCGTTCGCGAAGAGCTTCCACCACGGGCTCGGCGCGAGCGAGACCATCGGCGCGTCCATGGAGCGCGCGCGCAACGCGCTGGCCGGCAAGTACGGCGAGGACCGGCTGCTCTGGGCGGACCACCTGCTCTACGGCGACCCGACATGGCGCATCGAGCCGCCGCGCAACCTGACCTTCGACGACATGGACGTGCTCGACGGGCTCGAGGCGCGCTACCGCGCCGAGCTCTTCAGCAAGGACGGGCCGACGCGCCTGCTCGCGGCGGCCATGCTCCTGCGGCTCGGCGACCGGAGCGTCGCGTCCGCGGTGCGTCGCGACTTCCCGCTCCTCGAACGCTGGATGTCGGCGAGCGCGACGCGCAAGGAGCGCCGACAGGCGGGCCTCGTCGTGCACGCGCTGGCGACGGCCGCGGGCTTGTGCCCGGTCGAGCCGCCGGACGAGATGCCGGACCCGGACTCGGTGAAGCGGCTGCTCGAGCGGCTGGCGGGCTGATCCCGAAGCCGAGGTCCTGACGGGCGTTCTGCTCGCGCCTCGCGTTGCCTCGGGATCGATCCGGTGTACGGTGGCTGTCCGGCGTCACGGGGAAGGAGGTCGTCCATGACCATCGCGCATCGGTTCGGGGTCCTGCTCTCGTGCGTCGCGGCGCTCGCGTCCCCGGCGGTCTCCCAGAGCGCCTTGCCGCCCGACCTCGTGTTCTTCGTCAACCCGTTCGTCTACGAGAGCTGCGCGGCCTTCGATCTCGCAGGGACCGCTGCCGGGGACGTGGTCACCGCACGGGTCGGTTTCGACAACCGCGCCGACAGCGAGGTCCTCATCCGCTGGGAGGCCCGGCACGGGGACGCGCTCTCCAGGAACGTCTTCCAGCGCGTCGCGACGCCCTACGCCGTGACGGCCGTGACCCGTCGCGCGGGTCGCACCGACACGCTCTACGTCGTGGGGTGGTTCGGGGAGCTCGAGCAGCTGGTCGTCGAGCGCTGGCGGATCGGCCCGGTCGTCCTGGAGGACGAGCCGCTGCCCGACGGGCGGCTGCGCACCGGCATGGCGGAGCCGTCGATCGAGCGGACCTGTCTCTACCGGAGCCTCGGGTCCGGCGCCGACCCGATGGTCCGCGGCGCCGCGTGTCATCCCTTCGTGGACACGCTGTTCCTGCTCACCCACGAGCCCGAGCGCCGCATCCTCTCGGTCGGTGTGGGCGATGCGTCGAGCGAGGACCCGCAGGCGAACGCGCTCGCGGAACGCTGGACGGCCGCCGACCACCCGTTCCTGCCGAACGTGAACAGCCTGAAGGCGGAGTACTCGGAGACCGGCGGACTCGTGCTCGTCGCGCAACCGAGGCTGTACTGGAACAACCGGTTCTCCGAGCCCTACTACATGGCGCTCCAGTACCCCGAGGCGCACCCGCCCGTGCCCGAGCCGGAGCTCCTGGCCTTCGCGGACCCCGACCTCGACGGCGCGGACTTCGAGCTCGGACTGTTCACGGACTCGCAGTTCCTGCGCATGTTCAAGGGCACCTGGGTGTCCGACTTCGCGGCGCCCTGAGCGGCGGTGCCGCTCGGTCTCCGCCAGGGTCGGAGCCGCCCCCGGGATCATCTGCTAGGCTTCCGTGGCCACCCCCGCCCGGCACGACCCATGACCATCCTCGAGCAGGACAAGGAGCTCTTCGACGAGAGTCACTACGACTCCCATTACTTCGAAGGGCACCTCGCCCGCTACAACAGCCCCGTCTACAAGCAGCGCGTCGCGAACGTCGAGCGCTTCATGGGGGAGGTGTCGGGGAAGGACGTGCTCGACCTGGGCTGCGGCGTCGGGTTCTTCGGCGGGCTCGCGCGCAAGCGCGGCGGGCGGGTCGTGGGCCTCGACTTCTCGGAGGCCGCGCTCGGCATCGCGCAGACGCAGCAGGAGGGCATCCCCTTCGTGCGCGGCGACGCGACGAAGGTGCCGTTCCCCGACGCGTCCTTCGACGTCGTGCTGCTCAACGACATCATCGAGCACCTCGCCGAGGCGCCGGGCCGTCGCATGATCGAGGAGGTCTTCCGGGTGCTGCGCCCGGGCGGCCGGCTCGTCGTCGACACGGACAACGACGCGTTCCTCATGCAGAAGAAGGGCCTTCGCCGTCTCAACGAGTGGCTCGAGCGCGGCACCGAGCAGCGCCGCGCGCTGGCCGAGATCAAGAAGACCTACACGGCCCCGACGCTGCACATCAAGATCTACACGGTGCAGGAGCTGCGCGCGCTCCTCGAGAGCGTCGGCTTCCGCATCGACGACTTCGACACCTACGCGTACATCGCCGTGCCGAGCCGCGACGCGTTCTTCAACGCGCCGGTGCTTCGCAACATCTTCCGCAACGTCAAGGGCGACGTGCAGATCTTCAAGGCCGTGAAGCCGTAGGGCGGCGGCGTGCGGCGGCTCCGGGGATGCGGACGTCGTCGTGTCTGGGCGGCGCGGCTGCAAGCGCCCTGGGACTTCGAGGGTCCGCCCGGGTCGGGTGGGTACGCCCTGTTGCTCGTGGACGTCGACGGCGCCGTCTCCCCGGACGAGCAGCGGGAGCTGTCCCGGCGGATCGTCGAGACGGGCTGTCGCTACGCCGTCTGCTTCGGGCCGACGAGCGGTCGCTGGGACGACTCGATCGACATGGTCTCCGTCATGGACGGGATCGACGGCGTCCCGCGCGACCTCGTCATGACGTCCTGGCACGACGACGAGCCGCTCGAGGAGACGGTGGACTTCTTCCACGAGCACATGCTCATCGTCGGCGACGGTGACGACGGGCGCTGGACCCCCGAGCGCTACCTCGTCCTCGTGCTCGGAGGGACGCCCGGACGGGAACGGGAGGTCGTCGACGCAGTGCGCGCCCGATTCGCGCGGCGTCGTCTTCCCCCGCTGTGGGTGCTCGCCTCGCTGGCGGCGGTGCTCGTCGCGGTCGGGTGGTTCCTCGCGACGCCGCACGGGTACGAGGCCTGGTGCCTGAGTCTCGACGAGCTCCAGCCGCGGGTGGAGCCCGTCGCCGACGCGCTCGAGGCCTTCCGGGAGGAGCGGGGCGGGTATCCGGGAGCGCTCGCCGAGCTCGTGGAGGGCGACCTCCTCGACGAGCTCCCGGAGCTGGACGTGCCGCGCGGCGCCTCGGACGTGTTCCCGCTGACCTACGAGCGCGCGCCGGACGGTTCGTTCTTCGTGCTCCGGTTCGGCGCCATGTACTCGACCGGCGTGTTCCCGGAGGCCGTCGAGCGCTTCTACATCTCGGACACCGACGCCTGGGACACGCGCAGCTACCCGCCGACGCTCGAAGAGCTCGTCGCCGCACGCGCGCGGCGCACGTCGGACGAGGTACCCGACTCGCCGGCACCGCCGGCCGAACGCGATCGGTAGAGTGCGTCGCATGACGGGTCGAGGTCCGGAGGAGCGCGGGTTCTGGGAGGCGCTCGAGTTCCGCGTCTCGCGTGAGCTGCACCATCTGCCCGCGGCCCGCGCGCTCGGCCTGTGGTGCGATGGCTTCACGCCGCGGGAGTACGTGCTGCGCGGGCCGGGCCGTCACGTGGCCGGCGACTGCTGGATCGGCCTCGGGGACCGCGACCAGCAGGAGTGGACGTTCCGCTTCTTCCTGGAGGACCACATCCCTCGCCGGGAGGACATCCCGTGGGAGCGCTTCCTCCCGCCGGAGGACCACCACGGCTGGCTGTCGTTCGACCCGCGAGCGAAGCACCTCGACATGAGGCCCCCCGCACGACCGGAGTGACCCCCCGAGCCCGGCGCGTCGCGGGCGTGCCCCGGGTGCCGCCGGGGCCTCCCCACTCTCCTCTCCGGCTACCGCTCGGTGGACTGGAGGCGGACCATCCCCGCGTAGACGCCGTCCTGGCGCATGAGCTCGTCGTGGGTGCCGCGCTCGACGATCTCGCCGCGCTCGAGGACGAGGATGAGGTCGGCGTCGCGGATGGTCGAGAGGCGGTGCGCGATGATGAGCGTCGTGCGGCCGGCCTTGAGGCGCTCGATGGCGTCCTGGACGATCTGCTCGCTCTTCGTGTCGAGGGCGGAGGTCGCCTCGTCGAGGATGAGGATGGGCTTGTCGCGCAGCAGCGCGCGGGCGATGGCGATGCGCTGGCGTTCGCCGCCGGAGAGCGTCGCGCCGCGCTCGCCGACGCGCGTCTCGTAGCCGTCGGACTGCCGGCGGATGAACTCGTCGGCATGCGCGGCCTCGGCGACGCGCACGATGTCCTCGTGCGTCGCGTCCGGCATGGCGTAGGCGATGTTCGACGCGATGGTGCCCTCGAAGAGCACGGTCTCCTGCGTGACCATCGCCATCTGGTCGCGCAGCGAGTCGACCTTCAGGTCGCGCACGTCGACGCCGTCCACGAGCACCGCGCCGCGGTCGACGTCGTAGAAGCGCATGACGAGGTCGCCGATGGTCGACTTGCCGGAGCCCGTGTGCCCGACGAGGGCGACGGTCTGCCCCTTGCCGAGCTCGAAGTCGATGTCGCGCAAGACGGGGCGGCCCTCCTCGTGCGCGTAGGTCACGTGCCGGAAGCGGATCGCGTCGCGGAAGGCGCCGAGCGGCTTCGCGTCGGGCGCGTCGACGATCTCCGGGTCGCTGTAGAGGATCGTCGCGATGCGGTCGGCCGAGGACATGCCGCCCTGGAACTTCGTCGAGGTGTCGCCGAGGCGGCGCAGGCAGGCGACGGCGTGGAAGAGCGCCATGACGACCGCGAAGAAGCCCTCGCCGCTCCACGTCCCGCTCACGACGTTGCGCCCCGCGAAGTAGAGGAAGGCGGCGACGCCGATGGCGCCGAGCACCTCGACCATGGGCTCGGCCCGCGCGGAGAGCGCCGCGGACTTCATGCGGCCCTTGGTGAACTCGAGGTTCACCTCGCGGAAGCGCTCCTTCTCGTGGTGCTGCGCGCCGAACGCCTTGACGATCTTCTGCGCGCCGAAGGACTCCGCCACCGAGTGGAACAGCTCCGCCATCTTGCGGTGGTTCTTGCCCTCGCGGTTGCGGATGCGCCGCCCGAGCTGCTGCACCGGGATGAACGACACCGTCGCCACGAGCAGGGCGACGATGACCGTCGCGCCCGCCTCGCTGTAGATGAAGAACAGCGCGCCGAGCACGGTGAACACGTCGGTGAACCAGTTCACCATGATGTCCACGAGCAGGTTGCCCAGCTTCGTGAGGTCGTTCGTGATGCGCGAGAGCAGCTTGCCGGAGTGGTTCGCGTGGAAGAACCGCATCGACAGGCCCATGATCCGCTCGAACAGGTCGATGCGGATGTCGCGCACGACCTCGAGCGCCACGGCGCGCATGAGCAGCTTCTGCCCGTACTTCACGGTCTGCTCGAAGAGCACGAGCGCGACGAGCAGCACCGCGCACGACCGGAGCTGCGTGAGCGGCTCGATGCTCGCGATCCAGGTGAGGAGCAGCCCCTTCGCGACGCCGAGCCCGAGCGAGAACGACTCCCACCAGGACGCGTCGAGCCGGATCGCGGTGAGGACGTCCTCCCGCAGCGCGGTCCACCCGACGCTCGCGGGCGGGACCGGGTTCCGCTCGAACATCGGCTCGAGGATCCACTTGAGCAGGAAGAGGTAGCCGACCTTGGCGCCCGCCGAGACGGCGGACATGACGAGCGCCAGGCCCATCGACGGCAGGCGCGGCCGCGCGTAGCTCGCGAGGCGCCGGCCGATGCGCGGGTCGCGGACGGTGCCGACGTGGTCCTCGGGGAGGTCGCCCGGCTTGCGGCCGCGGCGCCGGCCCTCGAGCGTGTCGACGTCCTCGAGGATGACGTTCGGTCCGGCGGGGGGCGTCCGGCGGTCGCCCGGGCCGTCGCCTCCGCCCGTGCGGCGCGCGTCCGAGCCGCCGCGCCCGTCGCCCCCGGCGAGCCGGTCCGTCACGGACGAGGAGCCCCGCTCGGGGTCCTCGGGGACGTCCGATGCCGCGGCGGGGCCGGCCTTCTGGGGTGGCGTCTTCGTGGGGACCTCGATTCCGGCGCTCCCGGCGGGGTCGGTCGCGTGGCCCGCGGGCCGGGACGGTAGGCTAGCAGCCCATGGGACGAGCGACCACAGAGGCCCTGGTGCTGCGCCGGACGCCCTTCGGCGAGACGAGCCAGGTCGCCGAGTTCCTCACCCGCGACCAGGGCCGGCTGTCGCTCATCCTCAAGGGCGTGCACCGGCCGCGATCGCGGAAGGGCGGCGGGGTGGACCTCCTGGACCACTGCGTCATCACGTGGTTCAGCCGGCGGGGGAGCCGGAGCCTCGCCCAGCTCTCCGAGCGGCGGGTCCTGAGCCACCACCCGGTCATGCGCCGCCGGACCGACCTCATGCTCGCGGGGGAGTCCCTCGTGGAGCTCCTCCGGGCCCTGGCGCCCGAGGGACAGCGGGTCACGGCCCTGTTCCGGCTGGCCGTGGCGTTCCTGGACGCCCTCGACGCCGACCCGCCCCCGGAGCGCCTCCCGCCGGTGCTCTTTGCCCTCCACGGGGGGATCCTTAGGATCACCGGATTCGAGCTCGTGCTGGACCGCTGCGTGTCCTGCGACCGGCGCCCGGAAGGGAACCGAGTCATGCGCTGCGATCCGGAGCGGGGCGGCATCGTGTGCCGCACCTGCCGCACCGGGCAGGACCACTCCTTCGACCTGTCCACGCGCGCCGCGCGGGCCATCTCGTCGTTCCGCTCGGCCGACCCCCGCGCCGCCGCCGAGCTCACGATCCCGCCGGCCATCGCACACCAGATGAAGCGTTACTACGATCGGACCCTGCTCCACGTCCTGGAGCGCCCGATGCGTTGCCACGTGCTGCCCCGCTCCGCCTGAGCCGCCCCCCGTGCCCGTCCGCCCGCTCCTCCTCGCAACGCTCGTCGCCGGCCTCGCGGCCTGCAGCGGGCCCCGTCCGCTCGAGGGCATGGACGAGCTCGAGTCGGCGCGTACCTACGCCGACTGGGGCAAGCACGAGGAGGCGCTCGAGCTCGCGGAGGCCGCCGTCGACTCCGAGGAGCTGAGCCCCGAGGCGGAGGCCGAGGCGAACTACCTCGCCGCCGAGGCGGCGCTCAGCCTCGGCCGGCACCTCAAGGCGTACCGGCTCTACCGGCGGGTGCTCGAGAACGCGCCCTGGTCGCCGCGGGTGGCGGACATCGAGGACCGGCTCTACGAGATCGGCATCGCGTTCCTCACCCTCGACGAGTACGGCGGCTGGTTCGACTCCCGCGACCGGGGCGTCGAGGTGCTCGAGTCGCTCCAGGCGCACTTCCGGCGCAGCGACAAGGCCGACGACGCGCTACGGCTCGTGGGCGACTACTTCGGGCAGGAGGACGTGCGCGAGTGGCTCGAGGCCGCGCTCACGCACGAGCAGCTCTACCGCGACTACCCGGACAGCGAGTGGGCGGAGCGCAGCCTCTGGCTCGCGGGCCACTACCGCCTGCGGCTCGTGTTCGGGCCGGAGTACAACCGCGACGAGATGATGCGCGCGCAAGAGCTGCTCGAGCTCTCGCTCGAGGTGCACCCGCACGGCGCGAAGTCGCTCGAGGCGCGGGCCGACCTCGTCAAGGTGCAGGACCTGCTGGCGCGCGGCGAGGTGCAGGTCGCGGACTTCTACGCGGCGCGCGGCAACGTCGACGGCGAGCGCCTGCGGCTCGCGAACGCGGCGCTGCTCTTCCCGCAGACGCAGGCCGGGCAGGACGCCGCGATCCGTCTGGGTCGGATGGGCGTCTCGCTGGAGGAGATCGCCGCGACGCCGCGTCTCCACTCCACCGACACCTTCGTCGCGCCGGAGCCCCTCGACCCGTGAACCGCCGTCCGTCCGCGCGCCTCGCCCTCGCCCTCGCGGTGCTGCTCGCCGGCCTCCCGGCCTGCGTGGCGCTGCGTCGCGGCGGCCTGTTCGCCGAGGACCGCGACGAGGTGTTCGTCCCGTATTTCAAGAACGAGACGTTCTTCCGCAACGTCGAGTTCGAGCTCACCGAGCAGGTCCACCAGGAGATCCTGTCAAGGCCCGGTCTGCGGTTGTCGAGCAAGGAGGACGCTGAAGTTCTCCTGACCGGCCGCGTGGTGAACGTGAGACAGACCGTGCTATCCGAGGACCCCCAACAGGACGTCACCTCCCAGTCGACGAGCGTGACGGCCGTCATCGAGATCCGGGACGCCCGGACGGGGGAGGTCATCAAGACCCGACAGCTCACCCAGCGGGGTCAGTTCGTCGAATCCGACCTGGCGCAGTCGCCGAACCAGGGCCTGGACGCCGCGCGTCGCGAGGCGTTCGTGTTCCTGGCGCGCGACATCGTCCGGGAGCTGGAAAAGGAGTTCTGAACGCATGACGACGCCGACGCCCAAGCCGCCGCCGCGCCGTGATCCCGGACGCATGGGGAGCGCGATGACGCTCGTCCTCGTGCTCCTCATGATGGTCCTCATCTGGAAGAGCGTGAACTACCCCGCCGCGGGTGGTGACCACCGCACCTTCCAGAACCTCCGCGCCCTGGCCTACACGGGCGAGGTGAGCAAGCTCAAGATCCGCGGCGAGCGCAGCCTCGACGCCGAGGTCGTCTGGGACGGCGAGCAGCAGCGCTGGGACGGCGTGCAGATCCCCGAGTACGCCACGGACCAGATCGCCGAGATCGAGCGGCTCGTGAGCCGGTACATCGTCGACGACCTCACCGTCGAGACGGCCATCACGAAGGTGTCCGACGGCTCGTGGCGCCTGCTCGAGGGCTACACCGTCGACACGAAGGTGCGCCCCGGCTTCACCGGCCTGTTCATCAACTACATGACGGACGGCGTGTCCAAGTGGGCGCACCTCAAGGGCGAGCGCGGCTCGCGGCAGGTGGGCACGTTCATCCGCACGGCGGCCACCCACAAGGTCGACATCGCGGCGGCGCCCCTCGGCAGCGGCGTGAACGTCGTGACCTACGAGCCGGACAACGACATCTGGGGCGGGCTGCTGCTCACCCTCGTGCCGTGGTTCCTGTTCATCGGCTTCTTCCTCTTCCTGTTCACGCGGCAGATGCGCGGGAGCGGCGGCTCGGGCGGGATCATGTCGTTCGGCCGCAGCAAGGTGAAGATGATCCCGCCGGACCAGGCGAAGGTGACCTTCGACCAGGTGGCCGGCGCGGAGGAGGCGAAGGAGGAGGTGCAGGAGATCATCTCCTTCCTCAAGGACCCCAAGAGGTTCAGCCGGCTCGGCGGCCGCGTGCCGCGCGGCGTGCTGCTCGTCGGCCCGCCCGGCACCGGCAAGACGCTGCTCGCGAAGGCCATCGCCGGCGAGGCGAGCGTGCCCTTCTTCGCGATCAGCGGCAGCGACTTCGTGGAGATGTTCGTCGGCGTGGGCGCGTCCCGCGTGCGCGACCTCTTCAAGCAGGCCCGCGAGAACGCGCCCTGCGTGATCTTCCTCGACGAGATCGACGCCGTGGGCCGCAAGCGCGGCGCGGGCCTCGGCGGCGGACACGACGAGCGCGAGCAGACGCTCAACGCGATCCTCGTCGAGATGGACGGCTTCGACACGGACGCCGGCGTCATCATGATCGCCGCGACGAACCGGCCCGACGTGCTCGACGCGGCGCTCCTGCGCCCCGGGCGTTTCGACCGGCAGATCGCGCTCGACCTGCCGGACATCCGCGGGCGCGAGGCGATCCTCGTCGTGCACGCGCAGAAGGTCGTGCTGGCTCCGGACGTCGACCTCGAGGCCGTCGCGCGCGGCACGCCGATGTTCTCCGGCGCGGAGCTCGAGGCGCTCATCAACGAGGCGGCGCTCATCGCGACGCTCAAGGACAAGCAGGCCATCGAGCAGGAGGACCTCGACGAGGCGCGCGACAAGGTGCGCTTCGGACGGCAGAAGAAGAGCCGCGTCCTCATCGAGGAGGACAAGCGCATCACGGCCTACCACGAGGCGGGCCACGCGCTCGTCGCCGCGAAGCTCAAGGGCGTCGTGGAGCCGGTGCACAAGGTGACGATCATCCCGCGCGGCATGGCGCTGGGCGCGACGATGCAGCTCCCCGAGCGCGACAAGTACCACCACCGTCGCCGCGAGCTCATGGGCATGCTCGCCATGCTCTACGGCGGTCGCGTCGCGGAGGAGCTGTTCTGCGAGGACATCTCCGGCGGCGCCAGCAACGACATCGAGCGCGCGACGGAGATCGCCCGCAACATGGTGTGCAGCTGGGGCATGAGCGACGTGCTCGGGCCGGTGTCGTACGGCGAGCAGCGCAAGGAGGTCTTCCTCGGCGACGAGCTCGTGCGCAACCGCAACTATTCCGAGGAGACGTCGCGCGCCATCGACGACGAGGTGCGCCAGATCCTCGAGACGTCGCACAAGACGGCCGTCGACATCCTCGAGGGTCACCGCGACGAGATGGAGCGCCTGTGCGAGGCGCTCATGAAGTACGAGACGATCGACGGCGCGGACGTCGAGGCCATCCTCGCCGGCGCGACCGTGGACGACCTGCGTCCGGCCGCGAAGCCCGAGACGTCGCGCCGCAGCGACGGCGACAAGGGCGCGCCCGAGGTGAGCGGCCGCGTGCCGAGCCCCGGCACCGACGAGGACGAGGGCTTCGACGGGACGTCCGTCCCCGTGCCCGGACCCGCGTGACCGCGAGACCGCTGCCGGCGCCCGGCCGGACGAGGCTGCTGGGCATCCTCAACGTCACGCCGGACAGCTTCAGCGACGGGGGACGGCTCGCCACGGCGGAGGACGCGGTGCGCGCGGGCGTCGCCCTCGTCGCGGACGGCGCGGACGTGCTCGACGTGGGCGCCGTGTCGACGCGCCCGGGCGCGGACCCCGTGTCGCCCGACGAGGAGTGGGCGCGCCTCGCCGACGTGCTGCCCGCGCTGCGCGGGGCCGTCGACGTGCCGCTCTCGCTCGACACGACGACGCCCTCCGTGCTCGCGCGCGCGCTCGACGTCGGCGTCGACCTGCTCAACGACGTGTCCGCGCTCGGGGACCCGGAGCTCGCGCGCGTCGCGGCGGACGCGGGACTGCCCGTCGTGCTCATGCACCGCCGCGGGACGCCGGCGGACATGCAGCGCGACCCGCGCTACGACGACGCGCCGCGCGAGGTGCTCGACGAGCTGTTGCGCGCGGTCGAGCGCGCCGGGTCCGCCGGCATCCCGCGCGACCGCCTGCTCCTCGACCCGGGCATCGGGTTCGGCAAGCGCCTCGAGGACAACCTCGCGCTGCTCGCCGCGCTCGACGACTTCACGTCCTCCGGGTTCCGGACGGTGCTCGGCTGCTCCCGGAAGTCGATGCTCGGCGCGCTGACCGGCCGCCCCGTCGACGAGCGCGAGCACGCCACGACCGCCACGACGGTGCTCGCCGCCCTGGCCGGCGTCGACTTCGTCCGGGTCCACGACTGCCGAGCGGCCTCCGACGCCCTGGCCGTCGTGCACGCCGTCGCGGTGGCTTCGCCAAGCGGGTGTCGATAAGGTGGGCGGCGTCCCGACCGCCCCCGCCATGACCGACGCCGACACCGACCGCTACGAGGACCCGCACCAGCGGTACTCCTACAAGAGCCCGCTCATCGAGCGCCTCCGCGCGAGCGGCGGCGAGCTGCGCGCCGGGCGCGTGCGCGTCCTCACGGCCCGCACGTTCGGCTTCTGCTGGGGCGTCGACCGCGCCGTCGCGATGGTGCGCGACGCGCTGCGCGAGCACCCGGGTCGCCGCATCTGGCTGCTCGACCAGATCATCCACAACCCGCAGGTGAACGCCGACTTCAAGGAGATGGGCGTGTGCTTCCTGCGCGGGCCGTTCTCCGAGCCGGACCGCAACGGCGGGCTGAGCCGCGAGGACGTCGTGGTCATCCCCGCGTTCTCCGCGACGGTCGAGGACATCCACATGCTCGAGGAGCTGGGGTGCACGGTCGTCGACACGACGTGCCCGTGGGTCATCCGGCCGCACCGTCGCACGATCAAGTACGTCGAGGACGGCTTCACGACGATCATCCACGGGCTCGTGCGTCACGAGGAGACGCGCGCGTCGTGCAGCCTCGTCGCGTCGCGCGGCGGGCACTACCTGGTGGTCGCCGAGCAGACCGAGGCGCAGCGCGTGTGCGACGTCATCACCGGCGCGCTCGACAAGGAGGCGTTCCTCGCGGGGCTGTCGCCCGGCGCGTGCTCGGAGGGCTTCGACCCGGACCTGCACCTCGAGCACGTCGGCACGATCAACCAGACGACGATGCTCGCGTCGGAGACGCGCGAGATCGAGGCGATGGTCCGCGCGGCGCTCGAGGCGCGCCACGGCGAGACGGTCGGCGAGCACTTCCGCGAGCTCAACACGATCTGCCGCGCGACGCAGGAGAACCAGGACTCCGTGCTCGAGATGTCCGCGCGCGGTCCGCTCGACCTGCTCGTCGTCGTGGGCGGCTACGATTCGAGCAACACCAAGAACCTCACGCGCGTCGGCGGCGAGGAGTTCCCCAGCTACCACGTGCTGGGGCCCGAGGCGATCGACGGCGACGTCATCCGGCACCGCTCGCCGGACACGGGTGAGATCGTCGAGACGCGCGGCTGGCTGCCGGACGGAGCGTTCACCGTGGGCTTCACGGCGGGCGCGTCCACGCCCGACACGCTGCTCGGCGACACGGTGCGCGCGGTGCTCGCCGCGGCCGACGTCCCCCGGGAAGCGGTGACCGCCCCGTGATCCCGGCCGGGTCCGTGCCGCTGGCCGCCGTGGACATCCCGTTCCTCCAGCACCTCGAGCCGTTCCAGGCGCGCGACCTCGTGTCGGCCGCCATCGAGATCGGCGTGCTCGCGTGGATGTTCTACGTCGTGCTGCGCTTCCTGCACGGCACGCGCGGCCTCGCGGTCATGAAGGGCGTGGCCATCATCATCCTGGGCATGTTCTTCGCGCTTACGCTGCTCGTGGAGTTCTTCGGGCTGAAGTTCCCGCGGCTCGAGGCGGCGGGCGGCGTGCTGCTGCCGGTCATCGGCGTCGTGCTCGTCATCCTGTTCCAGCCGGAGCTGCGCACGGGCTTCACGCGCCTCAGCGAGCGCGCGCGGCTCATGCGCGGCGAGGCGCCCGCGCAGCTCGCGGAGTTCACGGCCGCGATCCACGCGCTCTCGAAGCAGCAGACCGGCGCGCTCGTCGTGTTCGAGCAGCAGACCGGGCTCAAGACCGTGCAGGCGACGGGCGTGCCGCTCGACTCCGAGCTCTCCGGCCCGCTCGTGCAGGCCATCTTCTTCCCGAAGAGCCCGCTCCACGACGGCGCGGTCGTCGTGCGCGAGGGGCGCATCGTCGCGGCGTCGTGCATGCTGCCGCTCAGCGACTCGCCGACCGTCACGCTCGAGATGGGCACGCGCCACCGCGCCGCGCTCGGCGTCACCGAGGAGACGGACGCCGTCGCCGTCGTCGTCTCGGAGGAGACCGGCCGCATGAGCGTCGCGCACCGCGGGCTGCTCATCCCCGTGGACAGCGCCGAGGAGCTGCTCGTGCGCCTGAGCGACCACCTCGAGGGCTACGGCGTGGGGATCCAGCCCGCATGAGCCGCCGCGACCGGGACAAGCAGCGCGGCCTCGTGTACCGGATCTGGATGCTCTTCCGGCACGACATCGGCCGCAAGCTCACCGCGCTCACCGTGGCCGTCGCGCTGTGGTACTCGCTGGCCAACCGGCTCACGCTCGAGCGGCGCATCGAGCTCCAGGTGCGCGAGGTCGCGACGCGCGCGGAGGCCGACCAGCTCAGCAGCATCGCGCCCGCGCTCTACCTGGTGGTGCCGCCCGAGTTCATCGTGCTGCACAAGTCGCGCGCCAGCATCCGCATCGACGTCAAGGGCAACAAGGACGACGTCCGCGAGCTCGACGTCTCCGGCATCATCGAGTTCGACATCGACGCGCTGGGGGACCAGGACGAGGCGGTCATCCCGCGGCCGCTCGTGCGCGACGTCTTCAAGGCGCGCGAGGGCGAGCCGAGTCTCACGGAGTTCGAGGTCCGCCCGCCGAAGCTCGACGTCACGCTCGCGCGCCGCATCGAGTCGGAGATCGAGCTGCGCCCGGAGAACGTCGTCGTCGTGGGGCGCCCGCGCGAGGGCTACGCCTTCGACGGCAGCAGCATCCGCATCGTGCCGAACCGCGTGCGCGTCAGCGGGCCGGTCGCGCAGGTCGAGAACATCATCGCGAAGCCGGAGCAGCTCAAGCTCGCGCCCATCGACATCAACGGGCGCATCCTCGAGGTGAGCCAGCAGGTGGGCATCGACACCGAGAAGGTCGACCGGCGCATGCGCCTGCACACGGCGGGCGAGGTCGTCGAGGTGTCGATCCCCGTGCGGCCCCGCGACATCACCAAGGAGCTGCTCTCCGTGCCCGTCGAGTACGACAACGACGGCGCGCTCACGATCGCGAAGCGCCGCGTCGTCTTCGCGACGGAGACCGTGGACCTGCTCGTGACCGGGCCGCGCTCCGTGCTCGAGGGCCTCACCCGTGAAGAGCTCGCCGACCGCATCCGGCCCGTCTTCGACTGGGGCCAGGTCACGCTTCCGCTGGGCGACGAGAAGGTGCGCATCTTCAAGGACGGGCTGCCCACCTCCGTGACGATCACCGACCTCCAGGGGCGGCCTCCCGAAATCCACTACAGCCTGGAGTCGGTCGCCTCCGATCCGAAGAACGTCCCGAACGGAGAGAGTCCATGACCCGCCGCTGGTTCGGCACCGACGGCATCCGGGGCCTCGCCGGGGAGGGCCCGCTCGCGGCGCCGTTCCTCGTGAGGCTCGGTCGCGCGCTCGGCGAACAGGTCGTCGAGGAGCACGTCGGCGGCGACGAGCCGCTCGTGCTGCTCGCGCGCGACACCCGCGAGTCCGGCCCCGCGATCGTCACCGCGCTCGCGGAGGGGCTCACGCTGGCCGGCATGACGGTCGTCGACCTCGGCGTCGTGCCGACCCCCGGCCTGCCGATGGCCATGCGCACGCGCGGCGCGGCCCGCGGCATCGTCGTCTCGGCCTCGCACAACCCCTGGCGCGACAACGGCGTCAAGACGTTCGGCCCCGGAGGCCACAAGCTCACCGACGAGCAGGAGCGCGCGCTCGAGGCGCGCGTCGAGGCGCTGGGCGGCGAGGCCGAGACGGAGCCGCCCGCCGAGCTGCAGACCGGCCGCGTCGCCGCGGCGCCGCTCGTGGAGAACGGCGCGGTCGACTACATCCACGCGATGGTCGAGCGCTTCGGGCACCTGGACCTCGGCGGGCTGCGGCTCGCGGCGGACTGCGCGCACGGCGCGGCGAGCGCGACGGCGCCCTTCGTGCTCAAGGAGCTGGGCGCCGACGTCACGGCGCTCTGCTGCGAGCCCGACGGCCGCAACATCAACGACGACTGCGGCTCGACGCACCTCGGCGCGCTGTCGAGCGCGGTGCAGTCCGGCGTGTTCGACCTCGGCCTGGCCTTCGACGGGGACGCGGACCGCGTGCTCATGGTCGACGCCGCCGGGCGCACGTGCACGGGCGACCACATGCTCGGCCTGCTCGGCACGTGGTTCCACGACACGGGCAAGCTCGCCGGCGACACCGTCGTCGCGACGGTCATGAGCAACCTCGGCCTCGAGCGCATGCTCTCCGAGCGCGGCATCACGCTGCTGCGCACGGCCGTCGGCGACCGCTACGTGCACGCCGCGATGAAGGAGGGCGGCTTCGGCCTGGGCGGCGAGGCGTCCGGCCACCTGCTCTTCGGCGCCGAGAACGACTTCACGGGCGACGGCCTCTACACCGCGCTCCGCGTGCTCGAGGGCCTCGTCGACACGGGCACGGACCTCGCCGCGGCGATCGACGCCGTGCCGGAGGTGCCGCAGCTGCTGCTCAACGTGCCGCTCGAGGCGCGGCCCCCGCTCGAGCGGCTGCCGGCCGTCACGGCGCGCGTCGCGGAGGCGGAGGCCGAGCACGGCGCCGACATCCGCATCGTGCTCCGCTACTCGGGCACCGAGAACCTCGCGCGCGTCATGGTCGAGGGCGTCGACGCGGACGTCGTGAAGTCGCTCGCGGAGGAGCTCGCCGAGCTCTGGAA
>JAUIEF010000225.1 GCA_030428785.1 bacterium
GCGCGCCGCCCGCTCAGGCCGTGGCGACGCGGCCCGTCGTCGGGCTCGCCGCCGCGCGACCGCACACGACGACCACCGGCACGAGCAGCGCCAGGAAGGTCACGTGGTACCAGACCGGCATGAGGTCCCAGACGCCGCCCTGCACGCCGAGGCCCGTCGCGAGGAGCAGCGCGGCGAGCGTCGTGAGCGCGCCCTTCGCGCGCTCGCCCGCGAGCTTCGCGCAGAGCAGCCCGGCGACCACCGAGCAGACGACGCTCAGCACGAGCGCGCCGACGAGCGGCCCCGCCTCCGTGTACGCCTCGCCCGCGCCGACGACCTCCGCCGCCTCCGCGAAGAGCGCGGCGTTGCCGCCCAGCCACAGCACGGTCCACGCCGCGTAGCCCGCGACGACCGCGATCACGACCTTCACCATCACGTCCTGCCTTTCGCGCCTCCTCGGCGCACCGGTCCGCTCGTCCGCGGACCGCGGTGGGTCCCTCCCCGGGATCCGCCTCGCGCCCGGCGCTACGCGCGTCCGTACGCCTCCTTCAACCAGCGCTTCAGCTCGGCGTCCACCTGCATCGCGTCGGTGACGCGCACGCGGTGGGACACCATGCCGTTCCACGAGCCCGCGTCCTCGAGCCGGTCCGTCGGCGCGTCGCCCTTCAGGCACAGGCCGATGTCCACGCGCGTCGCCGTCGACGGCTGCACGAGCGCGAACTGCTTGCTGCGCCGCAGGCTCACATAGGTCTTCTTCGGGCTCACCTCGACGTCCTTCCCGAGCTTGCCGACCGCCGCGATGACCGCGTCGTAGATCGGGCGCAGGCCCTCCTTCTTGCCGGCGTACTGCGCGCCGACGAGGTCGTCGCCGCTCTTCGCGCCGCCCGGACCCTCGAGCGTCTTCGCCGCCACGAGGTTCGCGTAGCCGTGCCCCAGCCCGTGCTCGGTCTTGAGGTGCTTCACGATCTGACCGTGCTTCGACTCGCCGCTCGACTTCGCGAGCTCCATCCACTGCGCGAGCGTCCTGCCGGTCTGCCCCTTCATGTTGGCGACCATCGCGGCCGCCATCTCCTCGGGGCTCTTGGCCATGGGGGATGTCCTGGTGGGGGTGATTGCCGGGTCCGACGCGCGTCGCGTCAGTCCTTCCTGTCGAACGGCCAGTGCTCGGTGCGGCAGCGCTTCGGCGTCATGAGCGGGCCGAGCAGCGCGAAGATCCGGTAGGCGATGCGGATGCCGAGCGTCGGGCGCCCCGTCTCGACCATCGCCTTGAGGGTGTTCACCATCATCGTGCCGCCCTGGCGCATCTGCTTCGTCGTCTTCGTGCCGGCGGGCATGTCGAGGCAGGTGAGCCGGAAGCGCACCGTATCGCCCTCCCGCGCGAGGTCGTAGACGACCGTGCAGGGCGCGTCGTCGTACTGCGTGAAGCGCATCGTGTGCGCGTAGCGGCGCGGCGGGTCCCAGACGAGGATCTCGCCGACGACCGCGGTATACTTGTCGTCCTTGGTGCGCATGCGCACCTGGCCGCCGGGCTCGAGCCGGTCGACGTGCATGACCGCGTCGAACACGACCTCCTGCGGCGCGTCGCGCTTGGTGATCTCGTGCCACACGGCCTCGGGCGTGCCGCGCACGACGACCTCGAAGATCGCCTTCTCGCCCGTGCCCCTCGCGAGCGTGTCGGCGAGGGGGCGGTCGTCGAAGGGCGCCGCGGCTTCCGTCTGCTCACTCGTCATCGTCGTCCGCTCCGCTCTCGACGGCGTACTTGATCTGGGTCAGCTTGCTCGCCCACAGCGCGCTGAACTCGGTGGTCCAGCGCTCGTGGATCTCCTGGATGGGCACGACGTTGAACCAGAGCCGCCGCTCGCGACCGTGCTTCTCCGAGATGAGCAGGCCGACGTCGACGAGGACGTCGAGGTGCTTCATCACGCCGATCCGGCTCATCTCGAAGTGACCCGCCACGTGGTTCACGTTGCACCCCGGCGCGGCCTTGACCACGTCGAGGATCGTCCTGCGGTGCTCGTTCGCGAGGGCCGCGAACACGGCGCTCATCGGGTCGCCATCCATAGGTAACCAAGAAGTTACACGTTGGCGGGCGCGCCGTCAAGAGGTGGGGCGGGCCCGGCGGACCGCTCCCGGGCAACGGGCGTGCCCGGCCGACCGCCGTCGGGCACCGGGCGCGCCCCGGCGACGCGCTCCGGGAACCGGATGTCGGGTGCGGCGCGGTGCGTCGCGCATCCGCCCGCTCCCGCCGTCCGCCGGTACCATGGCGCCGGGCAGCCCGTCGCACTCTCTCCCGGAGTCCTCCATGTCCCTCGCCTCCGCGCTGGTGGACCACTTCACGCGGGAAGCCGCGCTCACCCGCCCGCTGCTCGAGGCCGTTCCCCGGGACATGCTCAAGTGGCACCCGCACCTGAAGTCCATGACGCTCGGCCAGCTCGCGGGGCACCTCGTCGAGACGCCGGGCTGGGCGCGCACCATCCTCGAGGCCGACGTCGACCTCGCCGTACCGGGCGACTACGAGCCGTACGTCGTGACGGACACCGGGGCGATGCTCGAGGAGTTCGACCGCAACGTCGCGGCCTTCCGCGAGGCGCTCGCCGACCGGGACGACCCGATGATGCTCGAGACCTGGACCATGCGCGCCGGCGACAAGGTGTTCATGTCCGAGCCGCGCCACCGGGCGCTGCGCACCGTCACGGTGCACCACATGATCCACCACCGCGGGCAGCTCAGCGTGTACCTGCGCCTGCTCAACGTCGCCGTGCCGTCGACCTACGGGCCGACGGCGGACGCCGCGCCCTTCTGAGGAGCCGGTGGGCGGACGAGCTGCGATCCCGGGCTTCACGCTGCGCGCGCCGAGGGCGGACGACGCCCCGGCGTTCACCGCGGCGGTCCGCGCGAGCCGCGCGCTGCACGCCGGCCTCGTGCACCCGCCCGACACGGCGGCGGCGTACCGCGCGTGGCTCGCGCGCACGCGGCGCGACGACATGCGGTCGTTCCTCGCCGTCCTGCCCGAGGGCGCGCCGGCCGGCGTCGTCAACGCGTCGGAGATCGTGCGCGGCAACTTCCGCAGCGCGTACCTGGGGTACTACGCGTTCGCCGGCCACGAGCGGCGCGGGCTCATGACGGAGGCCGTGCGTCGCGCCGTGCGCGCGCTCTTCCGCGAGGAGGGCCTGCACCGCGTCGAGGCGAACATCCAGCCGGGCAACGACCGCTCGCGCGCGCTCGTCGAACGGCTCGGCTTCCGGCTCGAGGGCTTCTCGCCGCGGTACCTGAAGATCGGCGGGCGCTGGCGCGACCACGAGCGCTGGGCGCTCCTCGCGGACGAGCCGGCGCGGCGGCCGACGGCGCGTCGCGCGGCCGGCCCCGCGCTGCTCCTCGCCGCGGCGCTCGCGTGCTCCGGCGTCGCGCGGGCCGCCGAGGGGGCCGTCGCTGAGGCGCTCCCCGGCCGGGCCGCGACGCCCCGGGCCGGCGACGACGCGACGCCGCCCGACATCCTGCTCGTCGTCGCGGACGACATGAGCCGCGACGACCTCGCGGTCATCGACACGCCCGCGATCGACCGCCTCGCCGCGCGCGGCGTCTCCTTCGGGCGCGCGTACAGCGACCCCGTCTGCTCGCCGTCGCGCGTGTGCCTGCTGCTCGGCGTGTACGCGTACCGCGAGGGCATCGGCACGGTCGTGCGCGGCAAGGACGCCGTGAAGTATCCCGACGAGGTGAACCCGCCGCTCGGCACGGACGGCCTCACCCTCCCCGAGCTCCTCCACGCCTCGGGCTACGCGACGCTCGCCGCGGGCAAGAACCACCTCGGCAACGACGTCCACGGCGTCTCGACGGAGGCGCTGCGTGTGCTCGGCTTCGACCACCACCTCGCGGGCACCGTCTACACGCTCGAGGGCGGCGGCTACTCCGACTGGCGTCGCGTCGACGACGGCCGCGTCTCCGCCGAGACCGTCTACAACACGACCGCGATCACGGACGCGGTACTCGACTGGTGGCACGCGACGGACGGGCCGCGCTTCGCGTACGTCGCCTACAACGCGCCGCACAAGCCGCTCCACGCGCCGCCCGCCGAGCTCCTGCCGCCGGGCCTCGAGGTCGGGCAGCACCCGCGCGCGCGGTACGAGGCGATGGTCATGGCGCTCGACCACGAGTTCGGCCGACTGCTCGACGGGGTCGACCTCGCGAACACGCTCGTCGTCTTCACCGCCGACAACGGCACGCCCGCGGCCGCCGCGCCGCCCGGCGTCGACCGGCGGCTGCTCAAGGGCTCCTTCGAGGACGGCGGCGTCTGCGTCCCGCTCGTCGTCGCCGGGCCGGGGGTCGCCGCGGGCGCGAGCGGCGCGCTCGTGAACCTCTCGGACGTGTACCGCACGCTGGCCGACCGCGCGGGCGCGCGCGTCCCCGCGACCGCCGCCCTCGACTCCGTGAGCTTCCTGCCGCAGCTCACCGACCCGTCGGTGCCCGGCGCCCGCGCGTGGGTCTACTCGGAGATGTTCGAGCCGAACGGCCCGGGGCCCAAGTGGGGCATCAAGCTCATGGCGCGCACGCTCACCCACAAGCTCGTGTGGATGGACAACGACGGTGCGGGGCCCGTGCGACCGCGGGAGTACCTCATCCGCACGGAGCCCGACCGCTTCGTGCGGGAGGAGGAGCGCACCGAGGAGGACCTCGCCGCGCTCGCGCTCCTGTCGTCCGTGCTCGCGGAGCGCGGGCCGCCGCGCGGGGAGGTCCCGCCCGCGACGGACGACGCCGACGACGCGCGCTGACCCGTCGTCCGGCGCCGGCGCGCCGGACGGTCCTTCATCCCGTCGTCCCGATCGGCGATCATCCGGCCCGACCATGGACGAGAGCGAGCACGAGGACGAGCGCGGGACGTCGCGGGAGCCGCCGCGCGCCGACGCGGCCGCGGACGCGGCCCCGGGCGCGACCGACGACGCCGGCGCCGCGCGCCGCCGTCTCGAACGGTTCTCCGTGGTCATCCCCGCGCACAACGAGGAGCACCACCTCGCGTCGACCGTGCGGCACCTGCACGAGGCTCTCGCGGCGAAGGGCGTCCCGCACGAGATCGTCGTCGTCGACGACGGCAGCACGGACGCGACGCCCGAGGTGCTCGCGGGCCTCGCGCGGGAGATCGCCGAGGTCGTGCCGGTCCGCAACGACGGCCCGCACGGCTACGGCCGCGCCGTCGTCGCGGGTCTCGACGCGTTCACCGGCGACGCCGTCTGCGTCATGATGGCCGACGAGTCGGACAGCCCGGACGACGCCGTCCTCTACTGGGAGACGCTGCAGCAGGGCTGGGACTGCGTCTTCGGCAGCCGCTTCGTCGAGGGCAGCCGCGTCATCGACTACCCGTGGTTCAAGCTCGCCATCAACCGGCTCGCGAACCAGGTCATCCGGCACGTGTTCCACATCCGGTGCAACGACGTGACGAACGCGTTCAAGGCGTACCGTCGCGAGGTCGTCGCGGGCTGCCGACCGTTCCTCTCGCCGCACTTCAACCTCACGATCGAGATCCCGCTCAAGGCGATCGTGCGCGGCTACACCTGGACGGTCGTGCCCATCTCGTGGCGCAACCGCGAGGCCGGCGAGAGCAAGCTGCGCCTCAAGGAGATGGGCAGCCGCTACTTCTTCATCATGATGTACTGCTGGCTCGAGAAGCGCTTCAGCCGTGGCGACTACCGGCGCACGGACGAGCCGGAGACCCCGCGGCCGCCGGGCGACTGAGCACGCGGGGCGCGACCTCAGCCCTCGCAGCAGACGTCGTCCGCGGAGCTCATGCCCTCGCGGCAGCACTCGGACATCTGCGCGCGGAGCGCGAGGGCCTCGACGCAGCACTCGGGGCGCTCCGTCGCGTCGATGGCCATGCCCTCGACGCAGCAGCCCGTCCGCTCCGGCGCGGGCCTGCCGAAGTTCTCGGCGCAGCAGTCGTCCATCTGCGCGATGAGGTCGGCGGCCTGGTCGCAGCACTCGGGCGTCGCGGCGGAGGCGTCCGAGCAGGCGGGCGCGGTCACGACGAGGACGGCGACGGCGAGGACGAGGCTCTTCAGGGGGCGTGACATGACGGCTCCGGGGTGCGGAGGATGGAAGTCGGTCGTCGGAGGGTCCGGCGCCCGCTGCCCCGGGCCGACGGTCGCGCGCGGCGATCGTCGGTCCCGAGTCTCGCGCGCCCGCCGCCGCGATTCCAGCCTCGCCTCGCGGCGGCGTCCGACGTCCCCGGCGGGTATCCTCGTCCGCTCGCATGGGCGCCGTCGGGCAACACGTCGTCGCCCGGTTCCTCGCCGAGGCGGCCGGGCTCCCGGAGACCGAGGCCCTCCGTCTGCTCGAGGAGCACGTCGCGCGCCACCCCGCGCACGCCGACCGGCTGCGCGCCGAGTGGGAGGCGCTCGGCGGCGAGCCGCGCGCCGTCGACGCGGGGGCGGGCGTGCCCGGGTCGGGCGCCGGCGCTGCGGGACCGGACGACGACGACGCGCACGCCGACGCCCCGCGCCTCGGTCCGTTCCGCCTGCTGCGCGAGCTCGGTCGCGGCGGCCAGGGCGTCGTGCACCTCGCGCACGACGATCGCTACGGCCGCACCGTCGCGCTCAAGGTCCTGCCAGGGATGCCGGGCGGCCGGCTCCCCGCGCGCGTGCGCCGCGAGGTCGAGGCCATCGCGCGGCTCGACCACCCGGGTCTGTGCGTCGTGCACGAGGCCGGCGAGCTCGACGGGCGCGCCTACCTCTCCATGCGCTTCGTCCCCGGCGAGTCGCTCGAGGCGCGGCTCGCGCGCGGGCCGCTCGCGCCGGAGGAGGCCGTGGCGCTCGTCGAGCGCGCCGCGCGCGCGCTGCACGCCGCGCACGAGGCGGGGGTCGTGCACCGCGACGTCAAGCCGGCGAACATCCTGCTGCACGGCGAGTCCGGCGAGCCGGTCGTCGTGGACTTCGGGCTCGCGCGCGCCGACGCCTCGTCCGTGCCCACGCTCACGCGCAGCGGCGACCTCGTCGGGACGACGGCGTACATGTCGCCGCAGCGGCTCGCGGGCGAGGGCGCGCGCGACCCGCGCACCGACGTCTGGGCGCTGGGCGTCGTGCTGCACGAGACGCTCACGGGGCGCCGTCCGTTCGAGGCGCCGACGGTCGAGGGCGTGGCGCGACGCATCGAGCGCGAGGAGCCCGTCGACCCGGCGCGGCTCGCGCGCGGCGTGCGGCGCGACCTGTCCGTCGTCGTCGCGACGGCGCTCGAGAAGGACCTCGCCCGCCGCTACGGGAGCGCGCTCGCGCTCGCGGACGACCTCGCGCGCGTCGCCGCCGGGCGGCCCGTGCTCGCGCGGCCGGTCGGTCCGATCGGTCGGCTCGCGCGGTGGTCCCGGCGCAACCCCGCCGCGGCGACGCTCGTCCTCGTGCTGCTCGTCGGTCTCGTCGGCAGCGCGTGGGCCGCCTGGTCGCTCGGAGAGCTCGCGGACGCCGAGCGCGCGGCGCGCGAGGAGGCGTCCGCGCACCTCGCGCGCAGCGCCGCGGACCAGGCGCGGCTCGTCGCCGTCGCCGGCCGGCCGGGGCGGCGGTGGGAGGTGCTCGACCTGCTCGCCGAGGCGGCCGTCGCGCGGCGGATCGCCGGTGACGCCCTGACGCGGGTCCCCGACGCGCCGGACCTCCGCGCGCTGCGCGAGGCGGCGCTCGAGGCGCTGCTCCTGTCGGACGCACGCGTCGTCGCGGAGGTCCAGCGGAGCAGCTTCGGCGACGGCGCCTTCTCGCCCGACGGCGGGACCCTCGCGC
>JAUIEF010000019.1 GCA_030428785.1 bacterium
CGCGCCGGGCGCCCCGCCGGCGCCGCCGGCCGCGGGCTGCGGGACGTCGAGCGAGCGCAGGCTCTTCTCGAACTCGGGCCACACGAGCGTCCAGTCGACGTCGAGCGCGTCGAAGCGCAGGTTCAGCGAGCGCGGCGGCTCGACGGAGATCGGCATGAACACGTCCGTCTGCCGGACGACGGCGCCGTCGCCGCGGACGCGCGTGCCCTCGACGCGCATGCCGTAGCGGTAGTCGGGCGGCGCGAGCTGCTGCTCGCCGTCGACGGTCAGGCCCATGGTCGTCTGGACCGCGTCCTTGAACTCGTCCGGGCCGGAGAACGGGAAGGCGCCGTCGCGCAGCAGCAGGGAGATGTTGCGGTCGCGGCCGGTGAGGTCGCGCCACACCCACGTGTGCACGACGGGCGCGTCGCCGGCGTCCGCGCGCGAGACGTTCTCGAACACCGGGCCGCCGGCCGCCTCCTGCTCCGCGACGGTCGTGAGGACCATGCCGGGCGGCGTGATCATCGAGAAGTCGAAGTCGGGGTCCCGGAAGGTCTCCTGGGCGACGACGACGGCGGGGGCGAGGAGGAGGGCGAGTCCTGCGAGAACGGCGCGCATGACGGGGTCCGGAGCGGGGTTCGGGGCGCGGGGGCGGCTCATGATAGTGGATGGTCCCCGGGGCTCCCAGGGGACCGACGGGCGACCGCCGCCGGGTGCCCGGCGCGCGCGTCCGACCGCCGTCGACCGGGGGCGCGCGGGGACGGCCGCATGGCTACGATGGGCCGCCCCATGTCCGCTCCCTGGTCGATCGCCCTCGCCTACGCGATCGGGTGCGTGTCGTTTGCCTCGCTGGCGGCGCGTGTCCGCGGGGTCGACATCCGCACGGTGGGCAGCGGCAACCCGGGCGCCACGAACGTCGGCCGGGCGCTCGGCCGGGGGTGGGGGCGCGCCGTGCTGCTGCTCGACGTGGCGAAGGGCGCGGTGCCGGTCGCGCTCCTGCGGGCGCCGGCCGCCGACCTCGGGCTCGCGGACGCGCCCTGGGTCGTGGACGCCGACGGCTCGGTGCTGCTGCTCGCGGCGGCCGTGCTCGGGCACGTCTACCCCGCGACCTCGGGCTTCCGGGGCGGCAAGGGCGTCGCGACGCTCATCGGCGGCGCGCTCGCGCTCGACTGGGTCCTGGCGCTCGTCGCGGTCGCCGTGCACGTCGTGCTCAAGAAGGGGCTCGGCTACGTGTCGGTGGCGAGCGTCGCGCTCGGCTGGAGCCTGCCCGCGGCGCAGCTCGTGGGGCGCGCGCTGGGTTGGGAGGGCCGTGTGCTCGACGGCACCGGCGTGCTCGCCGCGCTCGCGCTGCTCATCACGCTGCGCCACCGCGACAACTTCCGCAGGATTCGCGCCGGGACGGAGGATAAGTACGATGGCTCGGCCTCGAACCAAGACGTCAGGACGGTGTGAACATGGAGAAGGTCGCGATTCTCGGAGACGGCGCCTGGGGCTCGGCCCTCGCCACGGTCCTCGTGGAGCGGGGGGCGTCGGTGATCCAGTGGGCGCACTCGGAGCAGGTCGCCGAGCAGATGAACCTCCACCGGGAGAACCGGCGCTACCTGCCCGGCTTCCCGATCCCCGAGGGCATCACCGTCTCCCCCGACCCGACGTTCTTCGAGCACGCCGACCTCATCGTGAGCGCGGTGCCCAGCCGTTACCTGCGCGAGGTGCTCGTCCAGCTGCGTGAGCACCTGCGCAAGGGGCGCCCGTTCATCTCGGCGACCAAGGGCCTCGAGATCCCGGGCAAGAAACGCGCGACGGAGATCATCACGGAGGTCGCCGGCGACCGGGCCGTGGCCGCGATCTCCGGGCCGAGCCACGCGGAGGAGGTCGCGGCGCGCATGCCGACCGCGGTCGTCGCCGCGTCCGAGGACCCCGGGCTCGCGCTGCGCGTCCAGGACCTCTTCACGACGGAGCGCTTCCGCGTCTACACCTCCGACGACCTCGTCGGCGTGGAGTACGGCGGCGCGCTCAAGAACGTGCTCTCCATCGCCGGCGGACTCGTCGACGGTCTGGGCTTCGGCGACAACACGAAGGCGGCGCTGCTGACGCGCGGCCAGACCGAGATGGCGCGGCTGGGCGTGGCGCTGGGCGGTCGGCCGGAGACCTTCAGCGGTCTGTCCGGCATCGGCGACCTCGTCGTGAGCTGCGTGAGCCCGCACGGACGCAACCGCGCCGTCGGCGAACGCATCGGCCGCGGCGCGAAGCTCGAGGACGTGCTCCCGACGATCCCCGGCGTGCCCGAGGGCGTGACGACCGTGCGCGCCGTCGTGGAGCTCGCGGACGAGCACGGCGTCGACATGCCCATCAGCCGCGAGATCCACGCGGTGCTGTTCGACGGCAAGAACCCGCTCGAGGCCGTGCGCGACCTCATGACGCGTCAGCAGAAGGACGAGATCCCCGCGGGCTGAGCCGGGGACGTCGCGCGGGAGCGCGGGGCGGCGTGCCGCGCGACCGCGCCGCGGCCGGGCCGTCGGGCCCCGGACGCTCAGCTCCGGGACGGGTGCTTCGAGCCCAGCCAGGCCTCGTAGGCCGCGGCCTGCTCGTCGGTGACCTCGTCGAGCGGCTCGAGGGACCAGTCCTCGAGGCGGCGCAGCTCGGGCTCGACGAGGACGCGACGCAGCGACTGACCGCGGAAGAAGGTGACCTCCACCGGGCCGCCGCCGCCCGCGCGGTCGAGGCGGTCGCGCAGGTCGCCCGGTGAGACGCGCATGCCGTCGATCGCGAGGAGCAGGTCGTCGGGGTTGAGGCCGGCGGACCACGCGGGGCCGCCCTCGAGCACCGCGTCGATCTTGCAGAGCCCGTTCGCGCCGCTCGTGTCGAGGCCGAGCCGCGGCTCGAGGGGGAAGCCGTCGGCGTCCTCCTCGAGGCGACGGTCTCCGGGCGCCTTCGGCTTCACGGTGAGCCGGAGGCCCACCCAGCGGAGGTCGTCGTCGGGCGCGAGCGGGTCCGTGCCGCGGACGTAGGCGTCGAAGAACGACGCGAGGTCCTCGCCGGCGACCTCCGACGCGAGTTGCTGGAACGCGCCCTCGGGGAAGCCGATGCCCTGCGTCGTGTACGTCTCCCATCCGAGGCGGAGCACGTCGCGCAGTCCTGCCCTTCCGGCCGTGAGCCGCAGGATCCGCAGGTCGAGCATCATCGCGACGAGCGCGCCCTTGCTGTAGTACGAGATCGTGCTGTTCGCGCTGTTCTCGTCGGGGCGGTAGAGCTTGATCCAGGCGTCGTGGCTCGACTGCGCCATGCTCATGCGCTGCGACGCCGGCCGCTCGGCCTCCTTGCGGAACGCGTTCGCCCGCTCCTCGAGGTACTTCTTCGCGTCGGGGTAGTAGCCGGCGCGCAGGGTGCAGAGGTCGTCGTAGTAGCTCGTGACGCCCTCGGCGACCCAGAGGTCGCGCGTGTAGACCTCGCGGTCGTAGTCGAAGGGGCCGAGCGCCTCGGGGCGGAAGCGCTTCACGTTCCACGCGTGGAAGTACTCGTGCGCGATGAGCGAGAGCACGTTGCGGTACTTGTCGGCGGAGGACGTGACCGCCCAGCGGTCGATCATGCAGACGCTCGACGCGAGGTGCTCGAGGCCGCCGCCGCCGGAGTCCACGAACGCGAGGATGAAGGTGTAGTCCTCGAACGGCATGTGCCCGAACACCGACGCGACTTCGGCGACGATGGCGGTGACGTCGGTGAGCAGGACGTCCCGGTCGAGCTCGTTGTCGCCGGCGAGCACGATGCGGTGCGGCACGCCGTCGTGCTCGAACGCGAGCACCTCGTGCGGGCCGACCTCGAGCGGGCTGTCGACGAGCACGTCGAAGTCGGCCGCGACGAAGGCCTGGCCGTCGCGCGGGAGGCTCGTGAAGACCTCCCACTCGTCGGGCGCCTCGACGGTGATGCGGTGCGGCGCGTCCGGCCGGTCGGACACGCGCATGAAGACGCCGGCGGGCGAGAGGAACGCGTGGTCCGCGTCGGCGTGGTTCGTGCGGACGGAGCGCTCGTTCGCGTGGAGCGCGTAGGACACCGTGACGGTCGCGCTGCCCCGCGTCGTGACGCGCCAGGTGTTCTTGTCGAGCTTGGTCACCGGGAGCGGCGCTCCGTCCGCGTCGCGCGCCGCGAGGTCGAGGACGTGGCGCGCGTACTCGCGCACGAGGTAGCTGCCCGGCGTCCACACGGGCATCGAGACGTCGAGCGTCTCGCCGTCGACGTGCTCCACGGTGGTCTCGACGTGGATCCGGTGGGCGTGGGTCTCGTGGAGACGGACGATCGATCGGACGGCGGGCGTCGTGGGCGTCATCGGCGTGGACGGGAGCGGGGGGGCGGAGCGCGCCGCGGCGCCGGGCAGCAGCGCGACGAGCGCGAGGAGTCCCGCGATCCACGGGCGGTGCGCGCCGCCGGCGGAGACGCGCGGCGTCCGGGGGGCGGGGCGGCAGGGTGCGCGGGAGGACACGGGAGCGCGGACGATAGGTTGTCGCGCCCGGCCCATCAAGCCGAGCGACGCGGCGGGCGGTCGCGGCGGAGTCAGGCCGTGAGGTCCTCGAGCACCGCGCGGATGTCGTCCGGGAACGGCATCGTCTCGAAGGTGTCGAGGTCGATCACCACGATCGTGCCCTGCGCCTCGACCGACACCTCGTCCGAGTCGCCGTTGAAGCCGCGGTAGCGTAGCGTCGCCGACGAGGTGCCGATGCGCAGCACGTCGACGACGAGGCGCATGGGCTCGCCGAAGCGGAACGGCTTCTTGAAGTCCGTCGTGATGCTGACGGTGGGGAAGCCGATGCGGCGGTCGGTCAGGATCGACATGTACGGCACGCCGAGGCGGTCGCCGAACATGTCCTCGAAGGCCGCGTGGAAGTTGTCGAAGAAGCGCGGGTAGAACATGATCCCCGCGTAGTCGACCTGCCCGAAGCGCACGGGCAGCGTGGTCTCGTACGCCGTCACGTCGCGGCGTCCCGGTGCTCCTCGAGCCACGCCATCTGGATGGCCTCGAGGATCTTCTCGCCGCAGTGCTCGGCGGTGCCCACGAAGCCCGGCAGCGCGAGGACCTTGTCGCGCAGGTCGGTGAAGCGCACGGTCAGCGGGTCGACGTCCGGGTGCGTCTCCTGCAGCCGGATGCCCACCTCCTCGGTGTCCGTCCAGTCGAACTCGTCCATGCTCCCTCCGGGTGCGGGTGGCGGCGCGGGGCGACGGGCGTCACGACGGGAGCCGCGACTGCTCCCGGTTCAGCTCCGCCTTGATCGCCTCGCCGATGGCCTGGTCGGCCAGCGCCTGCGTCTTGTCGCCGAACGCATCGCACGCCTCGCGGAGGGCGGCGACGTCCTCGCCCTTCGACAGCGTGTCGAGCCGTGCGAGGTCGTCCTCGATGTCCTTGCGCTGCGCGTCCGTGAACGGCATCTCGGGCATGGCGAGCACGCGCCGGGTCCCCGTCGCGAGGTTGTGCGCCTTGTTGCGCAGCTCGATGAGCTCGCGCGCCGCGAAGTCGCTGCGCGCCTCCTTGATGGAGTCGCGGATGATGTCCTTCACCTCGTCGCGCGTGAGGCCGTGGCTCGGGACGACGTCGATGGACGCCTCGAGCTCGCTGCGCTGCTCGCGCGCCTTGACCGTGAGCACGCCGTCCGCGTCCACGAGGAAGGTCACCTCGACGCGCGGGAGCCCGGCGGGCATCCCCGGCAGGCCGCGCAGCTTGAACGCGCCCAGCGGGCGGCAGTCCCGCACGAGCTCGCGCTCGCCCTGGAAGACGTTGATCTCGATGGAGGTCTGGTCGTCGACGGAGGTCGAGAACATCTCGGTCGCGCGCGCGGGCACGGTGCTGTTGCGCGTCACGAGCTTCGCGAACGCGCCGCCGACGGTCTCGATGCCGAGCGAGAGCGGGATGACGTCGAGCAGGAGGAGGTCCTTGTTGCCGCCGGAGAGGACGTCGGCCTGGATCGCCGCGCCCAGCGCGACGACGCGATCCGGGTCGAGCTCCGTGTGCGGCGTGCGGCCGAACATCTCCTCGACGAGCGCGCGCACGAGCGGGATGCGCGTCGAGCCGCCCACGAGCACGACCTCGTCCACCTGGTCCGGCGTGACGCCGGCGTCCTTGAGCGCGGCGCGGCAGCAGGCGAGCGTCTCGTCGAGGCGCGGCCGGACGGCGGCCTCGAACTCCTGACGCGTGATGCGGAACGCGATGGGCTCGTCGAGGCCGAGGTCGATCTCCAGGTGCGCGTCCTGCCGCTCGGAGAGCTGGCGCTTCAGCCCCTCGGCCGAGAGCCGGATCTGCTGCAGGGCCTCGACGGGGATGGTCGCCGTGGCGGACACGTGGTCGCGCACCGCGTGGAGGATGCGGTCCATGATCTCGTGGTCGAAGTCGTCGCCGCCGAGATGCGTGTCGCCGGCGGTGGCCGCGACCTTGTAGACGCCCTGCGTGATCTTGAGCACGGAGACGTCGAAGGTGCCGCCGCCCAGGTCGTAGACGACGACCGTGCCCTCGCGTGACGTGTCGAGGCCGTACGCCAGCGCCGCCGCCGTGGGCTCGTTGACGATGCGCAGCGCCTGGAGACCGGCGATGCGGGCCGCGTCGCGCGTGGCCTGCCGCTGCGAGTCGTCGAAGTACGCCGGGACCGTGATGACCGCCTGCTCGACCTCGTGCCCCAGCGCCTGCTCCGCGACGCGCTTGACCTCGCGCAGCACGAGCGCGGAGATCTCCTGCGGCGTGTAGAGCTTGTCGCCGATGCGGACCCGCGCGAGCTCGCTGTCCTCGGTGGCCACGACCTCGTAGCCCAGGCGGTCGCCCTCGCGGCGTCGCACCTCCTCGAGGTGCTGGCCCATGAGGCGCTTCACCGAGTGCACGGTCGAGCGGGGGTGCGTCACCGAGCGGGCACGGGCCTCCTCGCCCACGAGGTGTCCGCCGTCGTCGAGGAAGGAGACGACCGACGGGATGAGCGCCGCGCCGTCCTCCCGGGTGAGGATGCGCGGACCGTCCTTCCCGACGATCGCGGCGAGGGAGTTCGTCGTCCCGAGGTCGATGCCGATGACGACGTCGCCCGTCTTCTCGCTCATCCGATGTGCTCCGTGTCCTTGAGGATCCTGCGGTAGACGCGCGCCTGGTGCAGCAGCACGGCGATCTGTTCGGTGTTCCAGTCGTGGGGGCTGAGGAGCTGGGCCGGCCGCGACTCGCGCCGGCCGGGCTCGTCCCGTGCGATGCGCTTGATCGTCGCGGTGCACGCGTCGGCCACGCCCTTCATGCGCTCGTCGATCTCCTGGCGCGCCGTCTCGGCGATGCGGCGGACGGTCTCCTGGCAGCCGGACGTCCGGGCGTCGTCGAGCTCCTCGCTGACCTCCATGGCCTCCATGAGGAACTGCGGCGAGAGCTTCTTGTGCCGGTCGAGGACGCCGGGGTCGTGCAGCTCGAGGAGGTACTCGGCGCGGTGCTGGTCGTCCTCGAGCGTGCGCCAGGCCTCGTTGAGCAGCGCGCTGTTGCGGAGCGCGCGCTCCTGGAGCGCGGCGTCGGCCGCGCCGTGGAAGTCGGGGTGGAGCGCGCGCGACAGCTCGAGGTACGCGCGCTCCGCGGCGTCGTGGTCGTACGGCTGCAGCGGGTCGAGGCCCAGGCGCGTGAAGTGGTTGCCGTCCACGCACTCGTCGAGCACCGCCCCGCACGCGAGGCAGGCGAGCGAGGAGCCCGGCGCCTCGCCGCAGTCGGGGCAGGTGGGCGCGTCGTCAGACGGAGAAGGACGATCCGCAGCCACAGGTCCCGCTCGCCATGGGGTTCTTGAAGGTGAAGCCGCGTTCCATGAGCGAGTCGTTGAAGTCGATGGTCGTCCCCGCCATGTAGAACTCGCTCTTCATGTCGATGACGACGCGCACGCCGTGCTGGAGCGACTCGATGTCGAACTCGTCGGCCTCGTTGTGCTCGATGTCGATCTGGTACTCGAAGCCCGAGCAGCCGCCGCCCTTGACCGACAGGCGCATCGCCGTCGTCTCGGGCAGGCCCTTCTGGGTGACGATGTGCTTGAACTCCTTCGCCGCACGCTCGGTGACGACGAGGGTGTCCTCGGTGGTGTCCTGGGCGGTCATGACGGTGCTCGTGGCTCCTGGGGACGGACGACCCGCGGGCCCGGCCGGCGCCGGCGCGGAGCGGCCGCGGCCTGGCGTCAGCTCTCCTTCTTCTCCGCCGGCGCGCCGTTCTTCTCGCGGTAGTCGGAGAGCGCGGCGCGGATGGCGTCCTCGGCCAGCACGGAACAGTGGATCTTAACCGGCGGGAGCGAGAGCTCCTCGACGATGTCCGTGTTCTTGATGCCGAGGGCCTCGTCGACCGTCTTGCCCTTCACCCACTCCGTGGCGAGGCTCGACGACGCGATCGCGGAGCCGCACCCGAAGGTCTTGAACTTGGCGTCCTCGATGACGCCCTTGTCGTTGACCTTGATCTGCAGCTTCATGACGTCGCCGCACTCGGGGGCGCCGACGATTCCGGTGCCGACGTGCTTGTCGTTCTTGTCGAGGCTGCCGACGTTGCGCGGGTTCTCGTAGTGGTCGAGGACCTTGTCGCTGTAGGCCATGGGGAGGCTCCTGATCTGCTCGGGGGTGTGCGGTGGGTTCGGGAGAGGGGCGCGTCTAGTGCGCGTTCCAGTTCACGGAGGAGAGGTCGATGCCCTCCTGGGCCATCTCGTAGAGCGGCGACATGTCGCGCAGCTTGCGGACGGTCCGGATGACGGTGTCCGCCGCGTCGTCGACCTCCTGCTCGGTGGAGAACCGGCCCACGGAGAAGCGGATCGACGAGTGCGCGAGGTCGTCGCCGACGCCCAGCGCGCGGAGGACGTAGGACGGCTCGAGGCTGGCCGAGGTGCAGGCGGAGCCCGACGAGACGGCGACCTCCGGGATGCCCATGATGAGGGACTCGCCCTCG
Source organism: bacterium (assembly GCA_030428785.1). GTDB lineage: Bacteria > Planctomycetota > B15-G4 > B15-G4 > B15-G4 > JAUIEF01. Next base: position 8,885 of record JAUIEF010000019.1, read on the forward strand.
ACGTAGGCGAAGGAGACGTTGAAGGTCGTCGGCAGGCGGTGCTCCTCGTCGCCGTTCAGCTCGACGTGGTCGAGCGCGCCGCGGATCGATCGCTCGAGGCGGTCGCGCAGCGCCTTGTAGTGCGCCTGATCCTTGTCGAAGTCCTCCTTCGCGATGCGGCACGCCTCGCCGAGCCCGACGATGCCCGGCACGTTGAGCGTGCCGGAGCGCATGCCACGCTCGTGGCCGCCGCCGTGCATCTGCGGTGAGAGGCGCACGCGCGGGTTGCGGCGGCGGACGTACAGCGCGCCGACGCCCTTCGGCCCGTAGATCTTGTGCGCCGACAGGCTCGCCATGTCGACGTTCAGGTCGTTCACGTCGAACGGGATCTTCGCGACGGCCTGCGTGGCGTCCGTGTGGAACCAGACGCCCTTCTCGTTCGCCAGCGCGCCGATCTCCTTGATCGGGTGGATCGTGCCGATCTCGTTGTTCGCCGTCATGAGCGTGATGAGGACGGTGTCGTCGCGCAGGGCGGCGGCGACCTGCTCGGGCGTCACGAGACCGTGCTTGTCGACCTCGAGCCAGGTGACCTCGGCGAGGCCCTTGCTCTCGAGGTACTTGCAGGTGTCGATGATCGCCTTGTGCTCGGTGACGCACGTGACGACGTGCTTGCCCTTCTTGGCGAGCATCTCGACGGCGCCCTTGACCGCGAGGTTGTCCGACTCGGTCGCGCCGCTCGTGAAGATGATCTCCTTGCTGTCGGCGCCGAGCAGGTCGGCGACGTGCTGCCGGGCGATCTTCACGGCCTCCTCGGCCTCCCAGCCGAAGCTGTGGCTGCGGCTCGCCGCGTTGCCGAAGCGCTCGCGGAGGAACGGCAGCATCGCGTCGAGCACACGCGGGTCGAGCGGCGACGTCGCGTTGTAGTCGAGGTAGATGTGGCGGCTGGGGCTCGTGGTGGTCATCGGGTCAGGACCGTTGGGGGGTGGTCGGTTGGGTCTCGTCCATGAGCTGCGCGAGGCTCGTCCCGTCGAGCAGCCCGAGGATCTTCTGGTTCACGGCCTGCATCGGGCTCCGGGAGCCGCAGACGTCCTCGTAGTCGCAGGTGTCCTGCAGCCCCTCGAGGGCGCAGTCGGTGAGGTGCACGGGGCCGTCGATGGCGCGCAGGATGTCGAGCAGGCTGATGTCCCGCGGCGGGCGCGCGAGACGGTACCCGCCGTGGAGCCCGCGGCGCGAGCTCAGGAACCCGGCCTCCCGGAACGCCTTGAGCAGGTTCGCCACGACCGACTTGGGCATGTGGAACGCCTCCGACAGCTCGGTGGCGCTGGCCTGGAGGTCCTCGTTGCGGGCGAAGTGCCCGAGGACCAGCACGCCGTAGTCGGCCATCTTGGAGAAGCGGATCATGGAGCGCGCGAGGCGGTCGGAGGGGGGGAGGAGGCGGAGGCGCTGCGGGGGCCCGGCGGCCGGCGGTGGGGCCGACGCGACCGGAACCGGGCTGCCCGGGGTCGTGCGGCGGGAGGCCTGGAGGAACGTCCGGGGAGGCCCGCCCGACGACGACCGGAGATTAGCAGTGATCCGGTCCTCTTTCCATCGGAAAAACCGCCCCGGAACCGTACTGTTTCCCGGAGCCGCGCGCGGGGCCCGTCGCCGGCCGGGTCTTCAGCCGCCCGCTCCGGTCCCTACAATGCCGCACCCGTCCGGCCGCGCGTCGGGCGGACGACCCCGCGGCACCCCGCCGCGCCGCACGTCCCGAGACCGAGACCCATGCCCCAACGGAAAGCCCCGCGGAAGCCCGGCGCCGCGCTCGTCATCGAGGGCGACTGCGCGCGTCCCACCGCCTTCACCCACTACGACCTGGGGCAGGTCCACGAGTACTACCAGGTCGACGACATCGCCAAGCTCGACCAGCGGCTCGAGGGCAAGGCCGTGCGCCTGCGCAAGCTCATCGACCTCGTGGGCCCGGGCTTCCACGCGAAGTACCTCACGGTCGAGTCGGAGGACGGCAAGTTCTCGGCGTCGCTTCCGCTCGAGGAGACGATGCGCACCGCGCTCGTCGTCTACGAGAAGAAGGGCAAGCCCCTCGACCGCGAGGACGGCGGACCGGTGCGCTTCATCATCCCGTACTTCCCGGACAAGTGCGCGAACGTGAAGGGCGCCGTCCACATGGTGCTCAGCGAGGAGCCCGGCCGCGACACGCGCCCGTCGAACGCGAAGGAGCACGACGCGCTCCACGCCGCGGAGAAGGCGAAGAGCTGACGCGGCGCGTCCGTCGCGCCGCCGGCCCCGCGCCTACTTGATGACGTCCTTCCAGGTGTCCTCCTGGAAGCCCACGACGAGCGTCTTGCCGAAGCGCACGGCGGGCGCGCGCAGGTTCCCCGTCGGCCCGAGGATGGCCTCGAGCAGCTCCTTCTCCGGCGGCGGGTCGCGCTTGAGGTCGTAGTCCGCGACCTTCTTGCCCTTCATCGCGACGACGCGCGTCGTCTTGCGCAGGATGGCGATCGTCTCGCGCTTCGCGAGCGTCTCCTTGCGCGCATCGACCACCTCACGGGCGGTCACGCCGGCCGACTCCATGTAGGCGTCGGCGCGGCTGCAGCTCGTTCAGCCCTTGCGGTGGTAGTACCAGTCGACGCGCCGACCCATGCTCTTCGCTCTTCGTCCGGGGGGATCCGTGGGGCGCGGATTCTACCCGAGGCCCTCGGCGGGCCGGTAGTCCCGCCGCGGCGGGGGGCGGTCGAGGCGCTCCCCCGCGGGGAGGGGGCGGGCTAGCGGACGATCGCCTCGATGTAGAGGTCGAGCTGGACGAGCTGGTCGAGCACGGCGCTCGCCGTCTGCTCGTCGCCGATCTGCTGCGAGATGTCGTGCTGCTCGTGGAGCGCGCTCCGCGCCTCCTCGAAGTCCTGGCGCCGGATCGAGGTCTGCATGATCACGGTGAGCCCGTTCCAGACCGAGTCGAGGTCGCGGATGGAGCGACCGATGCGCACGGCCTCGCGCATGCTGTCGCGGGCGTCGGCCGGCCGGTCGTTCCAGAACTGGATCTGCCCGATGAGCGACAGGTTGCGCGACTGCGCCCAGAGGTCGTCGAGCTCGCGCGCGCGGCCGAGGCTCTGACGCAGCGGCGTGAGCGCGCGCAGCGTCTCCTCCGGGGTCGTCGCGGTCTCGACGAGGGCGCTGCCCTGCTGGAGCAGGTCCTCGAGCTCCTCGTGGAGCACCTTGTCGGCGGGGCCGAGCCCGAGCAGGCGATCGACGTAGTATCCGAAGCGCGTGTCGCCGATGGCGGAGTCCGCGAGCTGCGCGAGCTCGCGCGCGGCGGCGTCCTCCGAGGGCGAGGTATCGTCCTCGGGCGGCGCGGCGGGCTCGCCGTCCTCGGGCACGCGCAGCCACGGGTCGCACTGGTCGCGGATGTAGTCGAGCACGTCCCACGGGCTGTCGGCCATGGCGCGGCCGAGCTGCACGAGGTTGCCGTCCGAGTAGAGCGACTCGAACAGCTTGCGGCCCTCGAGCGGCTCGAGCGACTCGTCGAGCGTGGGCTTCGCGTCGGCGGCGCGCGGGTCCTCCGCCTTGCGCGGGTCCGCGAGGTCGCGCGGGTCCTCGGAGTAGCGGGGGTCCGTCTTGTCGACGCGCGGGTCGTCCTGACGCTGCGCGGAGAGCGGGGACGCGCACAGGGCGACGACGATCAGGGGCAGGGCGGTCTTCGGCCAGCGGGGCATCGGTCTCCTCACTCCGTCGCGTCGGCTCGGCGGCCCGTGTCGTTGAGGCGGCCCATCCGGTAGCCATCGGGCTCCACGGTCGCGCGGCTGAAGCCCGCGCCGCGCAGGACCGCGTCGAATTCGGGGGTGCCCACGAGCCGGCGGAGGTCGCCGACCCGCTCGGGCTCCACCTCGAGGCGCACCTCGGGGCCGTGGTGGCGGGCGCGGACGTCGCGGAATCCGGCGCGGCGCATGTGCTGCTCGACCGTGTCGACCGCGCCCAGGCGCTCCGGCGTCACGGGCGTCCCGTAGGGCAGGCGGGAGGCCAGGCAGGCGAGGGCCGGCTTGTCGTGGTTCGGCAGCCCGAGCGCCTCGGCGAGCCTCCGGACGTCCGCCTTGCCCACGCCGCACTCGAGCAGCGGCGAGCACACGTCCGCGTCGGAGGCCGCCACGAGGCCCGGCCGCCAGTCGCCGGGGTCGTCGGCGTTCGTGCCGTTGAGGATCGTCGCGAAGCCCTCGTCGTCGGCGACGCGACGGCACACGGCGTAGAGCTCCGTCTTGCAGAAGAAGCAGCGGTCGCGCGGGTTGCTCGTGTAGTTGCCGTCCTGCATCTCGTGCGTGTCGACGAAGCGCACGGGCAGGCCCAGGCGCTCGGCGAGTTCGCGACCGTCGGCGAGCTCCGCGGGCGCGACGCTGGGGGAGACGCCCATGAGGCCGAGCGCGCGCGTCCCGAGCACGTCGTGCGCGACGGCCAGCACGAGCGTGCTGTCGACCCCGGCGGAGAACGCGACGACCGCCGACGCGTGCCGCGCGACGGACGCGCGGAGCGCCGCGAGCAGCCCGTCGAGGCGCGGGTCGTCCAGCGTGCGCGGGATCATGCGCCGGTCCCCGAGCGGTCGAGCGCGTCCGATGCCGCCACGGCCGCCGCGAGCACCTCCTTCACGGGGACGTCGTGCTCGCGCGCCCGCGCGGCGCAGTCCTCGTACTCGGGCGAGACGTTCACGACCTCGCCCGCGAGCACCCCGCACTTGAGGCGGACGTCGCCGAAGCGCGTCGTGACGGTGCGGTGGTGCCGCTCGAGCTCGACGCGTCGCACGTCGTGGCTGCGCACGCCGAGCGTCGTCGTCTCGCGCAGGAGCACGCCGGTCAGCACGCCCTCGAGCTCGGGCCGCGCGACGACCTGCACGAGCGTGCCCGGCCGGTGCTTCTTCATCTGGAGCGGGAGGAGCGCGACGTCGAGCGCGCCGGCGTCGAACAGCCGCGCCGCGACCTCGCCGTAGAGCCGCGGGTCCATGTCGTCGATGTTCGCCTCGACGACCACGGCCTCCGCGGCGCGCGGTCCGGCGGACCCCGGCGTCGCGGTCCGCTCGCCGAGCAGCACGCGGAGCACGTTCGGGCGGTCCTCGAGCTCGGCGGTGCCCATGCCGACGCCCGTGCCGAGCAGGCGCATGGAGGGCAGCGCGTCGTCCGGCGCGCAGAGCGACGCGAGGATCGCGGCGCCGGTGGGGGTCACCGTCTCGAGCCGGCCGGGGATCGGCGTGAGCGTGAAGCCCTCGAGCAGGCGTGTCGTCGCGGGGGCCGGCAGCGGCAGGACGCCGTGCGCCATGCGCGTCGAGCCCGGGCACACGGGCACGTCGCCGCAGGAGGCCGACGTGACGTCGAGCAGGTCGAGCGCCACGGCCGCCGCGACGATGTCCGCGATGGAGTCCATCGCGCCGACCTCGTGGAAGTGGACCTCGTCGGCGGTGCAGCCGTGCGTCGCGCCCTCGGCCTCCGCGAGGCGGCCGAACACGTCGAGCGCGCGCTCGCGCGCCCGGTCCGTGAGCGTCGCGTCCTCGAGCATCGCGCGGATGTCGCGCCAAGTGCGCGCGGGCGGGTCGCGCTCCTCCTCGACGTGGAAGCGCACGCCCGCGAGCCCGCCGCGCCACTCGCGCTCGTGGCGCAGCGGCGTGAGCGGCAGGCCGGAGCGCGCGAGCACGGCGACGAGCGCGTCCCAGGTCGCGCCGACGTCCACGAGCGCAGCGACCGTCATGTCGCCGGCGATCCCGCCCACCAGGTCGAGGTGGAGGTGTCGCGTCACGCGGGGGCGCCCCCGTCGGACGCGCCGCCCTCGGCGCGCCGCGCGACGAACTGCCCGTTGCTGTCGCGCGGCCGCTCGTCGGAGCCGGCCTCCTCGACCGGGTGGTTGACGAGCGACGCGGCGGCGGCCGCCCCGAACCCGTTGTCGATGTTCACGACGAGCACGCCGGCCGAGCAGCTGTTGAGCATCGAGAGCAGCGGCGCGACGCCCCCGAAGTGCGTCCCGTAGCCGACGCTCGTCGGGACGGCGATCACCGGGCACGCGACGAGGCCGCCGACGACGCTCGGCAGCGCGCCCTCCATGCCGGCCACGACGATGATCACGCGCGCGCGGCGCAGGAGGTCGAGGCGCGAGAGCAGGCGGTGCAGCCCGGCGACGCCCACGTCCGTGAGGCGCTCGACGCGGTTGCCGAACGCCTCCGCGGTGCGCGCGGCCTCCTCGGCGACGGGCAGGTCGGACGTGCCGGCCGACGCGACGACGACGAGCCCCTTGCCCGTCACCGGGATCGGCCCGTCGTGCCACAGCCAGGTGCGCGACATCGGGTCGTACTCGCCCTCGACCGACGAGTGCTCCGAAAGGCCCCGCGCGCACTCCTGCCAGACGTCCTTCTCCATCCGGGTCACGAGCACGGAGTGCCCCCGGTTCATGAGCCGGCCCGCGATCGCCACGATCTGCGCCGGCTTCTTGCCCTGCGCGAGGACGACCTCCGGCATGCCGTTCCGCAGCGGCCGGTGGTGGTCGATCTTGGCGAAGCCCAGGTCCTCGGACGGGAGGTCCCGGAGGTGGTCGAGCGCCTCCTGCGGCGAGATGCGGCCCGCGGCGAGCTGCTCGACGAGGCGGTGGATGTTGGTCATGGAGGAGGGCCGGTCGCGACGGGCCGCCAGTGTACCGGGCGGCGTGCCGACCCGTGCGCGGGTCGGCACGGACGCCGGGCGGTCAGGCGGGACCGAACCGGATGCCCTGCGCGAGCGGCAGCTCGTCCGTGTAGTTGATGGTGCAGGTCTGGCGGCGCATGTAGGCCTTCCAGGAGTCCGAGCCGGCCTCGCGGCCGCCGCCCGTGTCCTTCTCGCCGCCGAACGCGCCGCCGATCTCCGCGCCGCTCGTGCCGATGTTCACGTTCGCGATGCCGCAGTCGCTGCCCGCGTGCCCCAGGAAGCGCTCCGCCGACTGCACGCCGGTGGTGAACACGGCGCTCGACAGGCCCTGCGGGACGTCGTTCTGGAGCGCGATCGCCTGGTCGAGGTCGCTCACCGTCACGAGGTACACGAGCGGCGCGAAGGTCTCCTCCTTGAGCAGCGGGAAGTCGGCGGAGACGCGCGCGATGGTCGGCTTCACGAAGTGCCCGCCCTCGCAGCCGGCGACCGTCGCGCGCTCGCCGCCGCAGAGGATCTCGCCGCCCGCGCGCTTCACGGACTCGACCGCCGCGAGCATCGTCTCGACGGAGCCCTCGTGGATGAGCGGGCCCATGAGCGTCGTGCCCTCGAGCGGGTCGCCGATGCGCACCTGCCCGTAGGCGTCGACGAGCCGCTTCGTGAACGTCTCCGCGACGGACTCGTGGAGCAGCACGCGGCGCGTCGTCGTGCAGCGCTGGCCGGCCGTGCCGACCGCGCCGAAGAGCACGGCCGACAGCGCGAGGTCGAGGTTCGCGTCGTCCATGACGAGCAGCGCGTTGTTGCCGCCGAGCTCGAGCAGCGAGCGCCCGAGGCGGCCGCCGACGACCTCGCCGACGCGCTTGCCCATGCGCACGGAGCCGGTCGCCGAGATGAGCGGGAGGCGCCGGTCCGCGATCATCGTCTCGCCGACGGGCTGCGCCGTGCCGCAACAGAGGTTGAAGACGCCGCCGAAGCCGTCCGGCTCCATGACCTCGTTCACGATGTTCTGCACGGCGATCGCGCAGAGCGGCGTGAGCTCGGAGGGCTTCCAGATCATCGTGTCGCCGCAGACGGCCGCGATGAACGCGTTCCACGACCACACGGCGACCGGGAAGTTGAACGCGCTGATGATCCCGATCGGCCCGAGCGGGTGCCACTGCTCGTACATGCGATGGCCGGGGCGCTCGCTGTGCATCGTCTTGCCGTAGAGCTGGCGCGAGAGACCCACCGCGAAGTCCGCGATGTCGATCATCTCCTGGACCTCGCCCTCGCCCTCGGCGCGGATCTTGCCCATCTCGAGCGTCACGAGCGCGCCGAGCTCCTCCTTCTTGGCGCGCAGGGCCTCGCCGCAGCGGCGCACGTACTCGCCGCGCTGCGGGGCGGGGAGCAGCCGCCAGCGGAGGAACGCCTCCTGCGCGGACCCGACGCAGGCCTCGTAGTCGGCGGCGCCGCCGTTGGCGACGAGCCCGAGCGTCGCGCCCGTCGTCGGGTTGGTCGTCGACATCGTGTCGCCGCCGGGGGAGGCGACCCAGCCGCCGGCGTAGACGCCGGAGAGGGGCTCGTCGGTCGCGGGGATGCCGAGGCTCTGGAGGACGTCCTGCATGGTGCCGCTCTCCTGCAGCGAGGGGTGACGGGGGACGCTCTTCGGCGCCCCCGGGCGAGCCCGGCAGCATACCAAGCGGCGCCCCGTCGTCGCCGCGCGCGCGGCGCCCGGCGGACGGCGGAGCGGCTGCTATCCTGGGGCCCCGTGAGCGACCGTCTCCGCCTCCCGAACGCGCGCCGCGCCCGGCCGCGCCGCACCCTCCCGACCCGTCTGCGACGCGCGTCGCTGCTCGGGCTCGTCGCGGCGGCGCTCGTGTCGACGGCCTGCCGGTCGGCGCCGCGCGCCGCGGTCGCGACGCCGTGGGGCGAGGCGCGCGCGGCCACGCGCGCCGACGCGGAGCGGGTCGCCGCGCTGCTCGAGGACCTGGCGCCCCGCGTGCGCGCGCTCCTGCCGGACACGGTCGACCGGCCCACGGACGTGTGGCTCGAGCCCTTCGACGAGGCGGCGGAGGCTTCGGGCCGCCCCGAGGTCGTGGGGCTCACGACCCTCGCCACGGGACGCATCCGCGTGCGCCGCGACCGGCTCGGCCGGGACGCGGACTTCGTCCTGGCGCACGAGCTCGTCCACGCGCTGCTCGGCCCGTCCTGGGATCCGCTGCCCGCGCTCCTCAAGGAGGGCCTGTGCGATGTCGTCGCGGCGCGGCTCGCACCCGAGCCGGCCGTCCGCGTGCACGCGGTGCGCTTCGTGGACGCCGCGTTCAGCGACCCGGGCATGGCGCTCGAGCTCTCGTACTCCGGGCCGTCGGGCGGCGTCCGGACGCAGGTCGTCATCCCCATCTCGGGGGCCGAGCGGCTCGACCCCGTGCCGGCGCTCGCCCTCGCCGGCGGGGGACTCGCGGCGCACGAGGACCCGGGCGACGAGTCGGCGCTCTACGGCTACGGGCTGCTCGTCGCCGACCGGATCGTGCGCCACCTCGGGCTCGACGGCCTGCACGCGCTCTGCCTGCGGGCCGCCGAGGCGGGGCACGAGGTCGTCCCCACGCCGTGGCTCCTCGCGGCGGCCGGACTCGACGAGGAGCCGGCGAGCTGGCGGCGCGCCCTCGTCCAGGGCCTCGCGACGCCGGAGCTGCAGGCGCAGTGCGAATTCCTCGCGGCCGAGCTGTCCGGATTCCTGCTGCGGACCTTCCGCTACCGGTTCGCCGGCCTCACGGCCGAGGCCTTCCTCGACCGCTCGCTGCCCACGGTGGGGTGGCGCGGCGGCGAGACGCGGGTGGCCGTGGCCATGGTCGACGGCGTCCGCAGCGGGCTCGAGCGCCACTGGGACCTCACGGGCCCGCGACCCCTCGCGCCCGGCGACGCCTGGTCCCTGCGCGACGGGGCCGCCCAGCACCTCACGAGCCTCCTCCCGCCGACCGCCGAGGAGCCCTGGCTCACGCTGAGCCGGCTCGCGCTCGCCTCGACCGGGGCGCCGCGGTCGGGCCGCGCCGCGCCCCTCGCGGGGACCGCCGGCGCGCGGGTCGACACCTACATCAAGGTGGGGCGCGACGACGACGGCGTGTGGATCGAGAGCCTGCACCCGCAGGGCCTCGAGCACTTCGTCGTGGAGCTCGACGGGGTCGTCGTGGCCGATCTCGAGGCGGGCCGGAACGTCGTCGTGGGGGGCGACCCCCGCGGGTGGTTCCGCGTCACGGCGCGCCTGCCCGGCGACCTCGACCTCGACCGCGCCCGGCTCTTCGCGCCGTCGGCCAACCTGCGCGTCGTGCAGCGGGTCTCCGGAGCGCGCGACGACGACCACTACCCGTGGGCGATCCCCCGCGTCCGCTGACGGACGCGCCCGTGTCGACGACCCCCGCTTCACGGGTGAGATCCGCGACACGGATCCGACATCCCGTCGTCCCGACGCCTTCACACGGGACCTGTACCTTCGCCCGGGTCCTGAGGACGAAACCGGTTCCCGAACGTCACTTCGGGGTACGTCGCGAGATCACCCGCCACCTGCTCGAGCCACCCTCACTGCCTCAGCATCAGGCTCGCGGTGGTCGATCTCCCGGGAACCGCTCGTCGCTTGGACCAGCAGGATGGAGTGGATGCCTCCGGTGGTACTTCGGGGTCCACCGGAGGCCATCCCTTCCTCCTGCGGGCTTCCCTCCCGGCCCGGCCCCGGTGACACTGTGCGCATGAGTTCCATCCGCAGCATCCTGGTCGTCGAAGACGACGCGGACATCGCCAACCTCGTCCGCATGAACCTGGAGAAGGAAGGCTACGAGGTCACCTGGGCGCCCGACGGTCGCGAGGGCATCCAGCTGTTCGACCAGGGGGCGTACGACCTGGTCATGCTCGACCTCATGCTCCCGCACGTGGACGGCATGGAGGTGTGCCGCCACATCCGCAACTCCGAGCGCTACGTCCCCGTGATGATGCTCACGGCGAAGGGCGAGGACGCGAACAAGGTCGCGGGCCTCGAGATCGGCGCCGACGACTACATCACGAAGCCGTTCTCCATCGCGGAGGTGCTCGCGCGCGTCAAGGCGCTCGGCCGCCGCGTCGAGATGCTCACCGGGCTCGCGCAGGAGCCGGGCGAGAAGGTGCTCGAGTTCGGCGACCTGCGTCTCGAGATCGACAAGCGGCGCGTCCTGCGCGACGACGAGGACCTCAAGCTCACGCAGAAGGAGTTCGAGATCCTGCGCATCCTCGCGCTCACGCCGGGGCGACCGTACTCGCGGCGCACGCTGTGCGAGCGCGCGGGCGTCGAGAGCTTCGACGGCACGGACCGCACCATCGACACGCACATCAAGCGGCTGCGCGCGAAGATCGAGAGCGACCGGAACCGGCCGACCTACGTCCTGACGGTGTGGGGATTCGGCTACAAGTTCACCGACAAGTTCTGCTGATCCGTCCCGCGCGGGGCGGACGCGAGAGCGGGGGCGGCACGTGGCGCGATTCGTCGAGAGCCTGACGCCGCGACTCGCCGCGGTGCTCCTGCTCGGGCTGCTGCTCGAGGAGGCGCTCTTCCTCGGGCTCTCGGGCGTCGCGGCCGCCGACGCCGGCTGGCCGCGCGTCGTCTCGACGCTCGCGGCGCTCGCCGTGCTCACGTGGGCCGTGGACTGGGCCGTCATGCGCCGCATCCGCCGCCTCAACCGCGACCTGCGCGAGGTCGCCGACGGTCACCTGCACCTCACGCTGTCGAGCCGCGCGCAGGACGAGGTCGGCGAGCTCACGGCGAGCATCAACGCGCTCGTCACGACGCTGCGCGACAACTACGACGAGCTGCGCACGAACGACGAGCTCCGGCGCCGCCTCGTCGCGAACGTCTCGCACGAGCTGCGCACGCCGCTCACGTCCATCCAGGGCTACCTCGAGACGGCGCGCTCCGCGGGGCCCGGCAGCCCGGACCTCCAGACGAACATCGAGATCTGCCACCGCGAGACGAAGCGCCTCGCGAACCTGGTCCAGGACCTCTTCCAGCTCAGCAAGCTCGACACGCACCAGCTCGAATTCCACTTCGAGACGGTCTCGGTGGTGGAGCTCGCCGACCAGATCGGCCTCGCGTTCGAGCAGCGCATGGAGGAGAAGGAGATCGAGTTCGTGAGGAGCTTCCCCGACGACCCGCTCGAGGTCGTCGGCGACGGGAACCGCCTCGGTCAGGTCATCACGAACCTGCTGGGCAACGCCGCGGTGTTCACGCGACCGGGCGGGCGCATCGAGCTCGCGTGCGAGCGGCGCGGCGACCAGGTCGTGTGCAGCGTGTCGGACAACGGCATCGGCATCGCCGCCAAGGACCTGCCGCACATCTTCGACAGCTTCTTCCACCTCGAGAAGTCGCGCACGCGCAACCTCGGGGGCACGGGGCTCGGCCTCGCCATCTGCAAGGCGATCATGGACGCGCACGGCGGCGAGCTGCTCGTCGAGAGCCGCGAGGGCGAGGGGACCCGCTTCTGGTTCGAGCTGGCCGTCGCCCGTCAGCCCGACGACGAGCCCGCGCGCGGCGGCTGAGGCGCGCGGGCGCTCAGTGCGTCCACTCCGTCGCGACGACGAACACGGCGAGCCCACCGAGCAGGCCGAGCACGCGACCCGTGCGCTGCTCGCGGCCGTGGAACACCTCCGGGAGCAGGTTGTAGGCCGCGACGTAGAGGAAGGTGCCCGCGGCGAGCCCCTCGAGCACGGGGGTCCACGCGGAGGCCGCGTCCTCGAGCCCCTGCACGAGGCTGCCGAGCAGCAACCCGACCGGCGACGCCGCGGCGAAGATCAGCAGGAACACCCACGCCCGCGCGACGGGCAGCGACGCGAGGCGCATGACCGTCGCGAGCGAGAAGCTCTCCGCCGCCTTGTGCACCGCGATCGCGACGATCATCGGCTGGAGCGCGTCGGGCCGCCCGGCGAGCGTCGAGAGCCCGAGGCCCACGACGAACGCGTGCGCGGTGAGTCCGCCGAAGGTGCCGATCCACACGACGAGGTGTCCGCCGCGGTCCGCGACGCGTTCGCGCAGCCAGATGTGCTCGAGCACGAAGAGCAGCAGGAGCCCGGCGAGCACCGCGGCCCACGGGAGGCGCGCGGTGCCGTGGTCCGCGCCTTCTCCGGCGCGGTGGCTGCCGTGCCCCAGCTCGGGCAGCAGCTCGAGGAAGAGCGCGCCCAGGAAGACGCCCGCCGCGATGGAGAGCAGGACGTGCAGGCTGCGGTCCGACCACGTGCGGACGAGCGGCAGGAGGGCGCCGACCACGGCGACGCCCATGAGCAGCAGGCTGGCTTGGAGCAGGGAGGGATCCATGGATCGCAGGCCATGGGCGGCCGGAGCGGACCGAGCATAGGCTTCGGGCTCCGGCGCGGGAATCCCTCCCGCGCGGCGACGTCAGCCGGCGGCCTTCACCGCGTGCAGCGCGGCCTTTACGCGCTCGTACTCCGCCTGCACCGAGGCCATCACGGACGCGGCGCCGCTCACGTCGCCGGCGCGGCCCATGGCCTCGACCTGACGGCACAGCTCCGCGAGCCGGAGCGCGCCGAGCGTCGCGGCGCTGCCCTTGACGGCGTGCGCGTTCTCGAAGGCCGCCGTCGCGTCCCCGGCCTGGACCGCCGCCGCGACGTCGATGAGGCGCGCCGGCGCGTCGTCGAGGAAGATGTCGATGATCTCGAACAGCATGTCGTTGCTGCCGTCGTCGGACAGCATGCGCAGGCCGTCGAGCGTCGCGGCGTCGAGAGTGTCCGAGACGCCCTGGGGGTCGTTGACGTTCATGGGGCCTCCTGGGGAGTGGCCGGGCGCCCGGCGGGCATCCAGCGGGAGAGCATGCGGGCGAGGTCGTCCCTCGAGACCGGCTTGCTGAGGTAGTCGTCCATGCCCGCGGCGAGCACGCGCTCGCGGTCGCCGTCGAGAGCGTGCGCCGTCATGGCGATGATCGGGACCTGCTGCCCGGCGCTGCCGCGGTTGCGGATCGCGGCGGTCGCCTCGTAGCCGTCCATGACGGGCATCTCGCAGTCCATGAGGATCGCGCCGTAGGACTCGCGCTGGACGGCGTTGAGCGCCTCGCGGCCGTTGGCCGCGACGTCCACGCGGTACCCGATCTTCTCGAGCATGCGCGCGGCGACCTTCTGGTTGACGAGGTCGTCCTCGACGACGAGCACGCGCCGGGTGGGGGCGACGCCCGTGCGGCGCGGGTCGACGGCGCGACGCGCGGCCTCGCGACCGACGTCCGCGTCCTCCGTGGGCGCCACGAGCGTGCAGCGCGCGGTGAACCAGAAGCTGCTGCCGCGGCCGACCTGGCTCGCGACGCCGATCGTGCCGTCCATGGCGCGCACGAGCAGGCTGCAGAGCGCGAGCCCCATGCTGCGACCGTCCTCCTGGCGTCCGTCGCGGCTGCGGCCGAAGGGCGTGAAGAGGTGCTTGCGCGCCTCGGGCGGGATGCCGACGCCGGTGTCCTGCACCTCGAAGCGCACGGCGGCGTGCCCCGAGGCGAGCGTCTCGGGGCGCGCGCGCAGGATGACGTCGCCCCAGTCCGTGTACTCGACGGCGTTGCGCACGAGGTGGTCGAGCACCTGGCGGACGCGCTCGACGTCGCCGCGGACCACGTCGGGCAGGTCCGGGTGCACCTCGACGTCGACGACGAGGCCCTTGCGCAGCGCGTCCTCGGCGACGGAGTCCTTGACCTCCCGCAGCAGCGGGCGCACGCGGAAGTCGCGCTCGTCGAGCTCGAACTGGTTGCGCTCGAGCCGTGAGAAGTGGATGACGTCGTCGAGCAGGTGCTTGAGCGCGTTGCCCGAGCGCGACACGGCGTCGACGTACTCCTGCTGCTCGGGCGAGAGCGGCGTCTCCGCGAGCAGCCCCGTCATGCCGATGATGCCGTTCATGGGCGTGCGGAGCGCGTGGCTCATCTTGCTCACGAACTCCGCGCGCGACGCGCTCGCCGTCTGCGCCTCGTCGCGCGCGGCGCGCAGCTCCTCGGCGTACAGGCCGAGCTGCCGCGTGCGCTCCGCGACCCGCGCCTCGAGCGTGTCGTTGAGCTCGGTGAGGCGCTCGCGGCTGCGGATGAGCCCGCGCAGCGCGTTGCGCATGGACGTCTCGAGCAGGCCGAGCTCGTCGCGCGAGTCCGTCACGCGGGGCGGGATGGTGCGCCCGCTGTCGAAGGCCTCGACGGCGTCGAGGATGCCGCGCAGCGGTCGGACCACCGTGACCTGCTGGCCGAGCCAGATCATCCCGATGAGCACGGCGAGCACCGCGAGCCCGTACTCGTACACGGTGAGCTCGGCGGTCTTCATGCCGGCGAGGATCGTCGCGGAGGAGTCGTGGAGGCTCACCGTCGCGCCCAGCACGTCCGCCTCCTGGGAGACCGAGACGCGCTGCGCCGTGTGCAGGCAGCGCGGCCCCGGGTCCACGACGACGGAGCCGTCGGCCGACGACAGGAGCAGGCACGCGCCCGGGTGGTTGCGCGCGGTGAAGTCGAGCGCCTCGACGACGACGCGCTCGAGGTCCATGACGCCCAGCGCGCGGATCGTGCCGCGACCGATGAAGAAGGTCGTGCGGGGGATGACCGCCGAGCGCTCGCCCTCCCAGCGCACCTCGTCGTCGACGAGGTCGTCGCCCGCGTGTCCGGGCACCAGGGTGCCGGTCTCCCACGCGGTGTCCGTCGTGTCGCCGACGCTCGAGACGACCTCGCCGTCCGGCCCGACGAGGACGACGGCGCGCAGCTCGGGGATGCGGTCGACGAGCTCCCGGCCGGAGCGCTCGACCGCGAGCAACGCGCCGTTGCGCGCGGCCCGCTCCTCGAGCACGGCCCACTGACCGAGGCCGTGCGAGTCGAGCAGCCCGTCGAGGCCGTCGCGCACGGCGCCGACGTGCTCGTCGACGATGCGCGCCGCGTAGGACGCCGAGCGACCCATGTCGTCGCGCGCCGCGTCGAGCACGCGGCCCTCCCACTCCGTGTGCACGAGCAGCACGAGGCCCACGGCGAGCGCGATGACCGGCAGCGCGACGCGGACGAGGAGCTTGGAGGAGAGACTCATCGCGGAGCTGCGCGGCGTGCGCAGCGCGGGGAAGGGTGGGGACGGGCCCTGGGGGCTCCCCCCCGGATCGGTCGGAACCGAGCCGGACCTTCACTGGAATCAGGCCGCGATCCGCGCGGGGCGCGGGGCCCGGGACCGGAACGGCGTTCCGGGCGGCGTGCGCCCGGGCCGCCTGCGCGCGGCGTGGGCCGAGCCCCGGGTCTCAGTACCGGATGGGCAGGCGCCAGGCGCGCAGCGTGAAGAGCGAGAGGAAGCCCTTGCCGAGCCACTTGAGGTCGCTCCAGCCGGTGCGCGTCTCGGCGTAGAGCGCCTCGAGCAGGAGCTTGTCCTCGTCGGCCGCGTCCTCGGGCGTGCCGAGCGGGGCCGGGCCGAGGAGCCCGACGGGCGCGCCCTCGCGCACCTTCTCCCAGTCCTCGGTGTGTCGGCGGCTCACCTCGGGCGTGAGCGGCTGGACGCCCACGAGCGAGAGGTCGCCGGAGATCACGGCCACCAGCCGCGGCAGGTGGCGCAGCAGCGGGATGCGCGTCGCCGCCTCGCGCGTCTCGAACGTGCGCGGCACCGCGCGGCCCTGCTCGTCGGTGGTCGTGCGGTTGCCGCAGAGCGTCACGCGACGCAGCGGCCGCTTGCGGTCCACGCGCCACGAGTCGGCGAGCATGATCGGCCAGAGCGGCAGCGAGAGCACGAGCAGCAGCGCGCCGGCGACGCGGTCCACGGCGCGGCGCACCATGGCGCCGGGCGTGTGCCCGGAGAGGTCCGCGAGCAGCGCCGTGTCGGTCACGTGCACGGCCACGCCGGTGTCGACGCGGATGAGGTCCTTCTTCCACGCGATGGCGTTCTCGAGCTCGACCATCGGTCCGACGTAGGTGTTCGGGAGGACGACCGTGTTGCGGAGCGTCGACTTCGCGTCGATCACGACGTTGTCCGAGAGGACGACGCCGCCCTCGAGCGTGACGCCCGCCTTGACGGAGGCGCCCTGACCGGCGAAGACCGGGCCGTCGTGGGAGAGGTCCCACGGCAGCGACGCCTGGCGGCGCACGACGACGCCCTCGGGGAGCTGGCGACCCGGGACGAGCAGCCCCGGGAAGCGGCCCGCGAGCGCGTCGAGGTTCGCCGTGTGGAAGGCCTTCAGCGAGTCGACGGCGAGCGCGTTCGCGCCCTCCATGTCGATGTCCTGGATGTTCCACTCGTTGCCGCGCACGACGCGCCACAGGCCGGCGGACCGGCCGTTCACCATGGCGCGGAGCGTGCAGCCCTCGTGCGCCGTCGCGACGCTCAGGAAGCGCCCGACGAACGACGAGCGCAGCACGTCGGCGTGCATGGCGACGTACTCGTCGCCCAGGAACGAGCCCACGCGCGCGGCGATGGCGTCGAAGCCCTCGTTGCCGCGGGTGGGGAGGAAGCGGATCGTCGCGCCGAAGCGCGAGCCGTTGCCGAGCTCGCGCTCGACGAGCGTCGCGCGGTCGGACGTCGCGACGACCATCTCGCGCACGCCCGCGGCGACCAGGCTCTCGACGGCGTGCACCACGAGGGACTTGCCGCACACGGGCAGCATGGCCGTGCAGGTGTGGTCGGTCAGCGGGGCGAGCTTCCCGAGGTCCCGGTCGGCGAGCAGCAGGGCTTTCACGGACGGATCTCCTGTCTTCCGGCGTCAGTAGGCGCCACGTCCCAGCAGGACGGCCGGGATGGTCTTGAGCAGCAGCTTGAGGTCGCCCGTGAACGTCTGGCTCTCGATGTACAGCGAGTCGAGCTCGACCTGCTGGTCGAACGGGATGTCCGAGCGGCCGGTGACCTGCCAGATGCAGGTGATGCCCGGGGTGACCTCGAGGCGGCGGTGGTCCTCGAGGCTGTAGTCCGCGACCTCGTTGGGCACGGGCGGGCGCGGACCGACGAGCGACATCTCGCCCTTGAATACGTTCCAGAGCTGGGGCAGCTCGTCGACGGACGTCTTGCGGATGAGGCGGCCGATGCGCGTGATGCGCGGGTCCTTCTTCATCTTGAAGAGCACCCCGCCGGCCATCTCGTTCTGCGCCGCGAGCTCCTTCTTGCGCTCCTCGGCGTCCATGTACATGGAGCGGAACTTGTACATGGTGAACGGCTCTCCCCGCGCGCCGATGCGCGTCTGCTTGAAGAGCGCGGGGCCGCGCGACTCGACGCGGATGGCGATCGCGAGCGCGACGAAGAACGGCATGAGCACGACGAGCGCCGCGAAGGACGCGACGACGTCGACGAGGCGCTTGAGGACCTGCGTGCCGAACACCACGAGCACGAACACCGTGCGCTTGGCGTGGAACCGGAAGCGGCCCATGCCCATGCGGACCCCGACACCGGAGTAGCGGGCCATCAGCTCGCGCTGGAAGGCGTCCTTCTGATCAGGGGGCGGCGCGCTCACGGAGCTCTCGCTCCTCCGGGACCGTGGGGGGGACGTCGGCGTGATCCGACTCATCGCCCGCCCGGCCCGCAGGACTGAAGCCCGATCGGTCAGGAGGCGCCGGTGCCCGTCTCGCGGCCGGTGCGCACCCACGCGGCCCCGCCGCGGGACGCGAGGACGATGGCCGGAAGTCGGAGGAGCTTCCAGGCCACGTAGAAGGGCACGGACGCCAGCGCGGCGACGTCCCGGAGGCCGGCGCGACCGACGACGAGCGCCGCGCCCACGTGGAGGCCGACCACGGCCAGGCCGCCCGCGCCCAGCACCCGGGCCGTCGGGGACGGCAGCGCGGCGAGGACCGTGAGCAGGACGACGTGGAGCGCGAGCGGCGGCAGGAGCAGGTCGAGGAGCGGCTCGAGCGCGCGGAGGCGGCCGCGCACGACGCGGCCCACGAGCGCGGGCGCGTGCTCGCGCGCCATGCGGAGGCGCCCGCCCTCCCAGCGCGCGCGCTGCGTCGTCGCGGCGGCGTCGCCGGTGGGCATGACCGCGCGCACGGTGGTCCCGTCGGCGAAGGCCACGCGGCGGTCCGCGTCGACGAGGCGCAGGTGGTACTCGAGGTCCTCGACGACGGAGGTCGCGTCGTAGGGCAGCGCGCGCAGGACGTCGGCCGTGAGTGCGAACCCGTTCCCGAACAGCCCGGCGCTCAGGCCGAGCCGGGCGCGGCCGCGCGGGCGCACGACGTTGAACGCGCAGAGCGCGACGGCCATGAGGCGCGTGCGCACGGAGTCGCCGGGGTTGAGCACCGTGTAGCGGCACTGCACGACGTCCTCGCCGGCCTGGAGCCAGCGGCGGACCTCGGGCAGGAAGTCGGCGTCCACCTGCGTGTCCGCGTCGACGACGGCGAGCGCGTCGACGTCCTCGTCGAGGAGGATCCGGAACGCGTGGTCCAGGGCGTAGCCCTTGCCGCGCAGGGTCTCGTCGTGACGGACGAGGACGCGCGCGCCGGCCTCGGCGGCCCGCTGGCGCGTGCGGTCGGTGCAGTTGTCGGCGACCACGACGACGTCGGCGTCCGGGTCGCTGTCGAGCAGCGAGCGCACGCAGGAGGCGATGCCGTCCTCCTCGTCGTGCGCGGGGACGACGACGGCCAGGCGGCCGATGCTCCGGCGCTGCGGGCCGGGGCGCCGCGCGGGGAGCAGGCCCGCGAGCGTGAGCACGAGGAGCTCGACGACGCCCGGGAGCGCGGCGGCGGCGAGGACCAGCACGAGGACATCGATCACGGATCGGTCCCCGCGCGGCGGTCGGGGCGGAGCGCGCCCCCGGGACGGGCCCGTCCCTTTTTCGACGTGGAAATCAGGCGTAGCATGAAGCTCGATCCCGGGGGTGGCCGATGGGGGTGATCGGTCGCCTCCCGCGGGGAGGTTGAGCCCTCGTTGGTCCAACCCGATTTGGTCGAGCCCTCGTCGAGCGAGAGGAACCGGCACGATGCAGATGGAATCTCGTGATGTGGGAGCCGTGCGGGTCGTGCGGCTGTCCGGCGCCCTGGACGCCATGGCCTCCGGGGACGTGCGCAAGCAGCTGAGCGACCTCGTGCGCGACGGCTCGCTGCGGCTCGTGGTGGACCTCTCGGAGGTGCACCGCATCGACTCGACGGGCCTCGGCGCGCTCGTGACCACCCTCAAGGGCGCCCGCGACCGCGGCGGCGAGCTCGTCCTCGCCTCCCTGACGCCGCCGGTGCGGACCGTCGTCGAGCTCACGCGCCTGCACCGCGTGTTCGACATCTACGACGACGCGGAGGCGGCCGCGGCGGAGCTCGCGAAGTGACCGGAGCGACCCAGACGCTCACGAAGCGCCTCGACGGGAGCGCCACGCTCGAGGACGCGCGTCGGTTCGCGACGGAGACGTCGCGCGTGCTCGGCGAGTGGGGCCTGCCCGAGGACCGGCTCGCGTCCTGGGAGATGGCCGTGGCCGAGATGGCGACGAACGTCGCGCGGCACGGCTACCCGGACGAGCCCGGCCCCATGGCGCTGCTCCTCTCCTGGGGAGCGGAGGGCCTGCAGATCGCGGTCATCGACCACGGGATCGCCTACGACCCCGCGGACGTGCCGCCGCCGCCGGACCCCGATCCGGAGGACCCGAGCACCTGGCCGGAGGGCGGCATGGGCATCATGCTCGTGCGCGCCGCGGGGGACGAGCTCACCTACGAGCGCGACGGCGACCGCAACCGGCTGACGCTCTTCACGCGCATACCGCGCCCGCAGAATCCGGTTCTGTAGGACTCCGGGCTACAGCGAGGGCGCGCGGCGGGCCGACAGAGGGCCTGCATGCATGCCCCCGCCGACAATGCGCCGAGGTCCGTCGCCGCGGACTTCACGGGTGACACGCGGACCGCGTCGCGTCCCCGGATCCTCGTCGCCGACGACAGCGCGATGAACCGCAAGCTCCTCGTGGCGATCCTCGCCAAGGAGGAGGTCGAGATCGTCGAGGCGGTCGACGGCGTCGACGCGCTGAGCAAGGCGCGGCTCCAGCGGCCGGACCTCGTGCTGCTCGACATCGTCATGCCGGGCAAGGACGGCTACGAGGTCTGCGCCGAGCTCAAGGCCGACCCGAAGTTCGCGAACATCCCGGTCATCATCCTGTCCGCGCTCACGCAGCCGGCGGACAAGGTGCGCGCGCTCGAGCTGGGCGCGGTGGACTACGTGACCAAGCCGTTCGACCGCGGCGAGGTGCTGGCGCGCGTGCGCAACCAGCTCCAGATCCGCAAGCTCACGGCGTCGCTCGTGCAGGCGAACCGCGACCTCGTCGCGAAGCAGAAGGACCTGGACGCCGACCTGCGTGCCGCGGGCGACATCCAGCTGAGCCTCATCCCGCGGACGCGTCCGGACGTGCCGGGCTTCGACATGGCCTGGCGGTTCGTGCCGTGTTCGTCGGTGGGCGGCGACATCTTCAACGTCGTGCGGCTCGACGAGCGTCGGCTCGGTCTCTACATGGTCGACGTGAGCGGGCACGGCGTGCCGGCCGCGATGGTGACGGTGTCCGTCGCGCAGAGCCTCACGCCGCAGGCGGGCATCGTGCTCGAGCCGCGGCACAACGCGTCCGCCGGCGACGCGCCGGTCGTCCGCTCGCCGGGACGGGTGCTCGAGATGCTCGACACCGAGTTCCCGATGGAGCGCTTCGACAAGTACTTCACGATGGTCTACCTCGTGCTCGACGTCGTGAGCGGCGAGCTGCGCTACTGCAACGCGGCGCACCCGCGGCCGGTCGTCGTCCGGAAGGACGGGCGGTTCGAGCTGCTCGAGGCGGGCGGGACGATCGTGGGTCTCGGCGGGATCATGCCGTTCGAGGAGGGCGGCGTGGTGCTGGAGCCCGGCGACCGCGTGTACCTGTTCACGGACGGCATCACCGAGTTCGCGGACACCGACGGGGAGGAGTACGGGGAGGAGCGGCTGCGCGAGCTGCTGGCGTCCGGGGGGGCGCCGCACGTGCAGGCGGCCTGCGACGGCGTCGTGGACGCCCTCGCGGACTTCGGGCAGGGGGCCCGGCCGAACGACGACGTGACGATCACGGGCTTCGAGTTCCGGGGCCCCGAGGGCGGCTGACCGTCCGCACCGACACCTGAACCTCCGCCGCCGCGAGGCGGTCCACAAACCCGAGGAAACACGACGATGAAGATCGAAGCGCAGCACAAGGGCGACGTCCTGGTGGTCAAGCTCCACGAGAGCCGGCTCGACAGCTACGTCGCGACCGAGTTCCGTGACGAGATGGACCGCTACGCGAAGCAGGGCGAGTCGCAGATCGTGCTGGACCTCAGCCTGGTCGAGTTCGTGGACAGCTCCGGCCTCGGCGCGATCGTCACGACGCAGAAGCGTCTCGGCACGGACCGCGACCTCGTGATCTGCGGCGCGAACGAGCCCGTCACGCGGCTCTTCAAGCTCGCGCGTCTCGACAAGATCTTCCAGATCGTCGTCGACGAGGGCGAGGCCCTCGCCGTCCTCGCGTCCTGAGCGACGCGCCGGCCCGGCGACCGCGCGTCGCCCGGGCCGCGTCCACCCGAAGCACCCGTCGTGCGCGCCCGGGATCGGGGCACGTCGCGGCGGGAGATCCCGCGTCCCGATCCTCCGCGACCCGCACCGACGAGCCATGACCATCGACCGCGAGAAGCTCCCCAGCCCCGCCGAGGTCGTCGCGTTCCGCGACCGCATCCTCGCGCACGTCCGCTACTCCCTGGGCCGTGACTGGGAGGGGCTCTCCGGGCGCGAGCTCTTCCAGGCCGTGTCGCTCGCCGTGCGCGACCACGTCGTCGACGGCATGCTCGCGACGGAGCGGCGCTACCGCGACGAGGACCGCAAGCGGGTGTACTACCTGTCCATGGAGTTCCTCATGGGCCGGTCGCTGGGGAACAACCTGCACAACCTCGGCCTGCACGACGTGTGCAAGGACGCGCTGCAGGAGATGGGCGTGGACCTCGACGAGGTCGAGGCGGGCGAGGTGGACGCCGCGCTCGGCAACGGCGGGCTCGGTCGGCTGGCCGCCTGCTTCCTCGACTCGATGGCGACGCTCGACCTGCCGGGCTTCGGCTACGGCATCAACTACGAGTTCGGGCTCTTCCGCCAGGAGATCTCGAACGGTCGGCAGAAGGAGTCGCCCGACCACTGGCTCGAGCTCGGGACGCCGTGGCAGATCGAGCGGCCGGAGGAGCGGGTCGTCGTGCCGCTGTACGGTCACCTCGAGGAGGTGCCGGGCAGCGACGAGGCGGCGTGGCTCGGTTGGGAGGTGCTCGTCGGCGCGCCGCACGACATGCCGGTGGTCGGCTACGGCGGGCAGACGGTCAACGTGCTGCGGCTCTACTCCGCGCGCGCGTCGCACGACTTCGACATGTCGATCTTCAACCAGGGCGACTACATCGAGGCGGTGAAGCGCAAGGTGGAGAGCGAGACGGTCTCCAAGGTGCTCTACCCGTCGGACGCCGTCGAGCAGGGTCGCGAGCTGCGGCTCGTGCAGGAGTACTTCTTCGTCTCGTGCGCGATCCAGAACATCCTGCGCACGTACCGCGCGAGCCACGACGGCTTCGAGCGGTTCTCCGAGCGCGTCGCGATCCAGCTCAACGACACGCACCCGGCGCTGGCCGTGGCCGAGCTCATGCGCGTGCTCATGGACGAGCACGGCGTGGGCTGGGACGAGGCCTGGCGCACGACGCAGGCGACGCTCGCGTACACGAACCACACGCTGCTGCCGGAGGCGCTCGAACGCTGGCCGCGCAGCCTCGTGGCGCGCGTGCTGCCGCGGCACCTGCAGATCATCGAGGAGATCGACGTGCGGTTCCTCGCCACGGTGCGCGAGCGCTGGCCGGGCGACGAGGCGCGCGTGGAGCGGATGGCGATCGTCGAGCAGGGCGTCGACGAGCCGCAGGTCCGCATGGCGCACCTCGCGATCGTCGGCAGCCACTCGGTGAACGGCGTGGCGGCGCTGCACAGCGAGCTCGTGAAGAGCCAGCTCGTGCCGGACTTCCACGCGCTGTGGCCGGAGCGCTTCAACAACAAGACGAACGGCGTGACGCAGCGCCGGTGGCTGCTCGCGAGCAACCCGGAGCTCGCGGAGCTCGTGACGGAGTGCGTCGGCGGCGACTGGCTGCAGGACCTCGACGTCCTGCGCGGCCTCGAGGGCTTCGTGGACGATCTGTCCTTCCGCGAGCGGTTCCGCGCGGTGAAGCGCGGCAACAAGGAGCGGCTCGCGCGGATCGTGCGCGACACGGCGCACGTGGTCGTCGACGCGGACACGATGTTCGACGTGCAGGCGAAGCGCATCCACGAGTACAAGCGGCAGCTCCTGCTCGCGATGTACGTCATGCACGAGTACCTGGGCGTGGTCGAGGACGGGCGGATGCCGCTCGCGCCGCGGACGTTCCTGTTCGCCGGCAAGGCCGCGCCCGGCTACTGGGTCGCGAAGCAGCACATCAAGCTCGTCAACGACATCGCGGAGGTCGTGAACAACGACCCGCGCGTGCAGGGCATGCTGCGCGTGGCGTTCGTGCCGAACTACAGGGTGTCGCTCGCCGAGCGGATCTTCCCGGCGGCGGACCTGTCGGAGCAGATCTCCACGGCGGGCATGGAGGCGTCGGGCACGGGCAACATGAAGTTCGCCCTGAACGGCGCGCTCACCATGGGCACGCTCGACGGCGCGAACGTCGAGATCCGCGAGGAGGTCGGCCCGGAGAACATCTTCATCTTCGGGACGCGCGCCGAGGAGGTGGAGAGCCTCCGTGCGCGCAGGGCCTACGACCCGGTCGCGCACTACGAGCGCAGCGCGGTCATCCGTCGCGTGGTCGACGCCTTCGACAGCGGCGTCTTCTCGCCCGACGAGCCCGGCCGCTTCCGCTGGATCAAGGAGAGCCTGCTCCAGGGCGGCGACCCCTACTTCCTGCTCGCGGACCTCGAGTCCTACATCGTGACGCAGGAGAGCGCGAGCCGCCTCTTCCTCGACGAGGACGCGTGGACGCGCAAGGCCGTCCTCAACGTCGCGCGCATGGGCAAGTTCAGCAGCGACCGCACGATCCGCGAGTACGCGAGGGACATCTGGGGCGTGCGTCCGGTGACGCTGCGTCCGGTGCCGGTGCCGCTGGAGGTCTGAGCGGGGAGCGCCCGCGCGGTGCAGTCGGTGCGCCGACGTCGGCAGCCGTTCACGCTCGCAGGGACCCGTCGCGATCCGTGCGCCGAGGTCCGTCCTGACCCGCCGCCCGCACGGCCCTGTCACGATCCATGCGCCGAGGTCCGTCCCGACCCGCCGCCCGCACGACCCCGTCACGATCCGTGCGCCGGGCCCGATGCCCAGAACCCGAGATCAGCCGGTTCACCGGCGGACCGCGAACGCGGTCCGTCCGTTGCAAGCGGCAAGACAGCCGAAGACCGACTTCGACGGCGGGCCGCCCCCGCGGCCCGACCGCGACCGCGTCACGCGTCCTCCGACGTCACCCCCGCTACTTCGCCCGGGCTTCCTTCGGCGGCCCGTTCGACAGCAGGATCGCGATCCCCCGAGTCGACTCGAAGTTCGCCAGCACGATCTGCACGGTCGCCGTGAGCGGCACGGCGAGGAACGTCCCCGGCACGCCCCACAACGCCGCCCACACCACCACCGACACGAGGATCACGAGCGGTGACAGGTTGAGCTCGCGTCCGAGCAACCGAGGCTCGAGGAAGCTGCCGAGCATGACGTTCACGACGATGTAGGTGCCGGCGACGATGAGCGGGTCGGTGAGGCCTTCGCGGTCGGCGAGCGCGGTCGTGATGGGGAGGATGGCGGCGGCGAGGCTGCCGAAGGTCGGGATGTAGTTGAGCAGGTACGTCATGAACCCGAAGAGCTCGGCGTACGGCAGCTTGAGGTAGAGCAGCACCGAGTAGCAGAGGACGCCGGTCGAGAGGGACGTGACGGTCTTGACGCCGAGGTAGCGCTGGATGCCGTGGCTGATGGAGACGAGGGCGCGTTCGGCGTCGGCGGAGCGACGGCTCGCGACGGCGACGATCTTGCGTCGGAAGACGGCCTGCTCGGCGAAGATGAAGATCATGTAGAGCACGACCAGGAACATCCCGAGCGTGAAGTCCTTCACGGTGCCGAAGAGGCCGACGACGAAGGCGCGCAGGTCGAGGTCCTGGATGAGCTGGACGATGAACTCCTTGCCGTCGGCGGGGAGGTCGGAGGCCTGGATGCGCTGGACGAGCTGGTTGCGGAGCTGGCGGATGCCCTGCTCCGTCTTGACGGGCGGTTCGCCGATGTCGCGGACGGGCGGGGGGCCGGGGTTCGCGGGCGCGGAGATCTTCTCGCCGGTCTGTTGCTCGCCGACGAACTGCTGGACCTGGGCGAAGAGCAGGTCGGCGCCGGTGACGAGGGCGTAGACGAGGAGCGCGAGGAGCAGGACGACGGTCGCCCACGACGGGATGCGGTAGCGGGCGAGGGCGCGGACGACGGGCTGCAGGACGTTGCAGAGCAGCAGCGCGATGACGAGCGGCTGCAGGATCGCGGCGGACTCGATGAGCAGCCAGCCGACGAGGATGGTGGCGACGACGCCGACGAGCGCGGTGAGCGCGCGCACGGAGGACTTGTTGCTGGGCCTGGTCGGCGGGGCTGCGGTCGCCATGGTGGACCAGTCTAGTGTCCGGCATCGCCGTTTTCTCCGCTCGGAGCGGGACCGTATGCTCCGGCGGGGGCGGCGCCGCGCGGTCGCGGGCTCCCCGGGAGTCCTGGTCCGGAGGAGCGGGAGGCGCCATGCGCTGGATGGTCCGCGGCGACGTCGACGGCTTCTTCGGGTTGGCGCTGGACAACCTCGTCCAGCTCATCCTCATCGACGGCCTGTGCCGGTTCGTGCTGGGGTTCCCGCCGGAGCTCGTGTACGGGCGGATCCTGCCGGGCGTGGCGGTGTCCCTGCTGCTGGGCAACGGGTACTACGCGTGGCAGGCGCGGCGGGTGGCGCGGGCGGAGGGGCGCGACGACGT
The DNA here is from genome assembly GCA_030428785.1 of bacterium. GTDB lineage: Bacteria > Planctomycetota > B15-G4 > B15-G4 > B15-G4 > JAUIEF01. The sequence continues at coordinate 35,374 of JAUIEF010000019.1, forward strand.
GTGCGCGTTGCCGTACGGGATCAACACGCCGTCGTTGTTCGCCTACGTGTTCCTCGTCATGTTGCCGGCGAAGCTCGCGGCGGAGGCGGCGGGGGCGGAGGACCCGTCGCGGGTGGCGTGGCAGGCGGGGCTCGTGGCGTGTCTCGGGTCGGGGCTCATCGAGGGGGGCGGGGCGTTCGTCGCGGAGCGGCTGCGGCGGTGGGCGCCGCGGGCGGCCTTGTTGTCGACGCTCGCGGGGATCGCGATCACGTTCATCGCGCTGGGGTTCCTGTTCCGGACGTACGCGCGGCCGGTCGTGGGGTTCGCGACGCTGGGGATCGTGCTGCTCACGTACTTCGGGCGGGTGAAGTTCCGGTGGGGGCTGCCGGGCGGGCTCGTGGCGGTGGTCGTGGGCGTCGTGCTGGCGCGGGTCATGGGGTACGCGCCGGTGGGCGAGGCGCCGGAGGGCGCGGTGTCGCTGCACCTGCCGGTCCTCGCGCTGGGCGAGCTCGCGGAGGGCGTGTCGGGCGGGCTGCTGCTCACGTACCTCGCGGTCATCCTGCCGATGGGCCTGTTCAACCTCGTGGGCTCGCTGCAGAACATCGAGTCGGCGGAGGCGGCGGGGGACCGGTTCCCGACGGCGCCCTCGCTCGCGGTGAACGGCGGCGGGACGATCGCGGCGGCGCTCTTCGGGTCGTGCTTCCCGACGACGATCTACATCGGGCACCCGGGCTGGAAGGGCATGGGGGCGCGCGCCGGGTACAGCGTGCTCAACGGCGCGTTCTTCACCGTCGTGTGCCTCACGGGGCTCATGGCGCACGTGGTGCACCAGGTGCCGGTGGACGCGGGGATGGCGATCGTGCTCTGGATCGGCATCGTCATCACGGCGCAGGCGTTCTCGGCGACGCCGCGCGCGCACGCGCCGGCGGTCGTCGTGGGGTTGTTGCCGGGCATCGCGGCGTGGGGTGCGTTGCTCGTGAAGACGTCGTTGCAGGTGGCGGGCTACGGACAGCCGGGCGGGCCGGAGTTCGGGCCGGAGCTGCTCGAGGCGTTCCAGGCGCGGGACCAGTGGCTGCACGGGATGTTCGCGCTCGAGAGCGGGTTCATCTTCACGGCGATGATCCTGTCGGCGATCACGGTGGGGATCATCGAGCGGCGGTTCCTGCGGGCGGCGGCGTGGAGCCTCGCGGCGGCGGTCGTGAGCAGCACGGGGCTCATGCACGGGTACGCGTTCACGGCGGGGGACGTCGTGCTCGACGTGGCGTGGCGGGCGCCGTGGGCGAACCCGTGGGCGACGGGGTACCTCGTGCTCGCGGGGATCCTGCTCGCCGCGCCGGTGATCACGCGGCGCGACGACGCGGCGGCGCACTGACGGGCGGCGTCGCGGGACACGCTCCCGCTCGCGGGCGGGGTGCGCGTGGGCCGCCTCCCGCCGGGTACCCTGGGCGGCATGTCGTCCCGACCGCCGCCGCCCGCCCGACCGCAGGAGACCGTGGAGGTCGTGCGCGTGGACGGCGCGTCGCCGGCGCGCGCCGACGAGGACGCCGTGGCGGTGGAGGAGCCGCTCGAGGTGCGGCTGGGTCGGCGCAGCCTGCTCGTGACGATGCGCACGCCCGGCGACGACGGCGACCTCGTGCGCGGGCTGCTCTTCACCGAGGGGCTCGTGGAGCGCCCCGGGGACGTGACGGCGGTCACGGCGTGCCGTGACGTGCCGGACGAGGCGCGCGGGAACGTCGTGCTCGTCTCGTTGCGTGAGGGCGCGGCGCTCGACGAGGAGCGGACGGCGCGCGCGGGGCTCGTGTCGTCGGGGTGCGGGGTGTGCGGCAAGACGACGCTCGCGTCGATCCGGGCCGTCGCGCCGCCGGTCGGGCCGGGGCCGGCGCTCACGCCGGAGCTCCTGCGCGGGCTTCCGGGCGCGCTGCGGAGCCGGCAGCCGGTCTTCGACGCGACGGGCGGTCTCCACGCGGCGGCGCTCTTCGACGCAGGCGGTCGCCTCCTTTCATGGAAGGAGGACGTGGGGCGGCACAACGCCGTGGACAAGGTCGTGGGGGAGGCGGCGCGCTTCGGGCGGCTGCCGCTCGAGGGCACGATCCTCATGGTGTCCGGGCGCGCGGGCTTCGAGATCGTCCAGAAGGCGCGCCGGGCCGGCATTCCGGTCGTGGCCTCCGTATCGGCCCCCTCGAGCCTGGCCGTGGCGCTGGCCCGGGACGGCGGCCAGACGTTGGTGGGCTTCCTCCGCGGGGAGCGCTTCAACGTCTACGCCGGGGCGGAGCGCTTCGAGCCGCCCCTGCGCGGGTAGCCCGACCAGGGCAGCTGTCGTCCTGGACGGGTAGCCCGTCCGGGACGGTGCTCCGTCCTGGACGGGCAGCCCGGCGCCTGAGACGCTTCCCCACCCCGACCCCGATCCGCGGCGGCCCCGACGGCCGTCGCCGAGCGCCCCACCGACGGACGACCGGCCGTGCCCCGACGCCTCCTGCTCCCCGCCCTGCTCGCCGCCGTCGCGACGGCCTGCGGCCCCGCCGGCCCCGGCGGCAAGAACATCCTCGTCATCACCATGGACACGACCCGGGCGGACTTCCTGGGGGCCTACGGCAGCGACCTCGGCGTCACGCCGGTGATCGACGGGCTCGCGGCGCGGGGCGTGGTCTTCGAGGACGCCTACGCGCCCATGCCGCAGACGCTGCCCAGCCACTCGACGCTCTTCACGGGGCTCGACCCGCGGCAGCACCTCACGCTCGAGAACACCTACAAGCTCGCGGGGGAGTTCCGGACGCTCGCCGAGGTGGCCGCCGAGCGCGGGTACCGGACGGGCGCGTTCATCGCGGCCCTCGTGCTCGACGAGGAGACGGGCATGGACCAGGGCTTCGAGCGCTTCGACAAGCCCGCGGGGATCTGGAACGAGGAGCGCGAGGGCCACCCGCCGCAGCGCAGCGCGGAGGAGGTCACGCTCGCGGCGCTCGACTGGGCGGACGAGCTCGACCCGGAAGATCCGTGGATGTTGTGGGCTCATTACTATGATCCTCACGGCGATCACGCCGCCGGCTTCAACCCGCCGGGGCGGCACCGGGCGGCCATCGACATGCCGGCGATCCGGCGGCGGGTCGCGCAGGGCGCGGCGCTCTCCGAGGAGCTCGACCAGGCGACGCTCGTGGAGTTCTGGGCCCAGTACGCGGCTGAGATCCGGTACATGGACGAACAGATCGGCGGCCTGATCGACGGGCTGCGGGATCGCGGGCTGCTCGAGGACACGCTCATCGTGCTCGTGGGCGACCACGGCGAGGGGCTCTACGAGCACGGGCTGAAGGCCCACGGCGCCTACGTCTGGGAGGAGCTCCACCGGATCCCGCTCATCGTCGTGGCGCCGGACGGCGCGCACGCGGGGCAGCGGGTGGGTGGCCGGGCGCTCCTCAAGGACCTCGAGCCGACGATCAAGCGCCTGGCGATGGACCTCGCGCCCTCGCGGGACGGCGACCTGGGCATCGACCTCTGGGCGTCGGTCGAGGCGGGGGGGCGGCTGCCGCGGCGGCCGGTCTTCCTCGAGCGGCCGCACTTCGACGAGGAGCGGGTGCGCCGGCGGGTCCGCGGCACGGAGCTCACGGAGGACGACGCCTACGGCTACCTGGCGGCGGTCCTCATGGAGGACCACAAGCTCATCCGGCACCCGGACGGGACGACGCGGCTCTACGACCTCGCGGCGGACCCCCGGGAGCTGCGCGACCTCTCGGAGCAGGACCCGGCGCTGCGCGACAAGCTCCTCGGGCTGCTCGACCAGTGGATCGCCGACAACGAGGTCGGAGAGCCGGGCGAGGGCATCGAGATCTCGGACGAGAAGCGGCGCGCGCTCGAGGCGCTGGGGTACCTCGGCGGGAACGACGGCTGACGTCGACCGGCGGGTCGGGAAACCGTCCCGCGCCTTTCCTCCGGCGACCCGTCTTGGCTAGGATGCGACGGACTGCACGTTCGGGCCGGACGATGGACACCTGTCGGGCCGGACGCGCGCATCGTCAGCCCGTCCACGGAGCCGAGAGAGCGTGCCGGAAGCTGCCCTGAACGACTATCTCCCCGTGCTCATGCTGCTGCTGTTCTGCGTGAGCTTCGCGGCGATCAACCTGCTCGCGTCCTGGGCGCTCGGCAAGCGGGCGCCCACCAACGAGGTCAAGGACCAGGCCTTCGAGTGCGGCATGCCGCCGATGGAGCAGGGGCGCCGACGCTTCAGCGTCCGCTTCTACGTCGTCGCGATGCTGTTCATCATCTTCGACGTCGAGGTCGTGTTCCTCTACCCGTGGGCCATCAAGTACAAGGCGCTCGGCATGTTCGCCTTCGTCGAGATGCTGGTCTTCCTCGGCGTGCTCTTCGTGGGCTGGGTCTACGTCCTGAAGAAGGGCGCCCTCGAGTGGAGCAAGGAGCGCCACGCGCCCGGCCGGACCACCGGCGGAGTCAACGGATGAGCGACACCGGAACGGGCGGCGGCCCCAAGACCGCCGAGATCGTCGTCCCCGAGCAGGCCACGGAGACGGGCCTCAACGACGAGGGCGGCTTCTTCGTCACGAAGGCGGACGCCCTCGTGAACTGGAGCCGCAAGAACTCGCTGTGGCCGCTGCCGCTGGGCCTGTCCTGCTGCGCCATCGAGTTCATGGCGACGGCGGCGAGCAAGTACGACATGGCGCGCTTCGGCGCCGAGGTCGCGCGCTTCAGCCCGCGTCAGGCGGACCTCATGCTCGTGGCCGGCACGTGCACGTACAAGATGGCCGAGGCCGCGCGCCGCGTGTACGACCAGATGGCCGAGCCCAAGTGGGTCATCAGCATGGGCGCCTGCGCGAGCAGCGGCGGCATGTACCGCACGTACAGCGTCGTGCAGGGCATCGACACCTTCCTGCCCGTGGACTTCTACATCTCGGGCTGTCCTCCGCGCCCGGAGAACGTGCTCAACACGATGATGAAGCTGCAGAAGAAGATCGACCGCGAGAAGACGCTGCGGCCATGAGCGACCGAGAGCACGAGAACGAGGGCGGCGCCGCCGGGGCGCGGGGCCGCGCGGGCAGCCTCGCCACGATGACGGACCACGGCGACCCCGCGGCGGCGCAGGCCGTCCACGAGCGCTTCCCGGACGTCACCTGCGTCGCCGAGTACCAGGGCGACGTGCGCGTGCACGTCGAGCCGGCGCACGAGGTCGAGGTCATCCGCTGGGCGCGTGACGAGCTGGGCTACGCGCTCTTCGTCGACCGGCTGGGCGCGGACCACGGCGAGGACGCCGAGCCGCGCTTCGACGTCATCACCGTCGTCTACAACATCAAGACCGACAAGCGGCTCATCTTCATCACGACGCTTCCGGAGGAGGCACCCGAGACGCCGACGCTCATCGACGTCTACCGCGGCGCGAACTGGTTCGAGCGCGAGACGTACGACATGTACGGCATCCGCTTCACGGGCCACCCGAACCTCACGCGCATCCTCATGCCGGAGCGCTTCCCGGACTTCCCGCTGCGGCGCGAGTACCCCATGGAGGGCAAGGGCGACTTCGCGGCGCCGCGGCGCGCCATCGGCGGCAACGTCGACGGCACGGACGGCAAGGTGGCCGTCCCGCCGCACCCGGGCGAGCCGGGCGAGAAGCACGGCGACCCCTTCGGCCGCACGCCGGGACAACGGACATGACCGACACGCGCACGATGGACGTCGAGGTGGCCGAGGACCGGCACGCCGAGGCGATGATGATCAACATGGGCCCGCAGCACCCGTCGACGCACGGGGTGCTGAGGCTCGTGCTCGAGCTCGACGGCGAGGAGATCGTCAAGTGCATGCCCGACGTGGGCTTCCTGCACCGGGCGAAGGAGAAGGTCGGCGAGACCTTCTCGCTCCACAAGTTCATCCCGTACACGGACCGGCTCGACTACCTCGCGCCGCTGAGCAACAACGTGGCCTTCGCGCTGGCCGCCGAGAAGCTCATGGACATCGAGTGTCCGCCGCGCGCGCAGGCCATCCGCATCATCTGCCACGAGCTCTCGCGCATCAGCGCGCACCTGCTCGGGCTCGGCGCCTACGCGATGGATCTGGGCGCGATGACGATCTTCCTGTGGACGTTCCGCGAGCGCGAGACGATCTACAGCCTCATCGAGCGCATCTGCGGCGCGCGCTTCACGACGAGCTTCACGCGCATCGGCGGCGTCGAGAACGACCTGCCCGACGACTTCTGGCCGAAGCTCGCGGCCTTCGTGAAGGAGATGCCCGGCCGCGTCGACGAGTACGAGGCGATGCTGAGCCGCAACAAGATCTGGGTGAAGCGCACCCAGGGCGTCGGCGTCATCACGAAGGAACAGGCGCTGCAGTTCGGCCTCACGGGCCCGAACCTGCGCGGCTCCGGCGTCGAGTACGACGTGCGCAAGGCGCACCCGTACCTCGGCTACGAGAACTACGAGTTCGACGTGCCCATCGGCACCGAGGGCGACTGCTACGACCGCTACCTGTGCCGCATCATGGAGATGCGCGAGAGCGTCAAGATCCTCGACCAGGTGCTGCAGACGATCCCCGACGGACCGGTGATCAACCGCGAGGGCGACGACGAGCTGAAGTCGGTGCTCCCCGAGAAGGAGAAGGTCCTCACGAACATGGAGGCCCTCATCCACCAGTTCATGGTGGGCACCACCGACGTGAACATGCCCGAGGGCGAGGTCTACTTCTCGGCCGAGAACCCCAAGGGCGAGCTGGGCTTCTACATCCGCAGCGACGGCGGGCTCACGCCGACGCGGCTGCGCATCCGCGGGCCGTCCTTCGCCAACCTGCAGGTGCTCACGGAGCTCGTCCCGGGCCACATGATCGCGGACGTCATGGCGATCCTGGGCAGCATCGACTTCGTCATGGGGGAGTGCGACCGCTAGGCCGTCACGACCCCGACCACGACCCCCGCGCGCCCCGCACGCAGGAGGAACAGGAGAGAGCATGTTCTCAGCCGACTTGGTGACCGAGCTCGAGGAGATCCGGGGACGCTTCCCGTATCCCAAGGCCGCCATGGTCCCGGTGCTGCGCCGCGTCCAGGAGGAGAAGGGCTGGCTGGACGGCGAGACGCAGGCCTGGGTCGCGGAGTTCCTCTCCGTGGAATCCATCGAGGTCCACGAGGTCGTGAGCTTCTACCCGATGCTCTACGGCCAGCCGGTGGGCAAGCACGTCGTGCACGTGTGCCGGACGCTGTCCTGCGACGTGTGCGGCGGCAAGGAGCTCTGGAAGCACCTCGAGAAGAAGCTCGGCGTCGGCCGCAACGGCACGACGGCCGACGGCCGGTTCACGCTGCGCGCGGCCGAGTGCCTCGCGTCCTGCGGCACCGCGCCGGTGATGCTCATCGACAACGAGCGGCACGAGAACGTCGGGCCCGCCGACGCGGACAAGCTGCTGGAGGCGACGTCCTGATGAAGCTCTCGAACGTGATCTCCGCGCGCTTCGACAAGGAAGGGAGCACCAAGCTCAAGGGCTACCGCGAGGACGGCGGCTACGAGACCTTCCTGAAGGTGCTCAAGGAGAAGCGCGACCCGGCCCAGCTCATCGACGAGGTCAAGACGTCGGGCCTCCGCGGTCGCGGCGGCGCGGGCTTCTCGACGGGCATGAAGTGGTCGTTCGTGCCGAAGGACAGCCCGAAGCCGAAGTACCTCTGCGTCAACGGCGACGAGAGCGAGCCCGGCACCTTCAAGGACCGGCAGATCCTCGAGAAGGACCCGCACCAGCTGCTCGAGGGCGTCGGCCTCGCGAGCTACGCGATCGGCGCGCACACCGCGTACATCTACCTGCGCTGCGAGTTCAAGCAGGGCATCGCGACGGTGCAGAAGGCCATCCGCAAGGCGTACGAGGCGGGGCTCTTCGGCAAGGACATCCAGGGCAGCGGCTACGACCTGGACGTGCACCTCACGATGGGCGCCGGCGCGTACATCTGCGGCGAGGAGACCTCGCTGCTCAACAGCATCGAGGGCGTGCGGCCGTACCCGCGCAACAAGCCGCCCTTCCCGGCCGTCGAGGGCCTCTTCGCCTGCCCGACGATCGTCAACAACGTCGAGACAATCTCGAACATCCCGCACATCATCAAGAACGGCGCGGACTGGCACGCGAAGCTGGGCCACGCCGAGGACCCGGGCTCGCGGCTGTGGTGCGTGTCGGGCCACGTCGAGAAGCCGGGCGTCTACGAGGCCGAGACGGGCTTCAAGCTCCAGGACCTCATCGACGGGCCGTGCGGCGGCATCCGCGGCGGCAAGAAGCTCAAGGCGATCATCCCCGGCGGCAGCTCGTCGAAGGTGCTGCTGCCCGACGAGGTCGCGCAGGTCACGATGGACACGCCGGGCATCCGCGCCATGGGCAGCTCGCTCGGCTCGGCCGGCATCATCGTCCTGGACGAGACGACCTGCATGGTCGACGCCGTCCTGAACCTCATGAAGTTCTACGCGCACGAGTCGTGCGGCCAGTGCACGCCGTGCCGCGAGGGCACGCCCTGGATCGTCCAGATCCTCGAGCGCATCGAGCGCGGCGAGGGTCGCGAGGTCGACCTCGAGCTCATCGAGGACCTCGCGTCGAACATCGAGGGGCGCACGGTCTGCGCCCTGGCCGACGGCGCCTGCTGGCCGCTCGTGAGCATCGTGAAGAAGTTCCGCCACGAGTTCCTGGCCAAGATCCCCGCCGCCGCCCGAAAGGAAGCCGTCACCGCATGATCAAGCTCACGATCGACGGACAGGAGGTCGAGGTCGAGCCGGGGACCACCATCCTCGAGGCGGCGCGCACGCTCGGCACCGAGGTCCCGCACTACTGCTACCACCAGGACATCGGCATCGACGGCAACTGCCGCATCTGCCTGGTGGAGGTCAACGGCAACACCGACAAGCTCACCATCTCCTGCAAGCAGCCCTGCGGCGAGGGGATGGACGTCAAGACCGAGAGCGACGCGGTGGTGAAGGCCCGCAAGGGGGTGATGGAGTTCCTGCTCATCAACCACCCGCTGGACTGCACCATCTGCGACCAGGCCGGCGAGTGCCCGCTCCAGGACTACAGCTACCACTACGGCTCCGGTGACTCGCGCTTCGTCGAGCAGAAGCGGAACAAGCGCAAGAAGGTCGAGTTCTCGGACAAGGTCGTCTTCGACGGCGAGCGCTGCATCCTCTGCACGCGCTGCACGCGCTTCTTCGAGGAGGTGCGCGACTGCCGGCCGATCGGCGTCGAGAACATGGGCGGCAAGAGCACGATCACGCTCGGCCCGAACGGGCCCATCGAGGACCCGTACCAGCTCAACATCGTCGACATCTGCCCGGTCGGCGCGCTCACGAGCCAGGACTTCCGCTTCAAGCAGCGCATCTGGTTCATGGACTTCGCCGAGACGGTGTGCCCGGGCTGCGCCAAGGGCTGCAACATCACGGCGGGTGCGTACCAGGGCAAGCTGCTGCGCTTCGTGCCGCGCCGCAACCCGGACGTGAACAAGTCCTGGATGTGCGACGACGGCCGGCTGTCGTACGACGACTACAACATCACGGAGCGGACGCGCGGCGCGAAGGTCGCGGGCGCGGACGCGAGCTTCGAGGAGGCGCTCGCGAAGATCGGCGAGCTCGTGGGGGACGGGAGCGGCGTCGCCGTGCTCGCCTCGACCTCGGACACCTGCGAGGAGCTCCACGCGATCAGGACGTGGGCCGGCAAGGTGGGTGTCACGCACCTGTGGCACGGCGCCGAGACCTGGGAGGGCGACGACTTCCTCAAGGAGGAGGACGCGACGCCGAACACCGCGGGCGCGCAGCGGCTCGGCTTCACGCCCGTGCCGACGGAGGCGCCGAGCCTGCGCGGCCTGGTCGTCGCCGGCGACTGCCCCGTGCCGCCGGCCTTGCTCGCGGACCTCGACTTCCTCGTGCTCCAGGCGCCCGTCGCCGGTGAGCTGGGCGAGGCGGCCATGGTGCTGCTGCCCGGCCTGACGCGCGTCGAGAAGAAGGGCACCTGGGTGAACTGCCTGGGCCACGCCCAGAAGGTCCAGCCGGCGCTCGAGCCCGGTCCCGGCGTCCGCGAGGACTGGGAGCTGTGGCGCGACCTCGCCGGCGAGGACTGGACCACGCTCAAGGCCGTGACGCGCGCGATGGAGGCCGCGTCCGGCAGCTCGTCCGACACCCCCCTGGTGGCTTCGGAATCGTGAACACCGACCTGATCTTCGGCATCGTCGCGAACCTCGCGAAGATCATCATCCTCACGCACACCGTGCTCATCCTGGCGATGTACATGCCGTGGGTGGAGCGCAAGGTGTCCGCCTGGATCCAGGACCGCGTCGGGCCGAACCGCGTGGGCTACGCGGGCCTGCTGCAGCCCATCGCCGACACGTTCAAGTTCATCTTCAAGGAGGACGTGGTCCCGGGGCACGTGGACAAGGTGCTCTACGTGCTGTCGCCGTGTCTCGCGGTGATCCCCTCGCTGTTCATCCTCGCGGTCATCCCGTTCGGACCGTCCGTCGAGGTCATGGGGCGCACGGTCGACCTCGTCATCGCCGACCTGGGCGTGGGCATCCTCTTCGTCTTCGCGTTCAGCAGCCTCGCGGTCTACGGCATCACCTTCGCGGGCTGGGCGAGCAACTCGAAGTACCCGCTGCTCGGCGGCGTGCGCAGCTCGGCGCAGATGATCAGCTACGAGATCTGCCTCGGGCTGTCGGTCGTCGGCATCTTCATGGGCGCCGAGTCGCTGCGCCTGCTCGACGTCGTGAACCAGCAGATCGACGGCACGTGGAACATCTTCACGCAGCCGATCGGCTTCCTGGTCTTCGTCATCGCGGCCTTCGCCGAGACGAACCGCCTTCCGTTCGACCTGCCGGAGGCCGAGACCGAGCTCGTCGCCGGGTATCACACCGAGTACAGCAGCATCAAGTTCACGATGTTCTTCGCGGGCGAGTACGCGGCGATGTTCGTCTTCGCGGCGCTCGTCACCGTGCTCTTCCTCGGCGGGTGGGACCTGCCCTTCATGGACAGCGGCACCTTCGCCGCGATGGGCAACTGGGGCGCGCTGCTCGGCTTCGGCGTGTTCCTCTTCAAGTCCTTCCTGTTCCTGCTCTTCTACGTCTGGGTCCGGTTCACGCTGCCGCGCTTCCGGTTCGACCAGCTCATGCACCTGGGCTGGAAGGTCCTGCTGCCGCTCGGCCTGGCGAACATCCTGATCACCGGTCTCTTCAACCTGCCCTGAGGTCCCCGATGGCGAAGGTCGTCGAACGTCGCAAGCTGAACTTCTGGGAAGAGCTCTACCTCCCGGCGATCGCCGAGGGGCTGGGGCGCACCTTCAAGCAGATGTTCAAGCCGGAGATCACCCTCCAGTACCCCGAGCAGCGCCCGGTCATCGAGGACGACTATCGCGGCGCGCCGGGGCTCGTGAAGGACGAGGAGGGGCGCGAGAAGTGCGTGTCGTGCCAGCTCTGCGAGTACATCTGCCCGCCCAAGGCGATCGTCATCGTGCCGGGCGAGGCGCCCGAGGACACCGCGTACGACTACAGCAACATCGAGAAGGCTCCCAAGGAGTTCTACATCGACATGCTGCGGTGCATCTACTGCGGCTACTGCGAGGAGATCTGCCCGGAGCAGGCGATCTTCATGACGCGCGAGTACGAGCTCAACGCGGCGACGCGGCAGGAGCTCGTGCACGACAAGCCGCGGCTCTACGAGATCGGCGGCACGCGCCCCGGCCTCATCAAGAAGTGGAAGCACAAGGACGACGGCCGCGGGGCGGAGGACCACTAGGGTGGAAGGCGCGATGTTCTACGTGTTCGGCGCCCTCGCGGTGCTCTGCACGCTCTTCACGATCACGGCGAAGAACCCGGTCTACAGCGCGCTGTGGATGATCGGCTCCTTCGCGGCGACGGCGGCCGTCTTCGTGCTGCTCGACGCGTTCCTCATCGCCACGGTCGAGGTGCTCGTCTACGCGGGCGCGATCATGGTCCTGTTCCTCTTCGTGATCATGCTCATCAACCTGCGCGCCGAGGAGCAGCAGGGGCTGCGGCTGTCGCCGTTGGCGATCCTCGCCGCGCTCGTGTTCCTCACGCTGCTGGGCAAGGCCGTGAACGACCTCGGCCCCGCCGTGCGCAGCCGTCCGAACGACCTGGTCGGCACGCCCGCCGCGCTCGCCGAGTCGATGTTCACCCGCTACGTCGTGCCCTTCGAGGCGGTGTCCATGCTGCTGCTGGCCGCCATCCTGGGCACGGTCGTCCTGAGCCGACGGAAGTCCCAGGCATGATCCCGCTCGAGCACTACCTCATCCTGTCCGGCATCCTGTTCACGCTGGGCCTCGCGGGCGTGATGATGCGCCGCAACGTGATCCTCGTCCTCATGTCGGTCGAGATCATGCTCAATGCGGCCAACGTGGCGCTCGTGGCCTTCAACAAGCACCTGAAGGTCGTGACGCCCGACGGCGTCGTCGCGCCCGACGGCCAGGTCTTCGTGTTCTTCACCATCGCGGTCGCCGCGGCCGAGGCCGCCGTGGCGCTCGTCATCGCGATGGCGCTCTTCCGGCGACTCGACACGGTGAACGTGGACGACGTCGCGAACCTCCGCTGGTAGCCGAGGGAGACCCCGTGGAACTGTCCGCAACCGGCGCCTGGCTGATCCTCTTCCTGCCGCTGCTGTCCGCGGCCGCGATCGCCTTCGGCCTCCACCGCAACAAGACGCTCAGCATGGGCGTCTCGATCGGCGTGGTCTGGACCGGCTTCGCCATCGTCGCCTTCCAGTACCTGCCGGCGCTGCTCGAGCACGGGACGGGCTTCGCCGTCACCGACACGATCCGCTGGATGCAGGCGGGCGACACGACCTTCGAGTACGGCATCCTGCTGGACGGCCTCTCGACGATCATGCTGCTCGTCGTGCTCGGCGTGGGCGGCCTCATCCACATCTACGCCGTCGGCTACATGCACGGCGACGAGGGCACCTCGCGCTTCTTCGCGTGCCTGTCGCTCTTCATGTTCTCGATGCTCGGCATCGTGCTCGCCGACAACTTCTTCCAGATCTTCATCCACTGGGAGATGGTCGGCGTGAGCAGCTACCTGCTCATCGGGTACTACTACCGCAAGCCCTCGGCGAGCGCGGCGAGCAACAAGGCCTTCCTGACGAACCGCGTCGGCGACTTCGGGTTCATGCTCGGCATCCTGTTCCTGTTCTTCGCGACGAAGACGGCGAACTTCCGGGAGATGGCCGAGGTCATCGCCACGCCGGGCTTCCTCGAGCAGGCCGCCTTCCAGGTGGGGGGCGCGACGGGCTGGACGCTCACCAACGAGCACTTCCTCTGGATGGCCGGCGCGCTGACGCTCATGGGCGTCATGGGCAAGTCGGCGCAGTTCCCGCTGCACGTCTGGCTGCCGGACGCGATGGAGGGCCCGACCCCGGTCTCGGCGCTCATCCACGCGGCCACCATGGTCGCGGCCGGCGTCTTCCTGCTGACCCGCATCTTCTTCATCTACCTGCCCAGCGAGACCGCCATGAGCATCGTGGCGCACCTGGGCATGTTCACCGCGTTCTTC
>JAUIEF010000226.1 GCA_030428785.1 bacterium
GGCTCGGCGGGCCGCGCCGCGTCGCCGCACGCGAGCCCGCACGCGAGGAGCGCCGCCGCGAGGAGCGGGCGCGCGACGCCGGGGCGGACGGACGGGCGGGGGCTCACCGGGGCGCGACGGGGTGGGGGAGACGGCGTCGGGCCGGCGGCCCGCGAGCGCGCCATCGTAGCGCGTGGGGCGCGGCGGTTCCCGGCCCGTCGTGCGCGGGGCGCGCCGAGGTCCGCGCGGGGCTCGGACCGGGCGCGCGCGCCGACCGCCGGGGCCGACGTCGGGGAGCGCGTCCGGTACGATGCCGCCCCGCGATCGACGACGTCGACCGCACGCCGTCCCGCGCGAGGCGCCGCGCCCGGGCCCCGTCCGCACGCGCCGTCCCCCGACCCGCCGAGCCCCATGAACGACGCCGTCCTCTCGCCGCCGCCCGTCGGTCAGCCCGGCGGCCCGAAGGTCCTGCTCGAGGTCTTCGGCTGCCAGATGAACAAGCTCGACGCCGAGCTCGTCGTCGGCGCGCTCAAGCGCTCGGGGTACGACTTCACGGACCGCGACGAGGAGGCCGACGCCGTCCTCATGGTCACGTGCAGCATCCGCGACCAGTCGGAGCACCGCGTCCACAGCCACCTCGGCGCGCTCGAGGTCGCGAAGCGTCAGCGGCCCGACCTCGCCGTGGGCGTGCTCGGCTGCATGGCGAGCCGCGAGGGCGAGGCGCTCCTGCGTCGCTGGCCGGGCCTCGACTTCGTGCTCGGCACGCGCGACTTCCCGACCGTGGCGCGCGTCCTCGACGAGGTGCGCGCGGACCGCACGCGCGTCGTCGCCGTGGACGGCAGCCCGCAGGTGAGCGAGGAGCGCTCGATCGAGGTCCGCCCGCAGCGGAGCCGCGCGTTCCTCACGGTCATGCGCGGCTGCGACAAGCGCTGCACCTACTGCGTCGTGCCGAACACGCGCGGCGTGGAGGTGAGCCGCCCGATGGAGGAGGTCCTCGACGAGGCCCACCGTCTCGTGGACGACGGCGTCGTGGAGCTCACGCTCCTCGGGCAGACGGTCAACGCGTGGGGGCGCCGTGAGGGCCGCTCGCTCGGCGAGCTGCTCGAGCGCCTCGAGGAGCTCGACGGCCTGCGCCGCGTGCGCTTCATCACGAGCCACCCGGAGGAGATGGACGACCCGCTCATCGACGCCATGGGGCGGTGCCGCAAGGCGGGCCTCTTCCTCCACCTGCCGCCGCAGTCGGGCAGCGACGCGGTGCTGCGGCGCATGGCGCGCGGCTACACCGCGGACCGCTACCGTGAGATCGCGCGCGTCCTGAAGGCACGCATCCCGGGCGTCCAGCTCGGCGCGGACGTCATCGTGGGCTTCCCCGGCGAGACCGACGAGGACTTCGAGGCGACGGTCCGGCTCCTGGAGGAGGTGCGCTTCAGCCAGGCGTTCCTGTTCCGGTACTCGCCGCGCCCCGGCACGCCCGCGTGGGGGCGCATGGAGGACGACGTGCCGGAGGACGTGAAGCGCGCGCGCCTCGCGCGGCTCATGGCGCTGCAGCACGCGATCCAGGAGGAGCGGCACCGGTCGCTCGTCGGGACGCGTCACGAGGTGCTCGTCGAGGGCGTGAGCCGTCGCGACAGCTCGCGGCTCTTCGGGCGCAACCTCGCCTTCGACCGCATCGTGTTCGAGGGCGACCCCGCGTGGACGGACTCGTTCGTCGAGGTGGAGATCGAGGAGTCCACCTCGCTGACGCTCGCGGGGCGTCCCGTCGGCGCGCCGGCGGCCGCGGCCCGGTGACCGTGCCGCCCCGCGTGACCGGCGCCGAACGCGAGGCGCTGCGTCGCGCGCAGGAGCTCGCGCTGCGCGGCACGGGCGAGGTCGAGCCGAACCCGACCGTCGGCGCGGTCGTGCTGCGCGGCGGCGAGGTCGTCGGCGAGGGCTGGCACGCGCGCTACGGCGGACCACACGCCGAGGTCGCGGCGCTCGCCGACGCCGGGGACCGCGCGCGCGGCGCGACGGTCTGCGTCACGCTCGAGCCCTGCTGCACCACGGGCAAGACCGGGCCGTGCACGGAGGCGTTGCTCGCGGCGGGCGTCACGCGCGTCGTCGTCGGCTGCGTCGACCCGGCGCCCGGACACGCGGGGCGCGGCCTCGCCGACCTGCGCGCGGCGGGCGTCGACGTGGAGGTCGTCGGCAGCCCGACCTGCGAGGCGGTGCTGCGCCGCTTCACGGACGCGCTCGCGCGGCGTCGCCCGCACGTGTTCGCGAAGTGGGCCATGTCCGCCGACGGGGCGATCGCGCCGGCCGACCGCACGCGCACCGTGCTCTCCGGGCCGGAGGCGCACGCGCTCGTCCACCGCTGGCGCGGCGCCGTCGACGCCGTGCTCGTCGGCGTGGGCACCGTCGTCGCCGACGACCCGCGCCTCACCGCGCGCGGCGACGAGGCGCCGACGCGGCCGCTCCGGCGCGTCGTGCTCGACCCGCGGCTTCGCACGCCGCCCGGGTCCGTGCTCGCGACGACGACCGACAAGGCGCCCACCTGGATCGTCGCCGACGAGGAGGCGGACCCGCGCGCGGCCGACGCGCTCGAGGAGCACGGCGCGCGCGTGCTCCGCGTGCCGGAGGGGCCCGAGTGGACCGCGGACGCGCTCGAGGTCCTCGGGCTCGAGGGCGTGCGCCGGCTGCTCGTCGAGGGCGGCTCGGACACGCTCGGCCGGCTCGTCGCCGCGGACCTCGTGGACCAGGTCGCGTGCTTCCTCACGCCGGCGCGCCTCGGGGACGACGCGCTGCCGGCCGTGGCGGGGCTCGAGCTGGGCGGCCTCGACGCCCAGGCGATCGCGCAGATCCTGCGCCTGCAGGGCGTGCGCGTCGAGCCCGTGGGGCCGGACGTCCTCGTGCGCGGGTTCCGCCCGGTCCGCGAGGACGTCGCGCGCGACGGCTGAGGGACGCGTCGCCCCGGGCCGTCACGTCCCGGGAGCGGAGCGCCCGACCGGCGGGACGCCGCGCCTCAGCGCAGGACGACGTCCTCGCCCGTCGACCAGTGCGCCTCGGTGTCCGGGATCCACGGCTGGAGCTTGTAGAACACGTCGACGCGCGCGCGGGCGGCCTCGGGCGCCAGCGGCACGTCGAGCACGGCGGTCTCGCCCGCGGGGAGCTGCGTGCTCGGGTCGCCCGAGCTGCGGTACGGGTTGCGGAAGCGGAGCCGCGCGGTGCCCGTCTCGCCGCCGGGGTGCCGCACGCCCACGCCCTCGGCGGGCGGGAGCTCGGCGCCGCGCGCGTCGAAGAGCGTCACGACGAGGTCGATCGCCCGGTTGCGCGAGTCCGTGGGGAGGTTGTGGCCGGCGAAGGTGTTCTCGAGCGTCACGTGCAGGACGTCGTCGCGCACCTCGTGGCCGAGCGCGAAGCCCGTCGTCGCGAAGTCGGCGTGGCGCCCGCCGGGGAAGACGTGGCTGCGGCCGCTGCGGGGCGCGCCGGCCTCGCCGCCCTCGCGCAGGACGCGCGGCATGTGGCACGCGATGCAGGTCTCGCCCTCCCGGAACGCCGGGGACGCGCGCCACTCGTCGTGCGTCTGGTGCTGGTTGTGGCAGGGCGCGCAGAGCGCCTGCGTCGAGACGTCGGGCTGCAGCGTCGGGCGGCAGGCGCCCGTGAGGCCGGGGCGCGTCGCGGCGACGCCGCCGTCGGGCAGCCCGTGGCACGAGAGGCAGTCGACGCCGTCGTGCCGACGCTCGACGCGCGCGACGACGCGCGTCGCGTCCTCGATGCCGTACTCGAAGACCGGGCGCGGCGCGTGGCACGGCAGGCACTCGGTCTTGCGGAAGTCGTCGGCCTGGTCCGGCGCGCGCACCTGCGGGTCGGTGAACGCCCGGCTGTGCATCGACGCGCGCCACTCGTCGACGACCGCCTGGTGGCACGGGAGGCAGGAGGTCGGCGCACCCGTCGGGGCGCCGGGCGCGGGCGTCGCGGGGCGGGCGGCCGTGTCGGACTCGCCGTCCGGCGCGGACCACACGACGAGCGCCACCCCGACGAGCAGCACGACGGCCACGAGCTTGCGACCCATCAGCGCGCGCCCCCGTCGGGCTGCTCCGTGTCGTGGAGCGGACGCACGCGGCCCTGGATGCGCACGCGCACGGCGTCGCCCGCGTGGAGGCCGCCGCCCACGTCGGCGCAGCGCAGCAGCCGCCCCTCGATGCGCAGCCAGCTCCCGCCGCGGCGGTCGGGGGCGACGTAGGTGCCCTGGATGGATCGCGCGTCGTCCGAGAGCCGCACGGCCGCCGTGTCGAGGTAGGCCGTGACCGTCTCGCCGGGGGCGCAGTCCTCGACGAAGAGGCCGAGCCCGAAATCGGCGTGCCCGTGGGTGTCGGCGACGGCGGTGAGCAGCGTGCCGGCCTCGGCGAAGGCGGCGAGCCCGCGCGTCGGCGGGGAGTCGAGCGCGAAGCGCGCGGGGCCCTGCCAGGTCGGGCCGTTGCCGGAGAGCGCGAGGAGCCGCTCGCCGAAGTGGAGGACGTCGTCGGGGTCGTGCGTCACGACGATCGTCGCGGCCTCCAGCTCGTCGAGCAGCACGGGCAGCGCCTCGCGCACGACGGACACGACCTGCGGGTCGAGGTGCGTGAGCGGCTCGTCGAGGAGCACCCAGCTCGGACGGTTCGCGAGCGCGCGGGCGAGGCCCAGGCGCAGCCGCTCGCCGCCGCTGAGCGCCTCGGGCCGGTGGTCGCGCAGGGTCGTGAGCCGGAAGGTCTCGAGCAGGCGCCCGCGCCAGGCCTCGTCGCCGGCCGTGTCCACGAAGTCGAGGTGCTCGTCGACGGTGAGGTGCGGCCAGAGCGCGCCGTCCTGGAAGAGGACGCCCGGCGGCGAGTCGGGGCGGCGCACGGTGCCCGCGGCGGGGCGGCGCAGGCCGGCGAGCACCGCGAGGAGCGTCGACTTGCCCGTGCCGTTGCCACCCACGACGACGAGGCGCTCGCCGCGCGCGAGCGAGAGGTCGAGCCCCGCGACGAGCGTGCGGCCGCCCGCGCGCAGGGTGAGCCCCTCGACGGCGAGCACGGGGTCGCGGCGGGTCGGGGTGTCGCCGGAGGATTCGTCCATGACGGCGCCTACAATGACCGAACGGGCGTGGCGACTCCAGCCGCGCGGATCCCGGGTCCCGGAGGCGGCGGCGGTCGGCATGTCGGACGAGGTCGTGGTCATCGGAGGAGGGCACGCGGGCGTCGAGGCCGCGTGGGCGGCGCGCGCCCGCGGGTGCCGCGTCCTCCTCCTAACGCTGGACCCGGCCGCGATCGGACGGATGAGCTGCAACCCGTCCGTGGGCGGGCTCGCCAAGGGACAGCTCGCTCGGGAGGTCGACGCGCTCGGCGGGCTCATGGGGATCGCCGCCGACCGGGCGGCCATGCAGTTCCGGATGCTCAACACGCGCAAGGGCCCGGCGGTGCAGGGGCCGCGCGCGCAGGTGGACAAGCAGGTCTACGCGGGCTTCGTGCGGGCGACGATCTCGGACGCGCCGGGCATCGAGGTCCGGCGGGGGCAGGTCCGGCGGATCCTCGAGGAGGCCGGGCGGCTCGTCGGGCTCGAGCTCACGGACGGGAGCCGCGTGCCGACGCGGGCCGCCGTGCTCACGACCGGGACGTTCCTCCGCGGGCTCATGCACGTGGGCGACCGGCGCACGGCGGGGGGGCGCGTCGGCGAGGCGCCGGCCGCCGAGCTCAGCGCGTCGCTCTCCGCCCTGGGCCTCGAGCTCGTGCGGCTCAAGACGGGGACGCCGCCGCGCGTCGACGCGCGCAGCGTCGACCTCTCCGCGCTCCCGGCGCACGGCGGCGCGCCCGACGACGGTCGCTTCTCGTTCCGCGTCGAGCCGCCGGCCGGCCGGCCGCGCGTCGACAGCCACGCGACCGCGACGACGGCCGCGACGCACGACCTCGTGCGCGCGCACCTCCACGAGTCGCCCTACGGACGCGGCGCGCTCGAGAGCGCGGGCCCGCGCTACTGCCCGTCCGTCGAGGACAAGGTCGTGCGGTTCGCGCACAAGGAGAGCCACCGCGTGTTCGTCGAGCGGGAGACGCTGCGCGGGAACTCGCTCTACCTCAACGGGCTCTCGAACTGCCTGCCCGCGGCCGTGCAGGAGCGGCTCGTGCACACCGTGCCGGGGCTCGCCGGCGCGCGGATGCTGCGTCCGGGCTACGCCGTCGAGTACGACGCCGTCCCCGCGTGGCAGCTCGAGCCGACGCTCATGTGCCGCGCGGTGGAGGGGCTGTTCCTCGCCGGGCAGATCAACGGCACGAGCGGCTACGAGGAGGCCGCGGCGCAGGGCGTCATGGCCGGGCTCAACGCGGCGCGGCACGCGGCGGGCGAGGAGGGCGTCGTGCTCGCGCGGCACGAGGCGTACATCGGCGTGCTGCTCGACGACCTCGCGACGCGCAGCCCGCGCGAGCCGTACCGCATGTTCACCTCGCGCGCGGAGTTCCGGCTGCTCCTGCGCCAGGACAACGCGGACCGGCGGCTCATGCGATCGGCGCACGCGTGGGGCCTGCTGGGCGACCGCGACCTCGAGGCGCTCGAGCGCAAGGAGGCGGCGATCGCGCGCGGGCAGCGCGCGCTCGGCGGAGCGGACGCGCCCGCGCGGCGCGCGCTGCGTCGCGGCGTCGCCTGGGACGCGCTGCTCGACGAGCACCCGCGCCTCGCCGACGTCGCGCTCACGGCCGACGAGGCGACGCAGCTCGAGCTCGACGTCCGCTACGAGGGCTACGTCGAGCGGCAGGCGCGCCTCGTCGAGAAGGTCGAGCGTCTCGCGGCGGTCGCGCTGCCCGCCGACCTCGACTACGCGTCGATGGACGCGCTGCGCCTCGAGGCGCGCGAGGTGCTCTCGAAGGTGCGGCCGCGCGACCTCGGTCAGGCGTCGCGCCTGCCCGGCGTCACGCGCTCCGACCTCGCGCTGCTTGCGCTCTCCCGACCTGGGCGAGCGCCTTCTTGACGAGCTCCTCGAGCGGCACGTCGTCGCCGACGCCGTCCGACACCGCCACGGCCGCCGCCTCCGCGCCGGCGCGCGGGTAGCCGAGCGCGACGAGGGCCGCGCTCACGGAGGCGGCGCGGTCCGTCACGGCGCCCGGGAGCGTCCCGACGACGCCGAGCCGGTCCTTGAGCTCGACGCACAGCCGCTCCGCCGTCCGCTTGCCGACGCCCTTGACCTTCGAGAGCAGGCCGACGTCGCCGGCGTCCACCGCCGACGCGAGCCGCCCGGGCTCCATGGCCGAGAGCAGCGCCAGCGCGATGGACGGACCGATCTTGCTCACGGTGAGCAGCTTCTCGAACAGCGTCCGCTCCTCGCGGCTCGCGAAGCCGTAGAGCACCGGCCGCTCGTCGCGCACCGCCTGGTGCGTGAAGAGCGTGACCTCGTCGCCGGGCGGCGGCAGACGCGAGACGGTGGCGCCGGAGCAGAGGAGCTTCCAGCCCACCCCCGAGATGTCGAGCACGACCTCGTCCGGGCCGCGGCCCACGAGCCGCCCCGTGAGGTACTCGTACATCAGCGCCCCAGCTCGAGGCCCAGGTTGCGGAGCTTGCTGCGGATCTCGTCGAGCGACGTCTGTCCGAAGTTCTTGCAGGACA
>JAUIEF010000227.1 GCA_030428785.1 bacterium
GCGCCGCTCCTCGGCCTCGCGCGCCTCGCGCATCCGGGACTCGGCGGCCCCGAGGGCGCCGCGGCTCACGTCGACCTCGGCCTGGCAGCCGGCGACCTCGAGCGCGACCTCCTCGAAGCGCGCCGCGACCTCGTCGGCCTCGAGCCGCCGCTCGGCGAGCGCGCGCTCGAGCCCCACGAAGCGCTGCTCGAGCGCCAGGAGCCGCTCCTCCGCTTCCGCGGCGCGCTCCTTGGACGACGTCTGCCGCTCCGTGAGCGCCTCGACCTCGCCGGACGCCTTGCGGAACGCCTCCGCGGCCTGGTCCACGAGCCCGCGCATCTCGGAGAGCCGCGCCTGGACGAGAGCGACCTCCTTGCGGGCCGCCTCGACCGCCGCGCGCGCCTCGGCCTCGACCCGGGCCGCGGCGGCCGTCTCGGCCTCCTGCGCCTCGAGGGTCTCGCCGAAGGCCTTGTACTGGTGCACGTAGAAGCGCGACTTGAGCAGCTGGATGCGGTCCCGCGCCGCGAGGTACGCCCGCGCCCGGCCGGCCTGCTGCTTGAGCGAGCGCTCGCGGCGCTCGAGCTCCTCGACGATGTCCGCGAGGCGCTCGAGGTTCTGCTCGGTCCGCGCGAGCTTGTTCTCCGCCTCGCGCCGACGCGCGCGGTAGCGGCTGATGCCCGCCGCCTCCTCGAAGATGCGGCGCCGCTCCTGCGGGTTGGCCGAGAGCACGGCGTCGATGCGGCCCTGCTCCATGACGGAATACGCGCCGGTGCCGAGGCCCGTGTCCATGAGCAGGTCGCGCACGTCCTTGAGCCGGCACGACCGCTTGTTGATGAGGTACTCGCTCTCGCCGCTGCGGAAGAGGCGCCGCGTGAGGACGACCTCCGCGAACTCCGTCGGCAGCACGCCGTCGCTGTTGTCGAAGACGAGCGAGACCTCCGCGAAGTTGCGGGCCCCGCGGGCGCCGTTGCCCTTGAAGACGACGTCCATCATCTCGCCGCCGCGGAGGGCCGAGGCCTTCTGCTCGCCGAGCGCCCACTTCACGGCGTCGATGACGTTGGACTTGCCGCAGCCGTTCGGGCCGACGATGGCCGTCAGGCCCGGAGGGAGGTCGAGGCTCGTCCGGTCGGCGAACGACTTGAAGCCGTGGATGTCGATGCGGGTCAGGCGCATGGAGCGATGTCTGCTTCGTCCAGGGAGGGTTCCAGGAAAGCACGAAGGAAGGCTTCGCGCACGAGGGGATCCGACGCCTTGCGCGGCGCGGGGGCGAAGGCGGCGCAGCCGAGGGCCCGCCGGAGGAGCACGACCTCGCGCCCGCGGGCGGCCGGATCGACCTCGCCGTCGTGGGAGAAGGTCTCCCCCTCGCCGAGGGGTTCGGTGTCCGGGTCGTGGGCCGGGTGGTCGTCGCCGCCGCGCGGCAGGGGCAGGTCGAGCCGGCGGAAGCGGCGTTGCACGCGGGGCGGCGCGGGGAGCAGTTCGAGGCCCGCGGGGCCGGCCCGCTCGGGCTCCCAGACGTCGTCGCCGGCGGCCTCCGGCCAGCGGGCGAACCAGCCGCGGCGCAGGCGCTCGCCCACGGCGGCGGCCAGGTCGCGGCCGTTGTGGCGCGCGCGGGCTCCCGCGCCGAGCAGCAGGACCCGGGCCTGGACCATGCCGGCCGGCTCGAGCCACCAGCTCCACGGCAGGTGCGCGCCGAGGCGCTCCCCCACCGTGCGCGCGGCGGCCTCGCCCGCGCCGAGGGTGCGCCAGGCGTCGAGCGCGCCGGCGGCCAGGCCCGCGGACTCCTCGACGGCGTCGAGGAAGCGGCCCGGGTCCCGTCCCGGCGCGGCCTGGGCGTGCCGCAGGAGGTTCACCGCCGCCGACCCGGCCACGAGGCCCGGGCGCGGCGCCCGGCGGGCGACCTCGACGTCGGACGGCCGCGCGGCGAGGTCCGCGAAGAGCGTCGCGTCGACCCGCGGGCCGTGGACGCGCAGGCGGCAGGTGCGGGTGAGCGTCGGCTGCGCGAGGAACGCCCGGACGTGGTCGCCGTCGGCGCCGTCCAGGCAGAGCACGATGCGCGCGCCGGCCTCGGGCGGCGTCGCGAGCTCGTGCTCGAGCTGGCGCAGGCGGTCGGCGTCGGGCGTCGGGCCGTTCCAGAGCACGGCGACCTCGCGGGTCGCGAGCCCGGCGAGGTCGCGCAGCAGCTCGCCGAGCACCGCCATGCGCGCGGCCTCGGGCGCGTCGCGCAGGACCGGCAGGGACCAGGGCGCGACGCAGACGCCGTGGACGCGGCTGCGCGAGGTGAGGCCGCCCAGGTCGAGCCGCCCCTCGCCGTGCGCCTCGGCGACGCGGCCCGGGAACACGTCGCGCAGCACGTGCGCGCTGAGCAGGGCGCCGGCGCCGCGCACCTCGGCGGAGACGCCGGGCGGGCCGTCGACGAGCAGCGAGCGGAACTCGTCCACCGGCAGCGAGGCGACGGGACCTCGGCCGACGGCCTCGACGTGCCCGTGCCGGACGAGCGCGTGGTCGACCCAGGCGCGCAGCAGGCCGACACCCGGCTCACGGACGCCCGCGGCGTGCAGCCCGGCCTCGACCTCGCGGCCGATGGCGGCCGCCTCGTCGGGCGGGAGCTCGGCCTCGGCCTCGAGCAGCTCGGCGACCTGGAGCGCCACGACGTGCGCGCCGTCGGCGCGCGTCCGCGCGTAGAGCCGGGCGGCCTCCTCGTGCCCGGTGCCCTGGAGGACCTCGAGCACGAAGCCGGCGAGGTCCTCGGCGGTCACCGTGCGGCCCGAGCCGGGGCGCTCGAGGTAGCGGCCGACGACGCGCGCGAGGTCCTCGGCCTCCGCCGTGGCGTGCGCGCCGGGCTGGAGCGAGGTGAGCGCGCGGCGGATCGAGTCGCCGAGGCGCCGGCCGTCGAACGGCAGCGCCCGGCCGTCGCGATCGAGGACGAGGGTGGGCCCGGGGGCGTCAGCGTTCCGGCGCACGCGGCCCTCCGAGCTCGGTGTGGGCCTCGTGCCCGGCGGCCGCCTCCCGGAGGCCCGCGCCGCCGGCCGCCGCCGGGGCGGTCCGCGGCGCGGCGCGGTGCTCGCGCCGGGCGCCCTGGAAGCCGCGGTCCCGGGGGCCGTCCGGGTCGCCGCCCGCCGGGCCGCGGTCCGTGCCGCCGCCCTCCGACCGCGGGGCGCGGGGCTCACGGACGCCGTCGTCCCCGTCGCCGTCGCCGCCGGCCGGTCCGCGTGGCCTCGGGTCGTCGCGGTCGGAGTCGCCGCTGCCGAGCAGGGGCTTGAGCTCGTCCAGGAACTGGTTCACGTCCTTGAACTCGCGGTAGACGCTCGCGAAGCGGACGTAGGCCACCTGGTCGAGGCCGCGCAGGGCCTCCATGACGAGGTGCCCGATGAACTTGCTCGCCACCTCCTTGTCGAACATCTCGTGGAGCTGGCTCTCGATGTCCGTGACGATGCTCTCGAGCGTCGCCGTCTCGATGGGCCGCTTGTGGCAGGCCACGAGCAGGCCGGAGAGGAGCTTGTCGCGGTCGAAGGGCACCCGGGTGCCGTCCTTCTTGACGACCCGGAGCGTGGCCTCGCCGGCCTTCTCGTAGGTGGTGAAGCGGCCGCCGCACTCGAGGCACTCCCGCCGGCGACGGATGACGTCCGCCTCGCCGGAGGTCCGGGAGTCCACGACCCGGTCGTTGTTCGCCTTGCAGTACGGGCAGCGCATCCCGCGTCTCTCTCCGCCACGTGCGCCGCGGGGGCCCGCTCCGACTCCCAGGGAGCCGATCCGGAGGATCCGGTTCCGGGGGAACCGGCCCGGGGAGCCGATCGCCTCCCGGATCACCACCGCCGCACGACGCCGGAGTATCCCACAAGATGTGGGGCGTACGAAACCCCGATGTGCAAACCCGTGGTGGGTCTCGCGGACTGTTCGAAATCACTCGCCGCTGCGCTCGAAGAACGCGGAGCGACGCGGGTCGTGGAGCTGCTCGAGGACGAACGACTTGTTGCGCGGGCGACCGCTCGCGTCCATGTGGACGCGCCCCGTGACGCCGCCGAGGAACGCCAGCTCGCGCAAGCGGTCGGCGAGCTCGGCGCCGTCCGCGGCGTCGGCGAGCTGCGGGAGCACGGCGAGCGTCGCGTCGTAGGCCAGCGCGGCGATGTCGCTCGGCGGCTCGTCGTGCCGCCGGCTCCACGCGTCGAGGAAGGTCGAGACGTCGGGCCCGCGCGTCGCGTCGGGCGCGCCTTCGTCCGGGTGGAAGTGGCTCACGCGCCAGGCGCCGCGGAACCGGCCGGCGAGGGCCGCCTCGAGCTCGGGGCCCTCCCAGTCGGCGCCGCCCAGGAGCACGAGGTCGGCGACCGCCGGCGAGCGCGCGCCCCGGACCATGGCCAGGACGTCGTCGTGCGAGGCCATGACGAGCACGCCGCGGCGGTCGTCGGGGACGGGCCGCCCCTCCTCGGCGGAGCGCCGGAGCCGCTCGGCGGCCCGGTCGAGCAGGCCCGGGACGTCCTCGTCGCCCGGGTGGAACGGGAGCTCCGCGACGATGCGCCCGCGCCGCACGACGAATTCGTGCGCGAAGCTCTCCGCGAAGCCCAGCGCGTGCCGGTCCGAGAGGTCCACGACGACCACCACGTGCTGCAGGCGCAGGTCGTAGGCGGCGTGGGTCGCGAGCTTGCGGGCCATCTCGGCGTCGCCCGCGCAGATGCGGAACGCGAAGGTGTTGTTGCGCGTGACCTCCTCCCCCGTCGCGGAGGGCGACACGAAGGGCACGCGCCGGCGCCGCGCGACGACCGCGGCCGCGAGGGCGCAGCCCGTGTCGAGCGGCCCGATGACGACCTGCGCGCCCTCGTCGACGAGGACGTCGTAGGCTGCGGTCGTGGCGAGCGCCGTGCCGCCGTCGTCCGCGACGACGAGCCGCGGCCGGGCGTCCTCGGGGAGCGTCTCGAGCGCGAGCGCGATGCCGGCGAGGGCCTGGTCCCCCGCGGCCTGCGTCCGGCCGCTGCGAGGGAGGAGCACGCCGACGGCCGGCTCGGGGCCGCCGCAGGCCGCCGCGAGGAGGAGCAGCGTGACCGCGATCCGGGAGCGCGTCGTCACGGCGACTCCCCCCGCCGCCGGTCGAGCACGTCGTCGTACCGGTAGAGCAGCCACTCCTCCGGGTCGCGCGACAGCGGCACGACGAGGTCCTCGAGGTCCGGCGGGTCGAGGGCGTCGAGCGCGTCGAGCGCCGCGAGCCGCACCCACGGGTCCGGCGAGCGCAGCTCCGACGCGAGCAGCGGCACGGCGTCGCGGTGGCCCTGCTCCTGGAGCGCCCGGATGAGCGCCACCTTGCCGCGCGTGTCCTCGCGTCGCGCGAGCGCGTCCTGGAGCGCGCCGAGCGACGAGAGCGCGGCGACGTCGCCCAGCGCGACCGCCGCGTTCTTGCACACCTGCCAGTCCTCGTCGCCGAGCAGGCGCTCGAGCGTCGCGAGCCGCGAGCGCCGCGTGCGCGCGTCGCCGTCGCGGGCGCGGAGCAGCCGGTGGAGGTCGCGGCACAAGCCGATCTTCACGCCGCGCACGTTCGCGGCGAGCAGGTTCGACTCCGCGGTGCGCCAGTCGAGCAGCCCCTGCTGCGTGTCCATGACGGCGAGCAGCTCGGCGAGGCGCTCGTACTCGCCGTCGACGAGCAGGCGTTGCGCCTCGACGGAGACGTTCTCGACGGCATGCCGGATGTCGAGCGCGGACTCGGCCGTCGAGAGCTGGGTGAGGAGCTCCGCGACGTCCGTCGACGCGCCGCCGTCGTGGCCGCCCGCCGCGAGGATCTGGCGCACGATGTCGCGCCGCCCGTCGTCGCCGCCCAGCCCGCTCGCGAGCACGCCCACGAGCGTCACGACGATCGCGCCCATGCCGCCCAGCGAGATCGCCACGCGGTGACGCCGCACGGCGCGCCACGCGCGCGCGGTCCGGCCGAGCGGGCGCGCCGCGATGGGCTCGAAGTTGAGGAAGCGCCGGAGGTCGTCGCCGAACTCCTCGGCCGTCTGGTAGCGCTTGGACGGGTCGCGCTCGATGGCCTTGAGCACGATCGTCTCGAGCTCGCGCGGGATGCGCGGCGCGAGGCGGCTCGGCGGCGGCGGGTCGCCGGTGAGGATGTTGCGCAGGATGACCGCGACGTTCTTGCCCAGGAACGGCTGGTGCAGCGTGAGCATCTCGTAGAGCGTGACGCCCAGCGAGTAGACGTCCGAGCGCTCGTCGACGCCGGCGCGCCGCGACGACGCCTGCTCCGGACTCACGTACGCCGGCGATCCGACGAGGTCGCCCGACTCGGTGACGCTCGCGGCGTCCGCGCTCTTGGCGAGCCCGAAGTCGGAGAGCTTCACGCGCCCCTCGCGGTCGAGCAGCAGGTTGCTCGGCTTGATGTCGCGGTGGATGACGCCGTTCGCGTGCGCGTGCCGCAGCGCGTCGGCGATGTCCGCGACGAAGGCCGCCATCATCGGGAACGGGTTGCGCAGGTCGATGACGATGCCCGAGCGGATGCGCGGGTCGCCGGGCATGGTGCCCATGAGCTTGCGGCCGCGCGCCCAGGTCGTGATGTCCTGGTCGAGGTCCGGCCCCGAGATGCGCACGAAGCGGCGCCCGTGCGTGCGCGCTGTCCGCAGGCGGTCGATGACCTCCGCCATGTCGAGGCCGTCGACGTACTCCATCGCGAGGTAGCCGATGCCCTCCGCGACGTTGAAGCCGTGCACGGAGACGATGCGCGGGTGGGAGAGGCGCGCGACGGCCGTCGCCTCGCGACGGAAGCGGTCCATGCTGCGCTCGTTGCGCACCGCGCCGGCGGGCAGCACCTTGAGCGCGACGGTGCGCCCGAGCGAGACCTGCTCGGCCTCGAAGACGACGCCCATGCCGCCGCGGCCGATCTGGCGCTTCACGCGGTAGCCGTCGATGACCGAGCCGACGCGGATGCCCAGCCCGTCGGACGAGCCCTCCTCCGCGTCGGGCGCGTGGAGGTACTGCTCGCGGTCGCCCGGGAGCGGCGGGTACTCCGCGCGGAACTCGCCCGTGTCGATGCGCACGTCTCGCCGGAGCCGGCGCGTCCGGCGGCCGGCCGCGCCGCGCTCGGCGTCGCTCCCGTCGCCCGGGTCCGGGCGCTCGTCGGACTGTTCGCGCCGGTCGGGCATCAGGGTCAGTCTACTCGGGTCACTTGCCCACGCAGAAGGTGGAGAAGATGCGGTCGAGGACCGCCTCGTCCACGTCGAGCCGCTCGTCGGCGGTCGCCTCGAGCCGCTCCCATGCTTCCCGTAGGACGAGCGAGAGGGTCGGCAACGCGCCGTCGAGCGGGCCGGCCTCCGCGGCGTCGAGCAGCGGGAGCACCTCGGCGGCGGCCTCCCGGTCGTCGCGGCGCGCGAGGTCCGGCGCGCGGGGCGCGGGCGCCGCGGCGAGGACGGCGGCCCAGAGCGCGTCGAGGCCCGTGCGCTCGAGCGCGGAGACGCGCACGGGCGCGTCCGCCACTGCGGCGTCGTGGGCGGCGTCGTGCCCGAGGGCGCCGTCCGCGAGGTCGACCTTGTTGAGCACGCGCACGCACGG
>JAUIEF010000020.1 GCA_030428785.1 bacterium
GAGCAGGGTGGCGAGGTCGCGCGGGATCCCGGGCGTCGGCGCGGGGCCGCGCTGCCCGTCGTCGGTGCGCGCGCCGCCGACGCGGAGGTCGGTGTCGAGCACGCCGCTGCCCGTGCCGAGGACCGCGCCGGTGCCGCCCGTCGTGGGGCCGCCGGCCTGCGCGACGCCGCCCGGGTCGGGGAGCTTGCCGGTGGTGCCGGCAGCGTCACCCGAGGCGCCGCCGTCGGGTCCGCCGGACAGGCCGCCGCTCGACGCGCTGCCGCCGGAGCCGCCCGAGGCACCGCCGCCGGTCCCGACGCCCGGTCCGCCGACGAGTCGATCGCCGCCGTTTCCGTCGCCGCCCGACGCGTCGTCGTCCGCGCTCTCGAGCAGCGTCGCCAGCAGCAGCGCGAGGGTCGCGGCGTCCGTCTCGGCCAGCGCGGCCACCGGGTCGACGGTGTCCGCCTCGGGCGTCGAGCGCTCGAAGCGGCCGGGCGCCGTCGCCCAGAAGACGACGTCTCCGCCGATGTTGTGCAGCAGCACGTCGTCGAGTCCGTCGCCGTCCGCGTCCACGAGCTCCGCCGTGCGACCGAGCCCGCCGTCGGCGAGGCCGAAGGCGACCGTCGCGTCCTCGAAACGCCCGTCGCCGAGTCCGCGCAGCGCGACGTTGTCCGCGGGCGAGACGAGGTACAGGTCCGAGCGTCCGTCGCCGTCGAGGTCCGCGACGAGCACGTCGGTGACCGCGACGCGCGGCAGCGTCTGCGCGACCCGCCGCGGCATGCGCGTGCCGACGTTGACCGACACGGACAGCGTGCCGTCGCTCGCGAACCGCAGCGCATCCGGGAGGCCGTCGTCGGTCACGTCGAGCCAGCGCACGGCGGCATCGTCGACGGGGGCGGGAGCGATCGCGGCCGGGGCGGCGAGGCCGAGCAGCAGGACGAGGGTCGGGGTGAGCGGCATGGGAGGTTCCGTTCGCGGGAGGACGCGGACCCGGTGTCATCGGGACCGGGCCCGGCGGGGACCCGGAGTCCCCGCGCCTCCACACACGGATTCGCGCCGCGACGGGGGCAACGCCGGCGGGCGATTCCCGCGGCCACTTGCCAGCGACGCGCGGACGCCGACGGCTCCCGGCGTGCACGACCCACGCGTCGGCGCCGACAGCGTTCGCGCCCGCGAACTACCCGCCGGGCGCCACGAGGTCGCGCACGTCGCGGCTCGGCGGCGGCGGGTCGCGCACCGGTGGGCGGTCGACGGCGTCCGCCGAGTCCCAGATCCACAGACCCGTGCGCGTCTCGCCCACGAGGCACTCGCCGTCCCGCGCGAACGTCAGCTCGCGGAACTCGGAGCGCACGTCGGCCAGGCGCAGCACCTCGTCGCCGTGCTCCGTGTCCCAGAGCCGCACGCTCCTGTCCATGGAGCCCGTCGCGAGCAGCGCGCCGTCGGGCGACCACGCGAGCCCGATCACGGTCCGGTCGTGGCCCTGCAACCTCTGCAGGATCGTGCGGTCCTCCACCGACCAGATGCGGGCGACGGCGTCGCGGAACCCGCCCGCGAGCCGCGTGCCGTCGGGCGACCACGCGATGACGGTGAGGATGGCTCGCTCGCCGGGGAACCGGCGCACGACCTCGAGCGTTTCGGGGTCGAGCAGCCCGGCGTGTTGCGTCCCGACGCGCGCGGCGAGCCACCTGCCGTCGGGCGAGAACGCCACCGCCCCGCGCACGCCCTTGCCCGAGAGCGGCGAGGTCGCGACGAGCTCGGGGCCGCCGCCGTCCGCGTCCCAGGCGAAGAGGTCGATCCCGTGGTACTCGTCCTGGAGCGCGAGCCGCGTGCCGTCGGGGGACCACGCGAAGTCGATGTTGCCGTCCCACGGCATGCCGCGCTCCTCGAGCTCGGTCGTCTCGCCCGTCGCGAGGTCGACCACGTAGGCCGAGCGCCCGTGCGGCGGGCCGCGCAGGCACGACACCGCGAGGCGTCGACCGTCCGGGGACACGGCGACCCGGCTCAGCGTCCACGCGTCCACCGGTGACGGCGCCAACGCGTGCAGCTCGCGGGTCCGGAGGTCGACGCTGCCGAGCTTCTTGTCGTGGGTGCAGAAGACGACCCGGTCGCCGGCGAGCGCGAGGCCCGTCACGGTGTCCCCGTGCGTGACGAGCCGCCCGGGCGGCGCGCGCAGATCCCACGCGCGGAGCGTGCCCTCGTCGTCGAGCGTGACGAGCCGGTCGTCCTCGAGCAGCAGGCCTGCGCGTTGCGGGATCGACCCGCCGTGGACCGCGTGGAGCAGTTCGCCGGTCGTCGTCGACCAGACACGGGTCGAGCGGTGACCGCCCAGCGTGGCGACGAGATCGCCCGTCGGGTGGAACACGACGTCGCCGATGCTCTCGCCGCGCTCGAGCTGGACGACGCGTCGCTCGACGGGGGCACCGTCGGGGAGAGGCGCTCCGTCGGGCGGGAACCGGCAGAGCGCGACGCGTCCCGTGCCGGTGAGGTGGACGACGACGGTCCCGTCCGGTTGCACGGACTTGGGTCGCCCGTCCTCCCACCAGCTCCGTTCCTCGCCGCTGAGCTCGTCGCGCAGGAGGATCTTCCGCCCGCGTTGCCAGGCGACCCAGCGGTACGCGTCGTCGGTGACCACCTGGCCGGGGAACCGCGTCACGACGGGCGCGGAGCCCTCGACCCCGTCCCACTCCAGGAGCAGGTCGACGTCCCCGTGGAAGCGCACGCGAACGCCGTCGGCCGAGTGCACGGGCACGGTGAGCAGCGGCTTGGTGTCGACGTCTCCCATGGACGCGCTCGCGAGCACCTCACCGGTCGCGAGGACCTCCCGGGTCCACGTGCCGTCGAGACCGATCCAGGTGAGCGTGCCCGTCGGCACGTGGAAGGCCGTGCCCTGCGCGCCGTCCCGGCTCCACGCGAGCTCGACCGCGCCGCTGCGCACGTCCCAGCGGAAGAGCGACGCGGTGCGGGGCTCCTCTTGCGACACGGCGACGAGGAAGACCTCCTCGGGCGTGCGACCCGGGAGGAGCTGGGCGCTGGACGACTTCGTGACGCCGGGTACCCACGTGCGCACGATGCTGTCGTCGAGGCGCGCGCGCAGCAGGTGCCACGGCCAACCGCGGCGTTCCGGTTCGCACGTGTCGAGCACCGCGCGCGCGTGCGGCAGGTCGTGCGCCGCGAGCGAGGCGGCCGCGTTCTGGAGCCGCGCGATGTGCGCCGTGCGCGCGGAGACGTCGGCGGCGAGGCGTGCCTCCGCGGCGCTGGCGTCCGCGTCGGCGCGCAGGTCCGCCTCCCGGAACGCCGCGCTCGTCGCGACGACGACGCCGACGAGCAGCGCGAGCACGACGCCCGCCACGCTCGCCGCGAGCGCGCGGTTGCGACGCACGATGCGCACCGAGCGCGTCGCCCAGGACGGCGGCCGCGCGAGCACCGGGCGTCCCGCCGCGAGCCGACGCAGGTCCGCGGCGAGGGCCGCCGCGCTCGAGTAGCGGTCGTCGGGGTCCTTCTCGAGCGCCTTGCCGAGCACCGTGTCGAGGTCGCCGCGCCGTCCGGTCCGTCGCGGGGGCAGCTCGCTCACGACGCGCGCCGCCTCGGGCAGCGGCAGGCCGCGCACGGGGTACGGGAGCTCGCCGGTGAGCAGCTCGTACGTGAGCACGCCCAGGCCGTAGATGTCGGAGGCGCCCGTGACCGCGAGCTCGCCGCCCGAGACCTGCTCGGGGCTCATGTACGGCACGGTGCCGAGCACGGCGCCGGTCCGCGTGAGCGTGAGCGTCTCGACGTCCTCGCCGGTGTGGCGCGCGACGCCGAAGTCCAGCACCTTGGGCATGCCGACCGGATCGTCGTCGACGGGCGCGACGAGCACGTTCCCCGGCTTGAGGTCGCGGTGCACGATGCCCGCCTCGTGCGCGGCGTACACGGCGTCGCAGACGCGCGCCATGAGCTCGAGGCGCGCGCGCTGGTCGAGGCCGTTGTACGACGCGTGCCGCAGGATCGTGTCGCCCGGCACGTACTCCATCGCGAGGAAGTGCACGGGGCGCGCGGTGCCGTCCTCGGTGACCGCCGTCGCGACGCCGGCGTCGAGGAAGCGCGCGATGCCCGGGTGCGCGAGCCGGCTGAGCACCTCCGCCTCGCGACGGAAGCGTCGCACGAGGCCCGTCGACGCGAGCCCCGCGTGGAGCACCTTGACCGCGACCGGCTGCTCGTCCGTCGCGGTCTCGTCGAGCGCGCGGAAGACGACGCCCATGCCGCCCTCGCCGAGCCGCTCGAGGACGCGGAAGCGGCCCACGCGCTCGAGCGGCGCGCCGAGCCAAGCCTCCTCGGTGAGCAGCGACCGCCCGTAGTCGCCCAGCCGGTCCTCGGCGAAGACGTCGTCGCTCGCCGGGTCGAGGTCGAGCATGCGGCGCACGCACTCCGCGACGGTGGTCTCGAGGTCGGCGTCGTCGAGCGTGCGCCGCTGCTCGTCGTCCGGGCGGTCGGCGAGCCGGTGGAAGAGCGCGCGCGCCTCGCGGTACTGCGCGGGGTTCATGAGGGGGGCCCGTCGCCGGGGGCGTCGTCGTCGCGAGGACGTTCGCCGTCACGGAGCGCATCGCGCAACCACGCGCGCGCCATGCGCCAGTCGAGCTTCACCGTGCGCTCGGACACGCCGAGCACGTCGGCGGTCTCGGCGACGGACAGCCCCGTGAGGAAGCGCAGCTCCGCGATGCGCGCCTGCCGCGGGTCGAGGCGCGCGAGCGCGCTGAGCGCCTCGTCGAGGACCAGCGGGTCGACCTCCGTCTCCGGCGCGACGGGCGTGTCGCACGCCTCGAGCGACACGCGTCGGAGGTCGCCGCCGCGCCGTTGCGCGCCGCGCGCACGCGCCTGGTCCACGAGGATCTGCCGCATGGCGAGCGCCGCGACGCTGTAGAAGTGCCGCCGCCCGGTCCAGCCCTCGCGGTCTCGACCGACGAGCCGCGCGTAGGCCTCGTGCACGAGCGCCGTCGGTTGCAGCGTCTCGGCGCCGCGTCCGCGGAAGAAGTCGCCGGCGAGCGCGCGCAGGTCGCCGTAGATGAGCGGGAAGAGGTGATCGACGGCGGACCGGTCCCCGCGCGCGAGCGCTTCCAGGTGCTGCGTGACCTCGGGAGGACCGGACATCGCGTGGATTCTACCGGGGCCCCGGCGCGCGTGACGCCGCGCGCCCGTGTCGTGTTCCCGGGACGTCCGCGGATCGCGTTGCCCCGACCGCGCGCGGATTCCGTGTCTCTCTCTCGGGGGGTGATCTCCTCCCGACACCTCGCGCTCCGAACACCTCCTCCCGGCCGGATCCCACACCATGCCCCGCATCGCCCGGACGTCTCGCGGCCCCGCGCTCGCGCTCCTGCTGCTGCTCGTCGCGCCCGCCACGCTCCGGGCGCTCGGCGGCGGCGCCTTCATCACGACCGCGCAGGACGGCGACTGGTCGGACCCGGCCGTCTGGACCGGCGGCGTGCTCCCGACCGGCGCGGACGTCGCGCAGGTCGACCACGACGTCGTGGTCACGCAGCCGGGCGCGACGGCCCTGTCGGTGCTCGTCGGCGGGGTCTCGCAGGGGCGGCTCGACGTGCTGTCCGGCGACCTCTTCACGCAGCAGCTCACCGTCGGCGCCGCGTCCGCCGGGTTCCTGGTCGTGGACGGCGGGACCGTCTCGACCGGCGACCTGCTCGTCGCCACGGCCTCGGGCGCGTCCGGCCAGGCGCAGTTCGCGTCCGGTCTGGTCGACAGCGAGAACCTCGTCGTCGGCGGGCCCCTCGCGACGCTCGGGCAGATCGTCGTGACCGGCGGCGACGTCGAGGTCTTCGCGGACGGGGGCCTCTTCGTGAACGCGGCCGGCACGCTCCGACTCACGCCGACGGCGCTCGACGCGTCGGGGCTGCAGCCGATCGTCGCCGGCGACGTGACCTTCACCGCGGGCTCCACGCTCACCGTCGCCGTGTCGAGCCTGGATCCGCTGGTCGGTCAGGGCTGGGACATCGTGGAGGTCGGCGGCGTCGTGACCGGCTCGCCGTCGACCGTCGACGCGCCCGGCAGCTACACGGTGCAGCTCGTCGAGACGCCGCCGGGGCTGCGCGCGGTCGTCACGGACGTCCCGTCCTTCGTCGACCTGGGCGGCGCGAGCACCGTCGGCGCGCCCGTCGTGCTCGACGCGCAGGGCGGGCTCACGCCGGTCAGCCCGCTGAACGTGACGGTCACCGGAGCGCAGGCGCCGCTCGCGCTCGCGTGGCTCTCGCTCTCGCCCGTGCCGTTCCCCGCGCTGGGCGGCACGGTGCACGCGTTCCCGTTCACGAACCAGTTCCTGCTCGACACGAGCGCCGGGGACGTGGTCATCAGCACGACCTGGCCCGGCGGCATCCCGGCGGGCATGACCTTCGTCCTGCAGGTCATCGCGCAGGACGGGAGCGTGCCCGACGGCCTCGTCCTGTCGAACGCGGAGCGGGGCACCACGCACTGACCTCCCGACTCCGCCTCCCGAACACCTCCTCCCCGAGACACGACTCATGGAACGCACCGCTCGCTCACGCACGCCCGGTCTCGCGCTCGCGCTCGCGCTGGCCCTCCTCGCGCCCGCGGCCCTCACGGCCGTCGGCGGTGGCACGGCCTTCTTCTCCGCCGAGGACGGCGACTGGTCGGACCCCGCGGTCTGGGGCGGCGGCCTCCCGACGAGCGCCGACTTCGTGAGCATCGGCCACGTGCTCTCGGTGACGCAGTCCGGGGCGTTCGCCGACGCGGCGATCGTGGGCGAAGGGACGCCCGGGACGCTGTTCGTGCTCGGCGCCGATCTCGAGACGCAGCAGGTGATCGTCGGCGACGATGCACTCGGCACGGTGATCGTCGACGGGGGCGCGCTGCTCACCTCGGTGTTCTCCGTGGCGACGTCGCCCGGCGCGCAGGGTCAGGTCAAGGTCGACTCCGGCGCCCTCGCCTGCGACACGCTGGCGCTCGGCTCGTCGTTCGGCGACTCCGCGGTGTTCGTCGTCGAGGGCGGCGCCGGCAGCGTGTTCGCGGACGCGCTGCTCAGCATCGGCGCGAGCGGCCAACTCATCCTCACGCCGAAGGGGCCCGGTCGCGCGGGATTGCAGCCGATCGTCGCCGGCAGCGTCGCGTTCGAGCCGGGCTCGGAGCTCACGCTGTCGCTCGCCCAGGCGAACCCGAGTCTCGGCGACTCGTGGGAGATCCTCGAGTTCAACGGGACGCTGGCCGGCATGCCGACCGTCTCGGCGTTCGGCCCCTACGAGGTGGCGCTCGTGCCGACGACGACCGGTCTCGGGATCGTCGTGACGGACGTACCGGCCCTCGTCGACATCGGCGGCGGCAGCGTCGTCGGCGATCCGGTGGAGCTCGAGGCGCAGGGCGCGCTCACGCCGAACAGCCCGCTCACCGTCACGGTCAGCGGCGCCGAGCCGCCGCTCGCGCTCGCGTGGCTGTCGCTCTCGCCCGTCCCGTTCCCCGCGCTCGGCGGCACCGTGCACGCGCACCCGTTCACGAGCCAGTTCCTGCTGGACACGAGCGCGGGCGACGTGACCGTCAACACGACCTGGCTGGCGGGCATCCTGCCGGGCACGACGTTCACGCTGCAGGTCATCGCGCAGGACGGCACGGTGCCGGACGGGCTCGTGCTCTCGAACGCGCTGCGCGGCACCGCGCACTGACGCGGCGTCGCCGCGGGACGACTCCCGCGACTCCCGGACTCCTTCCCGAACCCACCTCCCCGCTCGGCATCCCGTCATGCAGCTCACCTCCCGTCACGTCGTCGCGTCCGATCGCGCTCCCTCCCGCCCGTCCCGCACGCGTCGCCGCGGTCTCGCGTTCGCGCTGTGCGTCCTCGCGCCCGCCGGCGTCGCCGCGCTCGGCGTGGGCGGGACGTTCACCACCGTGCAGGACGGCGACTGGTCGGATCCCGCCGTGTGGGACAGCGGCCTCGTGCCGAGCGCGGCCGACACGGCGATCGTGGATCACTTCGTCGAGGTCACGGCGCCGGCGGCCGGCCTCGTCGTCGCGGTGGGCTCCTCGCAGCCGGGCCAGGTCGAGGTCCTCCCGGGTGGCGACCTCACGGCGCAGGAGATCCACGTGGGCGTGGGGCCGACCGGGATCCTGGGTCTCGTCGGTGGGGACGTCACGACGTCGCTCCTCGACGTGGGCACCGGCACCGGCACGCTGGGAGCCGTCGGCCTGCTCTCCGGCTCCCTCGAGTGCGACACGATGGTCGTCGGCTCGGCCACCTCGAACGAAGGCGCGCTGGTGATCCTCGGCGGCGACGGGAGCCTCACCGTGGACTCGGACCTGGTGTTCGGTGCCTCCGCGTCCTGGTCGCTCCGGCCCGATGCGGTCGGCGCCGCCGGGCTGCAGCCGGTCGTCGCCGGCAACGTCACCTTCGATCCGGCGGCGAAGCTCGACGTGCTCCCGGGCGACGCGACGCCGCTGGTCGGCGACTCGTGGGTGATCCTCGAGTTCAGCGGCACGCTCACGGGGCTGCCGGACTTCGACGCCGTCACCGAGGACGAATACACGGTGGACCTCGTGCAGACCGCGACGACGCTCGAGCTGGTGATCGTCGACGTCCCGCCCTTCGTGGACATCGGTGGACAGAGCGCCGTCGGCACGGCCGTCGGACTGACCGCCGCGGGCGACCTCACGCCGAGCAGCCCGCTGAGCGTCTTCATCGTGGGCGCGAACCCGCCCCTCGCGCTCGCGTGGCTCTCGTTGGACCCGGTGCCCTTCCCCGCGCTGGGCGGCACCGTGCACGCGCACCCGTTCGTCAACCAGTTCCTCGTGCCGACGCCGAGCACGCCGACGACGATCAACACGACCTGGCCGGCGGGCGTCCCCGTGGGCACGACCTTCACGCTGCAGGTCATCGCGCAGGACGGCACGGTGCCGGACGGGCTGGTGCTCACGAACGCGCTGCGCGGGACCGCGCACTGAAGGATGTCGACGCCTCGCTGGTAGGGTGTCGCCTCCTCTCGCGGACGCGACGCCCATGCCCGATGCCGAGGTCCTCGCGCTGCTCGCGGCGGTCACGCTCGCGTACACCTGTGCCGGCGCCCTGGGCTTCGGCGCGAACGTCCTGAGCGTCGCGCTCGCGGCGCACGCGCTCCCCGTCGAGGTCGTGCTGCCCGCCATCCTGCCGACCTCGCTCGCGCTGAGCGCGTGGATCGCGTGGCGACACCGGCGGGAGGTCGCCGGGCGGGTGCTCGTCCGCGAGGTGCTGCCGCTCGCGCTGCTGGGCTTCCCGTTCGGGCTGCTGCTCTTCGAGTCGGCGAACACCGCGTCGCTGCGGGTGCTGCTGGGCGTCGGCAACGCTCTCCCGCCCGGCGTCGGCGTCGCGTTCGCTCTCCCGCCCGGCGTCCCGCATCCTGCTCGTCGCCGGCGGGTTCGTGCAGGGGCTCTTCGCGTCGGGTGGGCCGCTCGTCGTGTACGTGCTCTCGCGACGCGGCCTCGACAAGGGCGCGTTCCGCGCGACGCTCTGTCTGCTCTGGGTGCTGCTCAACAGCGCGCTGCTCGTGAGCTACGGCGGCACCGGCCGCCTCGACGGCGAGAGCCTGTGGCTCACGGCCTGGGCCGTCGCGCCCATGCTGCTCGGACGCGTGCTCGGTCAGCGGTTGCACGACACGCTCGCCGGCCCGGCGTTCCGTCGAGCTGTGGACGTCGTGCTGCTCTCGAGCGGGCTCGTGCTCGTGGCGCGGGGGTGAGGGGCGCGGGTGCCGGCGACCTCGTGGGTGCCGGCAACCTCGTGGGAGGAGGCGTTCGACGCGAGCGGGCAGAGCCGCGGAGCCGCGGAGCCGCGCGTGGGGAGTCGCGGAGCGACGCCGTCAGGCCGGCGGGGATCCCCGCGCCTCGACGAGCTCGTCCGTCGTCCAGCGCGGCGTGATGTGCTGCGGGCAGTTCCAGTCGAAGGCCTCGACGTGCAGCACGAAGACGCGCTCGACGCGCGCGCGGTACGTCGGGTCCTCGACGCGCGCGACGAGGTCGGGGCGGTCGGCGGCGCGGTGCACCTCCGTGCGCGCCATGACCTTGAGCCGCCGGCCGTTCGGGTAGTCCATGAGGAAGAGCGCGGTGCGGTCGTCGCCGCGCAGGTTGCCCGTGGAGACGAGCTGCCGGTTGCCGGCGAAGTCCGCGAACGCGAGCGTGCGGTCGTCGAGCGCCCGCAGGAAGCCGCGCGGTCCCCCACGGTGCTGGAGGTACGGCCAGCCGTTCTCGAGGACGGTCGCCATGTAGAAGGAGTCGCGCTGCGCGATGTACCGCGCGGTGGGTTCGTCGAGGCGCGTGTCCTCGACCTCGACGGTCTCCATGCGGCGCGCCGACTCGCGCACGCCCTGTGCGCGCTGGGCGGCCTTGACGTCGTCGGTGAACACGAGCTCGGTGTAGCGGCGGGGCATCGGGGAGGCTCCGGGTGAGGGGGGGGTGGTGCGGCGCGGGGCGGGTGCGCGGCGTCCGTGCCGCGGCGCGATGTGCGCACGGCTCGTCGTGGTGCGCGGTCGTGCACATCGGTGCGCGGTCGTGCGGGGCGCAGTCGTGCGGGGCGTCGCCCCGCCCACGACCGTGCGGCCGTCGTGGGCGGGGCGAGCCGGGCGGGTCAGGCGGCGGCGGTCGCGTCGGCGAGCAGCTCGACCTCGGGGAAGTCGATGTCGACCTGCGCGGCCTTGCCCAGCAGGTTCGTGAGCACGTTGAGGCCGACGAACGCGATGATCTCGACGATCTCCGCGTCGTCGAAGCCGGCGTCGCGCACGGCCTGGAGCTCGGCGGTCGTCACGTCGCCCGTGTTCTCGAGCACGGCGAGCGCGAAGGTCACGGCCGCCGCGGCGCGGGCGTCCGACGCGCGGCCCCGGCGCGCGGCGACCATCTCGTCCGGGTCGAGGCCGGCCTGCGCGCCGAGCGCCGTGTGCGCGGACACGCAGTACTGGCAGCCGTTGCCCTCGGCGACGGCCAGCGCGATGCGCTCGCGGACGGTCGCGTCGAGCACGCCCTGGTGCAGCGCGCCGTTGAGCCCGAGGAAGCCGGCGAGCGCGGCCTCGGAGCGCGCGAACACCTGCATGAAGTTGGGGACCATGCCGAGGGTGCGCTGCACGCCGTCGAGCAGGTCCTTCGTGCGGCCGCGGGCGTCGGCGGGGGAGAGGTGCGGGATGCGGGACATGGGGGACTCCTTGGAAACGTGTGGGGTGGAATGGGAACTGCGGAAGGGAACTGCGGGATGAGGACAGCGGGGCGCGACCGGACGCGGGTCAGAGCAGGCCGTCGACCCGCTCGACGAGCCGGGGCGGAGCGACGGCACCGAGCCGCTCGACGACCTCGCCGTCGCGGAGCAGCAGCAGCGTCGGCACGCTCGCGATGCCGAAGCGCTCGACGAGCGCGGGGTTCTCGTCGATGTCGACCTTGGCCACGCGCAGCCGGTCGGCGTGCGTCCTGGCGAGGTCGTCGACGGTCGGTGCGAGCGCGCGGCAGGGCGGGCACCAGGTGGCGTGGAAGTCGACGAGGACGGGCAGGTCGGTCGCCGCGAGCGCGGCGTCGAAGTCGTGGTCGCCGAGCGTGAGCGGCGCGGCGGTCTCGGGGGCGGGGGGCGTCATGGGGAGTGTCCTTTCGCGGGGAGGATGGAGGTGGGGGCGCCCCGCGCGGCGCGGCGCCGCGCGACGGGGCGGGCCGGTTCAGTCGCGGTCGCCGGTCAGGAACGCGACGGCCTGCTCGGTGTCGAGCACGCTGTTCGCGATGTACCGGAAGTTGATGAGCGCGGACTCGTAGCCGTCGCCCATGTCGGTGCGGGCGGCCGCCGTCGCGTCGGCGACGACGTGCACCTCGAAGCCCTGCTCGAGGAGCTCGCGCATGTGCGCCTCGGTGCAGAGGTTCGCGGACATGCCCGCGAGCACCACGGTGTCCACGCCGCGCTTGCGCAGCTGGAGCACGAGGTCGTTCGTCTCCGGCCCGTAGATCTTGTGCGGGCTCGTCACGACGGCCTTGGCGATGTGGTCCTCGTAGAGCGGGAGCCAGTCGGCGCCGGAGCCGTCGAAGCCCTCGAGGCTCAGCGGGTCGGGCCGGTCGAACATCCCGATCTCGTGCATGACCCGCTCGAGGGTCCCCTCGAAACGCCAGGCGTGGTCGTGCGGGTAGTAGTAGTGCGGCGACACGAAGGTCGGGACGCCGGCGCGCTCGGCGGCGCCGAAGAGCTCGTCGATGTGCTCGACGGTGCCGTTCTCCTCGACGCTCGCGCCGACGAGCTCCCAGCTCACGCCCTCCGGGCTGAGGAAGTCGATCTGCGGGTCCGTCACGACGAGCGCGACGGTGCCGGACGGCGCGGGCAGAGCGGCCGACGGCGCGGCGGCCGTCGTGCCCGGCGACGGGGTCGACGTCGCCGCGGGCGCGACGACCGCGGCCGCCGCGGGGGGCGCGGCGCCGACGCTCGCGGAACGTGCCGCGGCGGGCCCCGTCGGGAAAGTGCGCGGCGGGGCGGGGGCGAGGGTGCTCAGGGCGACGGCGACGAGCGCGCCGACGGCGACGGTCAGGGGGGTCTTCATGCTTCGGTTCTCCGGGTTCGTGGGTCGGGGTCGTGCGGCGCCGGGTGGCGTGGCGACCCGGAGAGCGAGGGCCGTGCCAAACGGGAGGATCCGCCGCATCCTCCTGTCAGTGCGTGACTTGTGGGTGCGGCGGGTGCTCGTGGTGGGTTCGCGAGATCTCGCGAAGCGCGAGATCTCGCGCGACAATGCACGAGATCTCGTAGGATCGGGCGCCGTGAACCCGGCCGCCCTCCAGCGCATCGCCCTCGACGTCGCCGCCGCGCGGTCGGTGGCCGGCGTGCTCGACCAGGTCGTCCGCGGCATCGCCGCCGAGCCGGGCGTGGCGCTCGCCCGCCTGTGGCTCGTGCGGCCCGGCGGCCCGTGCGCCGACTGTCCCCTCGCCGACGAGTGCGGCTCGCGGGACCGCTGCCTGCACCTCGTCGCGAGCGCGGGGTCCTCGCGCGTCGGCCCGTCGACCACGTGGTCCCGTCTCGACGGTCGCTTCCGCCGCTTCCCGCTCGGCGTGCGCAAGGTGGGGCGCATCGGGGCGACCGGGCGCGCCGAGCTCCTGCGCGTCGACGGCGACGACGGCTGGCTCGTCGATCCGGCGTGGGCGCGCGCGGAGGGCGTGCACTGCTTCGCCGGGCAGCCGCTCGTCTACCGCGGCGAGGTGCTCGGCGTGCTCGCCGTCTTCGCGCGGGAGGGCGGCATGGACGAGGAGGGCTTCGGTTGGCTCCGCACCTTCGCGGACCACGCGTCGGTCGCCATCGCGAACGCGCGCGCCTTCGAGGAGGTGGAGCGGCTGCGCGAACAGCTCGAGCTCGAGCGCGACTACCTCCGCGAGGAGTTCGTCGAGGCGGCGTCCGCCGGCGGCATCGTCGGCGACAGCGCGGCGGTCCGCGAGATGCAGGCGCGCATCGAGCGCGTGGCGCCCACGGACGTCGGCGTGCTCGTCGTCGGCGAGTCCGGCACGGGCAAGGAGCTCGTCGCGTGCGCGATCCACGAGCGCAGCGCGCGCGCCCGGCGCACGCTCGTGCGGGTCAACTGCGCGGCGATCCCGCGCGAGCTGTTCGAGAGCGAGTTCTTCGGCCACGTGCGCGGCGCGTTCAGCGGCGCGACCACCGACCGCAAGGGCCGCTTCCAGGTGGCGGACGGCGGTACGCTCTTCCTCGACGAGGTGGGCGAGATCCCGCTCGAGCTCCAGGGCAAGCTGCTGCGCGTGCTCCAGGAGGGACAGTTCTCGCCCGTGGGCTCCGACCGGACGATCGAGGTGGACGTGCGCGTCGTCGCGGCGACGAACCGCGACCTCGTCCAGGCCGTGCGCGACGGGACGTTCCGCGAGGACCTCTACTACCGGCTCTCGGTCTTCCCCGTCGACGTGCCGCCGCTGCGCGACCGCAAGGAGGACATCCCGCTGCTCGCGACGCACTTCCTCCGACAGATCACCTCGCGTCGCGCGGCGCCGGCGCCGGTGCTCCGCAAGCGGGACATCGCGGCGCTCGCGGCGTACGACTGGCCCGGCAACGTGCGCGAGCTCCAGAACGTCGTCGAGCGCTCGGTCATCCTCGCGTCGGCGGACCGGTTGCACATCGACCTCGCGCCGGCGCGCGGAGGAGACGAAGGACGCCCGGCGCCGGGACGTGCGCCGGGCGGGAGCGCCGCGCAGCACGGGCCGGGCCGGCGGCACGCGGACGGAGCGGCCTCGGCGGACGGGCCGGGCAGGGAGGACGGACGTCGCGCGGCGGACGGGGCGGCCGGCCACGACACCCCGCGCGCGTTCCTCACCGAGGACGAACGCCTCGAGCGGATGCGCGCCGACATCGAGGCGGCGCTCGCGGCGGCCGGCGGCAAGCTCTCGGGACCGGGCGGCGCGGCGGAGCTGCTCGGCCTCGCCGCGTCCACGCTCGCCTCGCGCATGCGCGCGCTCGGCGTCGAGCGACCGCGCGGCGCCTGACCGGCCGGCGCCGGACCGCGCGGCGTCCGCCCGCCCGGCCGCGAGGCGCCGCACGCGCCCGCGTCTCCCGGCCTCGGACCCGTGCGGCTCCCGGGTCGCGGCCCCGAGCGCGCGCATTCCGTCACCTCCGCCGCCCGCCGGCCTAACCCGTGCCGGGAGTCGTCCGCCCGCGTGGGGCGGGGACCGCGCCGCCCGGCCGGCGCCGCTCCCGTGGGGAAGTGCACAGGAGAGCGCCGGGTCACAGCGACGGAAGGGGGCGCCCGATCGCCCGACCGACCCGCAGCGAGAGTTCCGCGTCCCGAGCGCGCCCGTCGCCCGGGGAAGCCGTGCTGATCGCGGCCGGGCTCGTGCTCGTCCTGCGGTACCTCTGGTACATGGACGACGCCTTCGTGTACTTCCGGTACGCGGAGAACTTCGCCGTGCTCGGGCGCGGGCTCGTCTACAACCACGGCGACTTCGTCGA
Source organism: bacterium (assembly GCA_030428785.1). GTDB lineage: Bacteria > Planctomycetota > B15-G4 > B15-G4 > B15-G4 > JAUIEF01. The sequence continues at coordinate 14,885 of JAUIEF010000020.1, forward strand.
GGGCTTCACGAGCCCGCTCTGGGTGCTGCTGCTCTCGGCGGGGCGCGCGCTCGGGCTCGCGTTCCCGGTCGTCGTGACGGCCGTCGCCGTCGCGGCGTACCTCGCGTTCGGCGCCGCGCTCGTCGGGCTCAACCGGCGGCTGTCGCCCGTCGGCGCGCCCGTCGTCGACCTCCCGCTCGCCGCGCTCGCGCTCCACTACGGCGTGCTCTGCTACTTCAGCTCGGGGCTCGAGTCGCCGCTCGTGCACCTCGTCGCGCTCGGCGTCGCGTGGGCGATCGTCGCACCGCGCGCCGCGCTGCCGCAGCTCGTCGTCGCGCTCGCGCCGCTCGTGCGGCCGGAGCTCGCGACGGCCTCCGCCGTCGTCTGGGCGTGGAGCTGGGCGCGCACGCGGCGCTTCCCGTGGCGGCTCACCGCGTTCGGCGCGCTCTTCGGCGGCGGGTGGATGCTCTTCCGCGTCTGGTACTACGCGGAGCTGCTGCCCGTGCCGTTCCATCTCAAGGACACGACGTGGTGGGCGCAGGGACTCGCGTACCTCTCGGACGCGACCTGGACGTACGGCTTCCACCTCCTGCTGCCGGGCGGGCTCCTGCTGCTGCTCGTCGCGCGCCGGCGCGGGCTCGAGGCGCGCACGGCGGAGCGGCTCGTCATGCTGCTCGTCGCGGCGCTCGTCGCGACCTACGTCGTGCGCGTGGGCGGCGACGCCCGGCACTTCCGCTACCTCGCGTTCCCGTACGTGCTCGCGACGGTCTCGCTCGCGGGCCTCGTGGAGACGGTCGTCGGCGCGCGGGCGTCGCGCGCGTCACGCGTCGCGTTGCCGGCGGCGGCCGTCGTGCTCGCGGTCGTGACCGCCTCCCGGTACCCCACGCAGCTCGACGAGCACCCCGCGCTGCGCCCCGCCGCCGTCGCGCACGCGAGCGACGGCATCCAGGACGCGACCACGCACCGCGGCTGGGGCCTCATCACTCAGGTCGTCGACAGCGGCCCCGAGTCGCTCGACGAGGCGGAGGTCCCGCGCGGCGAGCCGTTCGCGTACCACGACGCGGTCATCGGACCGTACTGCGTGCTGCACTACCGCTTCCTGCACGACCGCGCCGTGCACTCGCTGGGCCTCACCGAGCCCGTGCTCGCGCGGATGGACGCGCCCGCCGCCCGACCGGGCCACCGGCCGGACCTCATGCGGTTCGCGCCCCGGCTCGAGGCGTTGCGAGCGGAGCACGGGCGCGAGCCCGGGAGCTGGCACCTCGCGTTGTCCGCCGACGACGCGCCCGACTGGGTCGCCGACAACCTCGCGGCGCTCGAGGTGCTCGCCCGCCGTCGTCGCAACCGGCACGACCTCGCGGAGAACTGGCGGCTCGCGCTCGAGCCGGTGGGCGTCATCGCCGTCGCGGAGCGCTGACCGCGGGCTGCTAGACTGTCGCGCTTCGGCGCCGGCGGGCGGCGCGACGCAGGCAGGCACGACGGGTGATCGCTTGAGCGCCTCCATCGTCGGGACGAAGACCACGGGCCGCGTCGGGCCGAGCGTCGTCGCGGCCCTCGTGTTCCTCGCGTCCGCCTCGCCGCTCGTCGCGCAGGACGCGCCGGGCTTCGAGCGGCGGCGCCTCGCCGACGACTTCACCTGCGAGGGCGCGGGCTTCGCGGACCTCGACCGCGACGGGCACGGCGACGTGATCGCGGGGCCGCGCTGGTGGCGCGGGCCGGATTTCGCCGAGGCGCGCGAGCTCGACGAGCCCGTCGTCTTCGACCCGCACGGCTACTCCGACTCCTTCTTCACCTTCCCGCACGACCTCGACGGCGACGGCTGGACGGACGTGCTCGTCGTGGGCTTCCCCGGCAAGGACGCGCGCTGGTACGAGAACCCCGGCGCGCCGGCGGCGGACGGCGTCGGGCGGTGGACGCGGCACGACGTGCTCGTCGGCGTCGACAACGAGTCGCCCGCGTGGACGGACCTCACCGGCGACGGGCGCCCCGAGCTCGTGTTCCACCGGGGCGGCCGGCTCGGCTGGGCGGAGCCCGGCGACGACCCGCGCGCGGCCTGGACCTTCCACCCGCTCTCGCCGGACCTCGGCCTGCCGACCTTCACGCACGGGCTGGGCGTGGGCGACGTCGACGGCGACGGCCGCGCCGACGTGCTCGAGAAGACCGGCTGGTGGCGGCAACCCGACGACCTCGCCGGCGACCCGGAGTGGGAGCGGCACCCGCAGGCGTTCGCGGCGCGCGGCGGCGCGCAGATGCTCGTCACGGACGCGGACGGCGACGGCGACGCGGACGTCGTGACGAGCGAGGACGCGCACGGCTGGGGCCTCGTCTGGTTCGAGCAGACGGCGCCCGACGAGTTCGCGCAGCACGTGATCCTGGGCGACGTCCCGTCGGCGAACGCGCACGGGCTCGCGATGTCGGAGCTCCACGCGCTGGCGCTCGTCGACGTGGACGGCGACGGCCTCGACGACGTCGTGACCGGCAAGCGGCACTGGGCGCACGGGCCGGGCGGCGCGCCGGACCCGGGCGCGCCCTCGCTGCTCGTGTGGTTCCGCTGCGTGCGGACGCCGCGCGGGGACGGCGGCGCGGACGTCGCGTGGGTCCCGCGCGTGATCGACGACGACAGCGGCGTCGGCACGCAGGTCACCGCGGGCGACGTGGACGGTGACGGCCGCGCGGATGTCGTCGTCGGCAACAAGCAGGGCGCGTACGTCTTCCTGCAGCGCGACGCGATGGCGGACCCGGTGTACGGCGCGGCGGGCGCCGGCGGCCTCGGCGCGCTGCCGACCGGCGTCGACGGCGCAACCCTCGACCTCGGCTTCGAGTCCGGCACGCTCGCCGGATGGACCGCCGAGGGCGAGGCCTTCGCCGGTCAGCCCGTGCTGGGCGACGCGCCCTCCGCGCGCGGCCGCGAGCGCAGCCGCCACGACGGCGCGTGGTGGATCGGCGGCTGGGAGCTCCACGGCGACGAGCCGACGGGCACGCTCACGTCGGCGCCCTTCGTCGTCACGGAGCCGTGGCTGTCCTTCCTCGTGGGCGGCGGCTCGCACGAGGGGACGCGCGTCGAGCTCGTGCTCGACGGCGCGACGCCGCTCGACGAGGACATCGCGCCCGGCGGGGTCGCCTTCACGACGTCGGGCGCCGACTACGAGTCCATGCAGCGCGTCGTCGTCGACGTGCGTCCGTGGCAGGGCCGCCACCTGCGCGTGCGGCTCGTCGACGAGGCGACCGGCGGCTGGGGCCACGTGAACTTCGACGACCTGCGCGTGCACGCGACGGAGCCGGTGTTCGAGCGGCCGGCCGACCTGCCGCTGCTCATCCCGGCCGACGCGCCGCGCCCGAACGCCGGTCTCCCCGCCGACGAGGCCGCCGCCGCGATGACCGTGCCGGACGGCTTCCGCGTCGACGTCATCGCCGCCGAGCCCGACCTGCACCAGCCGATCGCGCTGCACGTCGACGTCGCCGGGCGGCTCTGGGTCGCGGAGGCGCACACGTATCCGGAGCGCGCGCCCGAGGGCGAGGGGCGGGACCGCATCGTCGTGTTCTCGGACGACGACCGCGACGGCGCGTTCGAGACGCGCACCGTCTTCGCCGACGGGCTGAACCTCGTGAGCGGGCTCGTCACCGGCCACGGCGGCGTGTGGGTCGGCGCCGCGCCGTACCTCCTGTTCATCCCGGACGCGGACCACGACCTCGTGCCGGACGGCCCGCCGGAGGTGCGCCTCGACGGCTGGGGCCACGAGGACACGCACGAGACGCTCAACGCCTTCATCTGGGGGCCGGACGGCTGGCTGTACGGCTGCCACGGCGTGTTCACGCACTCGCGCGTCGGCGCGCCGGGCACGCCGGACGAGGAGCGCGTGCCGTTGAACGCCGGCGTGTGGCGGTACCACCCGGTGCGCGGCGCGTTCGAGGTCTTCGCGTGGGGCACGAGCAACCCGTGGGGCCTCGACTTCGACGCGCACGGCGAGGCGTTCATCACCGCCTGCGTCATCCCGCACCTGTGGCACGTCGTGCCGGGCGCGCGCTACGAGCGGCAGGCCGGCGACCACTTCGGCGACTTCGTCCAGGAGGACATCGGCACGATCGCCGACCACCTGCACTGGCAGGGCAGCGACCCGTGGCACGGCAACGAGCGCTCGTCGTCGGTGGGCGGCGGTCACGCGCACTGCGGCGCCCTCATCTACCAGGGCGACGCGTTCCCGGACGCGTGGCGCGGCGCGCTGCTCATGAACAACATCCACGGGAACCGCGTGAACCTCGACCGGCTCGAGCGCGCGGGGTCGGGTTTCGTCGGGCGGCACGACGAGGACTTCCTGCTCGCGAACGACGCGTGGTTCCGCGGCATCGCGCTGCGCCAGGGGCCGGGCGGTGCCGTGTACCTCATCGACTGGTACGACGAGCGCGCGTGCCACTGGACGGAGCCCGAGGTCTGGGACCGCAGCAACGGGCGGCTCTACCGCATCGCGTACGGCGAGCACGAGCCGTGGACCGGCGACGTGCGGCGGCGCTCGGACCTCGCGCTCATCGCCGGCCTGACGGAGGACCCCGACGGGTGGTCCGCGCGGTCGAGGCTCCTCGTGCTCGCGGAGCGGGCCGCGGCCGGCACGCTGGACACCGACCTCGTCCACCGGGGGCTGGGCGACGCGCTGCGTCAGGCGGAGGATGCGCCGGCGCGACTCCGCGCGCTGTGGGCGCTGCACGTGACGGGCGGCCTGGACGAGCCGCTCCGCTTCGGGCTCCTCGCCTCGGAGGACGAGCACGTCCGTGCGTGGACGATCCGGCTCGGCGCGGAGGGCCTGCCGGCGGCGCGCGCACGTGACGCCGCGGACGGCGACGCGACCGCCGCGTCCGGGACCCCCGACCCCGACACCGCGCGCGCGTGGCTCGCCCTCGCCGAGACCGACCCGTCACCCGTCGTGCGGCGCGAGCTCGCGAGCGCGCTCCAGCGCCTCGCCGTCGACGACCCGCTGCGCTGGGACCTCGCGGCGCGGCTCGTCGCGCACGGTGAGGACGTCGACGACCACAACCTGCCGCTCCTCTGCTGGTACGGCCTCGAGCCGATGGTGCCGCTCGACGGGGCGCGCGCGCTGGCCCTCGCGCGCACGACGCCGTTGCCGCGCATCGAGCGCTTCGTCGTGCGGCGCGTCGCGGCGGAGCCGTCCCTCGACGATGCCCTGGCGCGCGCGATGCTCGCGGACGTCGACACCGCCCGCCGCGCCCGCTGGCTCGAGGAGTGGGACGACGCGCTGCGCCGCGGCGCCGAGCGCGCGATGCCGCCGTCGTGGCCGTCGCTCGCCGGGCGCATCGCCGGGAACGGCACCGAGGAGGAGCGCGACCGCGCGCTGCTCATGTCGGCGGCCTTCGGCGACGTGCACGCGCTCCCGGCACTCGTCGAGCTGCTGCGCGACGCGACCGCCGACACGTCGCGCCGGCTCGAGGCGCTCGAGGGCCTCGGCCGCATGGGCGACGCGGCGGCCGTGCCCGCGCTGCTCGCGGCGCTCGACGAGCCGGCGTTTCGCGGCCCGGCGCTCCGCGCGCTCGCGGGCCTCGACGACCCGTCGATCGCGCTGCAGGTCGTCCTGCGCTGGCCCGTCTACGACGCCGACCAGGTCCGCGACGCCTGCAACACGCTCGCCGCGCGCGTCGGTTCGGCGCGCACTCTGCTCGCGGCGGTGGAGGACGGGCGCGTGCCGGTCGCCGACCTCTCGCCGTTCGTGATCCGCCTGCTCCACGAGCACGGCGACGCCGAGGTCGACGCGCTCCTCGCGCGGACCGTCGGCACGGTGCGCGACGCCGACGAGGACGCCGCCGCGCTCGTCGAGGCGTACACCGCGTTGCTCACGCCCGCCGTGCTCGACGCCGCGGACCCCGTCGCGGGCCGCGCGGTCTTCACGCGCGTGTGCGCCCAGTGCCACACGTTCTTCGGCGAGGGCGGCGACGTGGGCCCCGAGCTCACGGGCAGCAACCGCCGCGACCTCGACTACCTGCTCACCACCGTGCTCGACCCGGACGCGGTCGTGGGGCTCGACTACCAGGCGTCGGTCGTCACGCTGAGCGACGGCCGCGTGCTCACCGGCCTCGTGCGCGAGGAGACGGAGGGCTCGTTCCTGCTCGTCTCGGAGAACGACCGCGTCGTCGTGCGCACGGCGGACGTCGCCGAGCGCCGGCTGTCGCAGGTGTCGACCATGCCGCAGGGCCTGCTCACCGCGCTGCCCGACGAGGAGGTCGCCGACCTCGTCGCGTACCTGCGCTCCGACCGGCAGGTGCCGCGCCGCGCGACGCCCGAGCTGGCGGCGTCGTTCTTCGACGGCGCGACCCTCGCCGGCTGGTCCGGGGACCCGGCCGTGTGGTCCGTCGAGGACGGCGAGCTCGTCGGCCGCACCGACGGCCTCGCTCACAACAGCTTCCTCGCGAGCGACCTCGAGCTGGGCGACTTCCGGCTCACCTTCGAGGTGCGACTCGTGGACGACCGCGGCAACAGCGGCGTGCAGTTCCGCAGCACGGTCGACGGGTCGGGCGACGTGAGCGGCTACCAGGCCGACATCGGTCCGGGCTGGTGGGGCAAGCTCTACGAGGAGCACGGCCGCGGCCTGCTGTGGGAGACGTCCGGCGAGCAGCACGTCGCGAAGGACGGCTGGAACCGCTACGTCGTCGAGGCCGTCGGTCACCGCGTGCGGACGTGGATCAACGACCAGCCCTGCGTCGACCTCGAGGACCCGGACGGCGCCCTGCGCGGCGTCGTCGCGCTCCAGGTCCACAGCGGCGGCCCCACGGAGGTGCGCTTCCGCGCGTTCGAAGTGGAGCTGCTCGAAGCGGAAGCGGCGGCGGAGCGCTGACCGCGCCGCCGCCGCCCCGCACCCCCGCTCAGAGCGGCTCCTTCGTCGGGGTGTAGCCGCGGAGGGCGTCGCTCAGCGTGAGCCCGTCCGGGACCGAGCCGTCCTGGCAGATGAACTGGATCCGGAACACGGTGCCGTCGGGGAGGCCGGCGGGCCAGGTCGAGCTCACGGACAGCTCGCCCGACGCGTCCGTCGCGAACAGGAACTGGTTGACGAAGGGGAAGGCGTTCACCGTGCCGCCCAGCGCCGGGAAGGGGGGCGGGTCGCCGAGGGCGAGCCACGCGAGGACCGGGGCGTTCGGTGGCGCGTCGAACAGCTCGACGCCGAACGTCTCGCCTTCGAGGATGTGGCCCGTGCCCGCGACGCCCGGCACGCCGTTCACGCCCGGCGAGCCGGACGGGAAGACGAACCAGCCCCCGTCCCGGAACACGATCACTCCCCAGTCCCCGGCGTCGGGATCGGTCGCCGCCGTGCGCAGCAGGTAGGTGATGCCGGGCTGGGCCACCCAGCTGACGCCGGTGGTCTGGGCGGGCGTGGCGCCGAGGCCGTCGCACGCGAGCACGGTGCCGCCGCAGGCGTCCCACAGCTCGATCGAGACGTCGGTGAGAACGGCATCGTCCCCCACCGCGCCCAGGACGGCGCTCACGACGGTCGCCTCGGTGTCCATGTGGGTGTACGAGAACCACCGGTCGGCGCCGAGGCTCGCGAGCTGGCACGTCGTCGCGGGTCCGGAGACGGTCGCGCCGGCGTAGCTGCCGAGCACGTCGTCTTCCAGCGTGAGCGGGATCGCGTTCGCGCACGTGTCACCGAGCGGCCCGAAGGGGGACGCGGTGACGGTCACGCGCAGCACGCCGGGCGTGCTCGTGTCGAGCGCCATGGCGTACCCGAACGACGTGACGACCGTCGAGAAGCCGGTGCCCGTGAGGGTGTTGTAGGTGGCGAAGTCCCAGGAGTCGCCGACGAACGCCGGGTACGATGGTTCGACGAAGAGCGCGGCGTCGTCGATCTCGAGCTGGTTCGTCACGATCGTCGTGAGTCCGCTGGAGCCGGCCGCCGCCGGGCGGAGGTGCAGCACCGCGTGCAGGTCGAGGTCGAACCTGTCCACCGTCGCCGTGGCAGCGCCGCCGTCCACCTGGAACGTGCCCGGGCCCAGCCCCGACGCTCCCACGCGCACCCAGTCCGCGCCGAGCTGGCCGCCCGAGAGCGCGTAGAGGCAGTCGTCCGTGTCCGAGACGATGAAGTCCGAGGCCACGTCGAGGGTGCCGCCCGTCTGGAGCAGTTCCCCGGCGACGAAGGCTCCGTTCGTGAGGAGCGTGCCGCCGTCCACGAGCCGCAGGGCGTCGGCGCCGCTGCTCATGGCACCCACCGAGTTGACGAACGGGACCGTCGAGTCCACCGTCACCGCGTGGAGCACGTCCGCCTGGTCACCGGGGCTCCCGCCCGGCACGGCGCCGAGGTCCCAGACGGCGGGGTCGTCCCAGTCGCCGGGCTGCACGGTCGTGTAAGGCGTGCCGCCGGCGGAGGCGACGGGAGCGAGCGCGAGCAGCGCGGCGAGCGCGCGCGTTCGGAACAGGTTGTTGCGGGGAGTGGTCATGGTCTCGTGGTCCTTGCGTGCGAGTGGTCGGTCGGAGGTCGTGCGCGTCACGGGATGAAGCCGAGCGGCGTCGTGCCGCGGATGGCGTTGCTGAGCGTGATGCCGTCGGGCACGGAGCCGTCCGCGCACAGGAACTGGATCCAGAGGTCCGTGGCGGCGGGCACGCCGGCGGGCCAGGTCGTGTTCAGCGAGATCTCGCCGTTGGGGCTCGTCGCGAAGAAGAACTGGTTCACGAACGGCCACGCGTGCACCGTGCCGCCGAGCGCGGGGAACGGGTTCGACGCGAGGCTGAGCCACGCGAGCGCCGGCGCGGAGACCGGACCGTCCGTGAGCTCGAGGCCCGCGGTCTCGCCGTCGAGGAGCACGCCGGTGCCCGTGAGCGTCGGGACGCCGTTCACGCCGGGCGAGCCGCCGCCGACGTCGGCCCAGCCGCCGTCCTCGAAGAGGTCGAGCGTGTACGGATGGGGACCGGAGCCCAGCAGCGCCGCACGGAGCCGGTAGGTCGCGCCGGGCTGGGCCGTCCAGGTCACCGCCGCCGGCTGCGTGACGTCGAACTCGTTGCCGGCACATGCGATGACCGCGCCGCCGCATCCGTCCCAGAGCTCCAAGGCCGTGTATGTCTTCGTCGCGCCGGTGTCGTCGCGGAGCTCGGCGGTGACGCTCGTCGACACGGCGCCGGTGTGCGTGTACGAGAACCAGAGGTCGGTGATCACGAACGGGAGGTCACAGCTCGTGGCCGGCCCGTCGAGCGTCGCGAGCGAGAACGTCCCCGCCTGCTGCACGCCGAGCTGCAGCGGGATGGCGTCCGCGCACTGGTTGCCGACGAACGGGTACGGCGACGCCGTGACCACCGCGCGCACGACGCCGGGCGTGCTCGTGTCGAGGGCGAACTCCATGCCGTTGAGCGGCGGGATCGACGCGAAGCCGCTGCCGGCCATGCCGAGCGAGTACGTGAACAGGTCCCAGGAGTCGCCGACCTCCGCGGCGTAGGTCGGCCGGATGGCGAGCTCGGCGCCGTCGAGCACCACCGTGCTCGTCGCGATCGTCGTGAGCCCCGCGGCGCCCGCAGCCGACGGGAAGATGTCGAGCGATCCGCCGGTGAAGACGATGAATTCGTCGACGGTCGCCGTCGCGGCGGCGCCGCGGACCGAGAGCCGGCCGGACACGGTGCCCATGAACTCGCCCACCTCCACGCGTCCCGTCTGGAGCGTCCCTCCCGAGAGCTCGTAGCTGCCGGGTCCCTGCAGGCCGAGCCTCAGGAGGCCGGGTGTCACCGTGCCGCCGGTCTGCTCGACCCAGGCGGGCACGCCCGGGGTCGTGGCCACGTTGAGCTGGTTCGTGTCGAGCAGGGCGCCGGCGACGATCCGCAGGCCCAGCTCGTCGCCCTCGAGCACGTTGACGGCGGCGACGTCCGGGACGATCGAGTCGACGGTGACGTCGTGGGCGAGGTACGCCTGGTCCGCGGGGCCGCCGCCGGGCACGGTGCCCTGGTCCCAGGTCGCGGGGTCGGCCCAGTTGCCGAGCTGCACGGTGGTGTAGGCCGTGCCGCCCGCGGAGGCGGCGGCGGTGAGCGCGAGCAGCGCGGCGAGGCCGGCGACGGCGCGGCGGGCGGGACGACGGATCGGCGCGGCGAGCGGCGCGGTCGGCGTGAGGGAGCGGGTCATGGCAACGGGTCCTGTGAAAGCAATGGGTTCCGGGTTCTATGGAAGGTGGTGTCCGATGGGCCGGCGCCCCGTGCGCAAGCCCTGCGCGGGGCGCGGCGTGCGGGTCCGGGCGGGTCGATCGCGCTCGGCGCGTCGCCCCCCGGCACCTCCCTCCGACCCGTCCGGCACCGGGCAGGGTCAGACTCCGTCTCCGCGTTTCACGGAAGATCACTGACCCTCTCCGAGGGCGCACGGTTCGGAACCGGACGTGCGTTCCGATACCGACGACCTGCTGACGATTCCCGCCCCGCAAGGCACACTGGGCCCTCCCGACCGAGGGGGATCCCGCCCTGCCTGCCGACGAGTCACGCGACGCCGCGACGCGCACCCGCCTGCACGACGGGCGCGTGCTCTCCGCCGAGGAGCTCGCGCCGCTCGTCTACGAGGACCTGCGCCGGCTCGCCGCGCGCTACTTCCAGCGCGAGGCGCCGGGCGTGACGCTGCAGCCGACCGCGCTCGTGAACGAGGCGTGCATCCAGCTGCTCGGGCAGCGCAACCAGGGCTGGGAGAGCCGCGGGCACTTCCTCGCCATCGCGGCGACGGCGATGCGGCGCATCCTGCTCAACGCGGCGCGCGAGCGCGGGCGGCAGAAGCGCGGCGGCGACTGGGAGCGCGTGACGCTGGGCGACGCGGGCGCGGCGGACGCGCGCACGATCAGCCTGCTCGACCTCGAGGGCGCGCTCGAGAAGCTCGGCGAGGTGAGCGAGCAGTACGTGCGCATCATCGAGCTGCGCTGGTTCGCCGGGCTGACGCTCGACGAGACGGCCGAGGTGCTCGGCGTGAGCCGCAAGACGGTCGTGCGCGAGTGGGCCAAGGCGCGCGCGTGGCTCGAGGCGTCGCTCGAGGCGCCCGGGTGAGCGGGGAGCGAGCGCAGTGACGCCGCCCGACGCCAAGGACATCGTCGACCTGCTCTGCGACCGCTCGCCCGACGAGCGCGAGGCGTGGTTCGCGGAGCACGCCACCGACCCCGCCGTGCGCGCGCGCGTCGAGCAGGTGCTCGCGCACTTCGACGTGCTCGTCGACGACAGCGAGGCGCTGCCGGGCCCGGAGCTCGACGGTCTCGACGGCGCGCCGCCGCAGCCGGGCGAGATCGGGCCGTACCGCATCCTGGACACGCTCGGCTCGGGCGGCATGGGTGTCGTGTACCGCGGCGTGCAGGCCGACCCGCGCCGCGAGGTCGCGGTCAAGGTGCTGCGCGGCGCGTGGCTCACGCAGGAGGCGCGCCGGCGGTTCGAGCGCGAGGCGGCGTTCCTCGCGCGGCTGCAGCACCCCGGCATCGCGCAGGTCATCGAGCTGGGGCGCACGGAGAACGACGACCCGTACCTCGTGCTCGAGTACATCGACGGCCGCTCGCTCACGACGTACGCGGAGCGCGGCGCGCTCGACCAGTCGGGGCGGCTGCGGCTCCTCATCGAGCTGGCCGAGGCCGTGCACCACGCGCACCTGCGCGGCGTCGTGCACCGCGACCTCAAGCCCGGCAACGTGCTCGTGACGGCCGACGGGCAGGTGAAGGTGATCGACTTCGGCGTCGCGCGCGCGCTCGACGACGAGCTGCTCGCGACGCGGCACACGCGCGCCGACCAGGTGATCGGCACGCTCGCGTACATGGCGCCGGAGCAGCTCGAGGGCGGTCGCGAGGTCGACGCCCGCGTGGACGTCTACGCGCTGGGCGTCCTGGCGTACGAGCTGCTCGGCGGGCGGTTGCCGCTGGACCTCGGCGGGCTGGCGCTCGCGGAGGCGGCGCGACGCGTCGCGGACGTGGACCCGCCGCGGCTCGGCGTCACGGCGCCGGCGTGCCGCGGCGACCTCGAGTGGATCGTCGGGCGCGCGCTCGCGAAGGACCCGGAGCGGCGGTACGCGTCGGCGGCGGCGTTCGCGGCGGACCTGCGTCGGTTCCTCGCGCACGAGACGGTCGAGGCGCGGCCGCCGACGATCACGTACCAGCTCGGCAAGCTCGCGCGGCGGCACCGAGGCTTCGTGACCGGCGCGGGCGTCGCGCTGCTGGCGATCGTCGTCGGCGCGGGGGTCGCGGTGGACCAGGCGCTCGAGAACAAGGCGCTCGCGGACCGCGAGGCCGAGGCGCGGCGCGACGCGGAGGACAGCGAACGCGACGCGCGCGACGCGCAACGCGCCGCGGAGGCCGCGGCGACGCGCGAGAGCACGGCGCGCGCGGCGGCGGAGGACGCCGCAGAGCGTGAAGCGACGGCCCGGCAGGCGGCGGAGGACGCCGCGGAGCGCGAGGCCGCCGCCCGCGAGGCCGCCGAGGACGCCGCCGCCGCCGAGGAGGTCGCGCGTCACGAGGCGGAGGACGCCGCCGCCCGCGAGCTCGCCGCGCGGCAGCTCGCCGAGCGTCGCAACGAGGAGCTCCAGCGGCTCGCGACCGTGCTCGGCGGGCAGCTCGCGAGCGTCGACCCGCACGCGGTGGGCGAGGCGCTGCACGCCGCGTTGCTGCTCGGCGCGGAGGACGCGCTCGCCCGCGCGGGCGTGCCGGCCGCCGAGCGCGGGACACGCGTCGACCGCCTGCGCGACGACCTCGCGCTCGTCGATCTCAACGGCGTGTCGCTCGCCGCGCTCGACGCCGGGCTCTTCGCGCCGGCCGCCGACCGCCTCGCCGCCGAGTTCGACGACGACCTCGCGACGCAGGCCCGCCTGCTGCGCGGCATCGCGCACTCCGAGATGTCGCTCGACCTCTTCGCGTCCGCGGAGCGCCACTTCCTGCGCGTGCGCGAGCTGCTCCTCGAGCACGACGGCGCCGAGACGCCGACGAGCCTCGCGACGCTGCTCGACCTCGCGCACGTCGTGTCGCAGCAGGGGCGGCTCGTGGAGGCGGTGACGCTCGTCGTGCCGCGTGAGGCGGAGCTCACGGAGGCGCTCGCGGGCACGAAGGAGCTCGGCCGCTTCTACCGGCTCATCGCGTTCGCGTCGCGCATGCAGGGCGACCTCGGACGGGCGCGCCGCGCGTACGAACTCGCGCTCGATGCGTTCGCGCGGCCGTACCTCGACGAGGGCGCGGCGCTGCTCCACGGCCCGGACCTGTTCGAGGACCTCGAGCTGATCCACACGCGCGGCGACCTCGGGCTCGTGCTCTGCCAGTCGGGGCGCTTCGACGAGGGCCTCGCGCTCATGCGGGAGGCGCTCGACGGGTTGCCGGAGCTCGAGCACGAGCCGCGCACCGTCGCGCAGGCGCGCCAGAAGCTCACCGCGGACATCGGCGAGGCGCTCTGCCGCTCCGGCCGGGGCGACGAGGGCGAGGCGATGCTGCGCGAGGCCATCGCGAGCGCGCCCGAGCGCCTCGGCGAGCACGACCAGCTCACCGCCGTCGCGCGCGCGCAGCTCGGCGTGCACCTCGCGAGCACCGGGCGCCCCGAGGAGGCGCGCGAGTTGCTGACGCTCGCCGTGACGACGTTCCGTCGCAACGAGGGTTCCGGCAGCCTGAGCCTCTTCGAGCCGCTGCTCTCCCTCACGGGCTGCGAGATGGCCCTCGGCCGCCCGCACGACGCGCTGCCCCACGCCGAGGCGGCCGCGGAGCTCACGCGCACGACCTTCGCCGGCCGCCCCGACCTGCGCGTCCCCGCGCTGCTCTCGTTGCGCGCGGTGCTCCAGGCGCTCGACGCGCGGGAGCCGGACGGTCCGTGGCACGAGCGCCTCGAGTCGATCGCGCCGGAGCTGCGCGCGTTCGGGCGGTAGCAAGAGAAAGACGCGCCGACCCCCACTCGGGGAGCCGGCGCGTCCGGGGGGGCGACGCGCGGGTGGTCGTGGGCGGCGTGTCGCCCGCACCCGCGCGACGTGCGATCCGATCAGAGCGAGCCGCCCGCGGGCGTCCGGCCGCGCAGGGCCGAGCTCAGGGTGAGGCCGTCGGGCACCGAGCCGTCCTGGCAGATGAACTGGATCCAGAGGTCCGTGGCGGCGGGGATCCCCGCGGGCCAGGTCGTGGACAGCGGCAGCGAGCCGTCGGGCAGCGTCGTGAACGGGAACTGGTTGATGAACGGCCACGCGACGACCGTGCCGCCGAGCGCCGCGAACGGCTGGCTGTCCAGGCTCAGCCAGCCGAGCACGAGCGCGCTGTCCGGCGCCTGCGTGAGCGTGACGCCCGCCTGCTCGCCCGCGACGAGCACGCCCGTGCCGGTGAGCGTCGGCGTGCCGTTGATGCCCGGCGTGCCCGGGCCCGCGTCGAACCAGCCGCCGTCGGTGGCGAGGTTCAGCATGAACGGCCCGGGGTCGCCGGCGGTCGCGACGCGCAGCCACGTGTCGCCCGTCGCGGGGATGACCCAGGTCACGGCCGGGGCGCCGGGGACCATCGACCCGTTGCCGCCGCACGCGACGAGGTTGCCGCCGCAGCCGTCGTACACCTCGAGCGCGACGTCCATGAGCGACATGTCGTAGGAGGCGGTGGCCACCAGCGGCTGTGACGCGCTGTTCGACACGCGGAACCACTGGTCGTGGTCCGTGCCGGCGGTCACGCAGGTCGGGCCCGGGTCGGTCGTGCCGTGGATCGACGGCGTGACGAACAGCGGCGGCACGCCCAGGCCGGGCGCGAGCGTGACGGGCTCGGCCGTGGCGCAGACATCGCCCGGAACGGGGTACGGCGAGTCGACGACCGTGACCGTGTACTTGCCCGGGAGCACGAACGAGAGCGCGAACTCGTAGGGACCGGCGATCGCGACGAACGCCGGGACGCCCGTGACCGTGCCGCTCGCGAGGACGACGTCCCAGCTGTCGCCGACCTCCGCGGGGTAGTCGGGGGCCACCGCGATCAGGGAGCCGGGCTGCCACTCGACGTCGGCCGTGACGAGCGGCGAGACGCCCGCGGCGCCGTTCGCGGTGGGCCGGAACTGGAGGATCCCGTCCTGGCGGACGACCGTCTCCTGACCGACGGTGAGCGAGCCCTCGCTCCCGATGATGTTCAGGAATCCGGTCGGGGTCTCGGTGACGGAAGGAGCGCCGCCCACCCAGAGGAACTGCGTGTCGACGTGCGCGCTCGTGAGGTCGAGCGCACCGGGGTGGAGCTGGTTGGCGACCCGGATCACGTTGGCCGTGACGTCGCCGCCCTCGAAGTCGCAGATCGCGGGCTGGCCGAGCCCGATGATGATGTTGCCGAGGGCGTCCAGGTCCGCCCCGTCGACCGTCCGCAGCGTGCAGCTGTTCGTCACGCCGACGAAGATGTTGTCGCTGCCGGCGTTCGGCGCGTCGACGACCACGTCGTGGCGGACGTCGACGTCGACGTCGGGGGTCGGGGTCTTGGGGACCATGCCGACGTTCCAGGTGGCCGGGTCGGACCAGGGGCCGGCCTGGACGCTCTGGAACGAGCCGCCGCCCGCCAGCGCGCTGCCGGCCAGCACGAGGGCCGATGCGACGCTCGCGGCGACGCGGGAGTGGAGCGCACGAGGACGAGGTGACGTGCTGTGCGGGCGGCGATCGGAGGGATCGACGGGGGCCGGCGTCGTTCGAGACGGCGTGTCGGGGGACGGCATGGGGGACTCCTTTCGCGGTGGTTCGGTGGTGCCGGATCGCGGTGCGCCGCGAGGCGCCGGCTGCGTCCGGTCGACCGCGGGATGACGCGGTCCACGAGCCTCCGAACCGTCGGTACGCGGGGAGGGTCAGACCTCGTCAACCGCTGTGCCTCGGGCACGCCCGCGTGCCGCGTCGGTCCGCTGCGGAACCTGCGAGGCGAACGCGACCGTGAGGGCCGTCCGCGCGCCCGCGGAGATTCCTGACCCTCCCCGCAGCTCGACGGTGCGGAGTCCGACGAGCCCGATGCGACGGCGGCACGACCCTGAGCGTCGTGCGGTCGCCGGGCCCCGATCCGCACGCCGCGGCGCCGAACCGCCGCCGACCTCAGGAGCCTCGTCATGAACGTCTCGATCTTCGCTCGCCGCGCCGTGTCACCGGACGCCGCGCACCACCGTGTCGCGGCGCCCCGCCGCTCGCTCGCTCGGCACGCCGCCCTCGCGCTCGCGACCGTCGCCTTGACCGGCCTCGCGCAGGCCGCGCCCGGCGGCGGACCTCCCGGTCCCGAGCAGAACACGCTCCAGGACGGCTTCTGGGACGACCCGGCCGTCTGGGAGCTCGGCCTCGTGCCGACGGACTGGATGGACGGCTCGATCGCCTACATCCGGCACAACGTCCGGGTCGATGCGGACGGCGCCGTGAGCTTCGCGTTCGTGGGCGTGGGAGGTCAGTTCGGGTCGATCACCCAGGAGGGCGGCGACCTCGAGTGCTTCCAGATGGTCGTCGGGCGCAGCGCTTCCGCGTACGTGGAGCAGGCCGCCGGCACGTCCACCGCGGTCAGCGTGATCGTGGGCAACGCCCACGACGCCACGTACTTCCTCGACGGCGGGAGCCTCGTGACGGAGTCCCTCTCGCTGGGCGGCATCCCCGGGCAGCCCGGCCCCGGCGACGGGAACGTCTTCATCGAGGGCGGCTCGCTCACGGTGACGCAGGACCTGCTCGTGCACGCCGGCAGCAAGCTCCGGTTCGGGCCCGTGTCCGACGGCGAGACGATCGTCCAGGCGGGCAGCGTCGAGTTCATGACCGGGTCGGAGATCGAGTTCTTCCCCGGCTACGAGGCGCAGACCGGTGACGCGTGGGACGTCGTCGTCTCGTCGACACCCATCGTCGGGCTGCCGGACCTCGAGCAGCCCGCGCCGTTCCTCGAGCTCGCGTACGACCTCTCGGATCCGAACGTGCTGCGCGTCGTCGTGATCGACTCCGTGTGGCCGGTGTGGACCGACCTCGGCGGCGGGAGCCCGGGCGTGAACGGCGTGCCGACGCTCACGGGTCTCGAGGTCCCGCTCGTCGAGGGCGCACCCGCGCAGCTCGACCTCGGCGCCGCGCCGGCGAGCGGGTTCGTGCTGTTCATCGGCAGTCTCACGTCGACGCCGCTGCCCGCGCTGGGCGGCACGGTGCACGCCTACCCGTGGACCATCCAGATCCTCGCGGTGACGGACGGTGCGGGCGGCCTCTCGGTCGGCACGACCTGGCCGGGCGGCGTCCCCGCGGGCACGGACTTCTACGTGCAGGTCATCTGCGAGGACGGGACGGTGCCCGACGGGCTCACGCTGAGCAACGCGCTCGTGGCGACGACGCCGTGACGACGCGACGCGGAGCGTGCGCCCGCCCGAGCGCGGCGGCGAGCTGGGGCTGTGGGTGCTGACGTCGGTGCCGGTCGGCGGCGTGTCTCGACCGCCGGCCGGCGCCGGGTGGTCCGTGCGGCACGTGCTCCGGACGCGGGGGCGCGCCCCGGCGGACTCCGCTACACCCGCGACGCCTCGCGGGCCGTCGGCCAGTCCGTGTAGCCCTCCGCGCCGCCGCCGCTCGCGTACCAGGTCGACGGGTCGGCGTCGTCGGCGAGGGGCAGGCCGCCGCGGAGGCGGTCGACGAGGTCGGGGGTGCTGATGTACGGCCGGCCGATCGCGACGAGGTCCGCGGCGCCGCGCGCGACGGCGGCCTCGGCGGTCTCCGGCGTGTAGCCGCAGTTGGCGATCA
This sequence comes from bacterium, assembly GCA_030428785.1. Classification (GTDB taxonomy): domain Bacteria; phylum Planctomycetota; class B15-G4; order B15-G4; family B15-G4; genus JAUIEF01. The sequence continues at coordinate 32,482 of JAUIEF010000020.1, forward strand.
GCGGTCCGGAGAACACGGCGCGGAAGTCCTCGAGCGTCATCGGCTCGCCGAGCTCGTGGAACCCGAACGCGAGGCCGTCCATGACGTGCAGGTACGCGAGGCCCATCCCGTCGAGCTGCTCCGCGGCGTAGGTGAACGTCTCGCGGTAGTCGGGCGAGCCCATGTCGTTGAACACGCCGTTGGGAGAGAGGCGCACGCCGACGCGGCCCTTCGGCATGACGGCGGACACGCCCTCGACGACCTCGCGCAGCAGGCGGAAGCGGTTCTCGACGGAGCCGCCGTAGGCGTCGGTGCGGCGGTTCGTCCTCGACTGCAGGAACTCGTCGAGCAGGTAGCCGTTGGCCGAGTGCACCTCGACGAGGTCGAAGCCGGCCTCGCGCGCGCGGGCCGCGGCGGCGACGTAGTCGGTGACGATGTCCGGCAGCTCGTCCTCGCGGAGCGCGCGCGGCGTCTCGTGCGGCTGCTTGCCGGTCGGCGTGTGCACGCCCTCGCCGTCGATGGCGATCGCCGACGGCGCGACGGGCGGCTCGCCGCCGAGGAAGCTGCTGTGCGACGCGCGTCCGCAGTGCCAGAGCTGGAGCGCGATGCGGCTGCCCGCGTCGTGCACCGCGTCGACGACGCCGCGCCAGCCGTCGACCATGGCGTCCGTGTAGATGCCGGGCGAGTCGACCCAGCCGTTCGCGCCCGGCGAGATCGTCGTGGCCTCGGTGATGACGAGGCCGGCGTTCGCGCGCTGGCGGTAGTACTCGGCCATGAGCGCGTTCGGGACGCGCCCCGCGCCGGCGCGGGCGCGGGTCATGGGGGCGAGGGCGACGCGGTTGGAGAGCTCGAGGCCGCCGAGCGTCGTCGAGGTGAGCAGGTGGGTCGGGGTCGTCATGGCGATGCCGGTCCGGGGGCGTGCGGGCGGCGGGACGCGGGGGCGGGCGCCCGCTGCGGGCGACCGACGTCGGCGCGTCCGCCGTGACGGGGTGGTTCGGGCCGTCGGCGGCAGAGGATGCGCGCCGACCGTGAGGATCCCGTGAGTCGGGCGCTTCGGGGGCGAGACGCCGCGCCGCCTCGCGGGCGGTCCGCGTCTCCGCGTCCCCGGGGTCGCGACGGCGGGGCCGGAGTCGGCCGCGTCGCGGGTCGGCAGGTCCGCGCCGGCGTGCGGCGCGGACCTGCCGGGGTCGGGCTCAGAGCTTGACGACGTTCTCCGCCGCCGGGCCCTTGGCGCCTTCGACCATGTCGAACTCGACGCGCTCGCCTTCGACGAGCGACTTGAAGCCGTCGCCCGAGATGCCCGTGTGGTGCACGAAGCAGTCCTTGGAGCCGGACTCGGGGGTGATGAATCCGAAGCCCTTGGTGTCGTTGAACCACTTGACGGTACCGGTACTACGCATGTGCTTCCTTCTGTACTGGGTGACCTGCGCCAGGAACTCGGCGTGAGGTCATGGGGACCGCGGAAACCCTCCGCGGGTGGTCACCGGACGAGGCGCTGACGGCCCCGCTCGCGGTGTCTTGCCCTGGACGAACCGAGGCTCGGTGCTGATGAACGGCTCTCGGTGCGAACAGGAGAGGAGGAGCGACAGTGCTCCTCGGAAACTCCGACCAGTGTCATCGGCACGCAGGGGCGGGTCAATGAAGGAATCGCGGGGCGGGCCCGGGGCGGGTCGCGCATCCGCGGGCGCCCGGAGGTCGAAACCCCGGCACGTCCCATCCCGAGGTCGCCATGCTGCTCCCGCTCGTCGTCGTCGCCCTGACCGTCATGACCGATCCGCTCCCCGCGCCGTCCCCCGACCCCGCGCCGTCCCCCGCCCCCGAGCCCGAGGCGCGCCGAGAGGCCGCGGACGTCCTGCGCTTCTCGCTGGCCGCCGTCGACGACCGGCACGCCGACGACTCCGCGCTGCCGCGGCTCGTGGCGGGCGGCGAGGCCGCGGCCGCGACGCTCGCCGAGGGCACTCTCGCCGCCGACCTGCGCGCGGCGGTCGAGCAGGCCCGCGCGCACCTCGACCCGCGCGCGGCCGAGGACGCCGACGCGCAGGCGCGGGACGCCGCCGACACCGCGGAGTCCGCGCTGCGCGAGACGCTCGAGCGCGCGCTCGGCGACCTCGACTTCGAGCCGGTCGTGCAGGCCGCGCTGCCCGAGGGCTTCCCCGCCCCGACGCCCGTCGGCGAGATCGAGGTCAAGCGCTACCCGCGCTACCGCATCGCCCGCGCGGACTCCGGGAGCGACGCCGCGTTCTGGCAGCTCTTCATGCACATCAAGAAGCACGACATCCCCATGACCGCGCCGGTCGAGATGACCTACGACGCCGCCGGCGACGAGATCGACATGGCGTTCATGTACGAGCACGCCGCGCAGGGGCGCACCGGCCCCGACGAGACCGTCGAGGTGCTGGACGTCGAGCCCATGCTCGTCGTGAGCATCGGCTGTCGCGGCTGGAGCACCGACCGCGCGGTGGACGCCGCGCGCGAGCGGCTCCTCGCGTGGATCGACGCGCGCGCCGACCTCGAGCCCGCCGGCTCCGTGCGCCGCTTCGGCTACAACGGCCCGTCGGTCCCGGGCAGCCGCCGCTACTACGAGGTGCAGGTGCCGGTGCGGGCGGTCGGGGAGGTGGCGGCGGCGGCACAGCGGGGCGGGGACTGACGGCCGGCGCGGTCCTCACACGCGTCGTCTACACTGCGGCGCCCCCCGCGCGGCCCCGCGCCGGATCGCCGCGCGGCGGCACGTTCCGCGCACGCTGCGAACCCGCGCGGGTCGCGCCCTCCGCCTTCCGCCCCGAGCTCCGCCATGATCGTCGCCCTGTCCCGCGCGCTGCGCGTCACGCTCCTGCTCGTCGTCGCGAGCGTCCCGCTCCACGCCCAGCTCGACCTCGACGCGCTCTTGCCCGACGAGGGCACGATCGGCACGGGCCTCGACCTGCGCCTCATGGGCGACCTCGGCAAGGGCAAGCCGAAGGTCTGGCTGACGCTCGCGGGCGACGCGGCGCCGAAGCCGAAGAAGACGAAGCTCAAGGTCGGCGACGTCGCGGACCTCGGCGGCGGGCTGTCGAGCCTCGCGGTGTCGTTCAAGAAGACGAAGACCGGCGCGGGGCTCTACGACCTGCACGTCAAGCCGAAGGGCAAGGGTCAGGTGGAGCAGGTGTTCGAGGGCGCGTTCACCGTGCGCGCGCCGGAGGTCGGGACCGTGTCGCGCGAGGTCGCGGAGCCGAAGCAGGAGATCATGATCTCGGGCGGTTTCCTCGGCGCGCCGAAGAAGCCGAAGGTGTTCCTGCTCCCGGGCGCGGGCGGCAAGGCGCGCAAGGCGAAGGTGCGCGGCGTGACCGCCGGCGAGGTCATGACCGTCAAGCTGCCGAAGCTCGCGGACGGCGTGTACGACGTCGTCGTCGCGAACACGGTCGGCGAGGACGTGCTGCCCGGCGCGCTCACGATCGTGGGCGGCGGCGGCGGCGGCGGTGGTTCGGAGCACTTCTCGATGACGCTCGCGAGCGCGCAGCAGTCGTTGCTCGTGACGCAGTTCCAGGCGAACGCCGTGCTCGAGGGCTTCAAGATCAGCCTGGGGCCCACGCGGCAGGTCGTGCTCACGGCGGGCATGGTCGTCGGGCAGGAGTCCACGAGCATCAGCCTGACGTTCCCGTTCGAGCCCGGCGTGACGCCCACGCCCTTCACGATCGAGATGGGCGACGACGCGACGCAGTTCGCCGCGGCGGTGAGCCAGTCGCAGCCCGACGCCGACTGGTACGAGGGCACGGACGTCGTGCCCGGGATGCTCACCGTGACCTCGGCGACGGCGAACCGCGTCACGGGCACCTTCGGGTTCACGCTCGAGCCGGGCTCGCCCAGCCCGGCGGCCGGCGACCTCGAGATCACGAACGGGATGTTCGACGTGGAGCTGAGCGCGTTCACGCCGTAGGCGGCACGGCGTGCCGCGCTCAGCCACCGGGCGCGGGCGGCGCCGGATGCAACGGCGCCGGCGGCCCCTCGACGGGGCGCGACGACGACCCGCCGGGTGATCCGCGTCCGCCGACCCACGTGCCGGGCGCGACGCGCAGCACGCGCGCGGTCGGCGTCATGTTGCGCGGCGTCACGACGAGCAGCAGCTCGCCGGCCGCGCCCTCGGACACGCTGATGATCCCCTCGACCGGCGCGCCGGAGAGCTGGCCGTTCACCGTCTCGCCCGCGGGGTCGATCGCGATCGAGCGCACGTTGCCCGTGCCCGGGTGCAGCTCGAAGAGGCGGCCGGAGATCCAGTCGCCGAAGACGTAGCGGCCGAAGAACTCCGGGTGCGCGAGGTCGCGCGCGACGATGCCGCCGGTGATCGAGCGGTTGCCCTCGCCGTGGTCGTACTGGCCGACGGGGTCGACGAACGCGAGCGGCGGCAGGCCGGAGAGGTCGTCCGAGACGCCGCCCGTCACCTTCGCGAAGGCGCCCTCCTTGTGCGGCCAGCCGTGGTTGCCGCCCGCGACGGCGACACCGACCTCCTCGATGTCGGCCTCGCCGACGTCCGCGACCCACAGCGCGCCGGTCTCGCGGTCGAAGGTCATGCGCCACGGGTTGCGGAAGCCGTACGCCCAGGTCTCCTCGACGACGCCGCCGCCCGCGCCGACGAACGGGTTGTCCGCGGGGATCGCGTACTCGCCGTTCGCGGAGAGCGGGTTGCCCGGCAGCCGGTCGACGTCGAGGCGCAGGATCGCGCCGTGGATCGTCGTCGTGTCCTGGCCGCCCGTCTCGTCGTCGCCCTTCGCGACGTACAGGTAGCCGTCGGGTCCGAAGGCGAGCGCGTCCATGTTGTGGATCGTGCTGTCCTCGTTGATGCGGAGCAGCTCGCGCAGGGACGTCGGGTCCCACACGTTCGCGTCGGGCGACGGGTGGTCGCCGAGCGCGCGCAGCTCGTAGAGGACGCTCTGGTGCGCGACGCCGGTCGTCACGCCGAAGTCCGCGAGCGCGGGGTCCTCGTCCTCGGTGAGGATCACGTAGAGCGTGCGGTTCGTCGCGAAGTCCGGGTGGAACGCGAGGCTCGCCATCGCGCTGCCTTTGTCGGGGGCGTACATCGCCGAGAGGTCGACGAAGGGCGTCGGCAGGAGCACGCCGCCGTCGACGACGCGCACGATGCCGTTCACGAGCGTGATGAACAGCCGGCCGCTGCCGTCGGGCGCCGCGACGACGTGCGTGGGGAACGCGAGCCCGTCCGCGACGAGCTCGAGCCGCACGGTGTGCGGGCCGGCCGCGATGTCCGGCAGCGGGTCGGCGAGCGGGCCGCCGGCGGGCGCGGCGCCGGGCGCGTGCGGGGGAGCGAGGGCTGGCAGCAGCGCGGCGAGCAGCGCCGCCGCGAGCAGGCCGGGCGCGAGGGCGACGGAGCGGGCGGTCCTCGACATGGCGGCTCTCCGGGCGGGTCCGCCCAGCGTGCCACACGGCGCGGAGACTCCGCGGGTCCCCGCGTCTCGCTCACGGCGGTGTTCGGGGGCGGGTGAAGGGGTGATTTAACCTTGCAAATCCGGCACAAAATGCCGAATTTGCAAGGATGCTCTCCCGAAGGCTCCTCCATGACGTCGTCCGGGCGCTCGACCGGCAGCCGGCCGTCTGCCTGCTCGGTCCGCGCCAGGTGGGCAAGACGACGCTCGCGCTCGAGGTCGCGGCCGGGCGGCCGTCGGTGTACGTCGACCTCGAGCGGCCCGCCGACCGGGCCAAGCTCGAGGAGCCGGAGCCCTTCCTCGCCGCCCACGCCGACGAGCTCGTCGTGCTCGACGAGGTGCAGGCCGTCCCCGGGCTGTTCGGGCTGCTCCGCGGGCGCATCGACGCGCTGAGGCGGGAGGGGCGCGGCACCGGCCGCTTCCTGCTGCTCGGGTCCGCGTCGGTGGAGCTCATCCGCCAGACGCCCGAGAGCCTGGCCGGGCGCATCACGTACCTCGAGCTCTCGCCGCTCGACGTCACGGAGTTCGGCGACACGGACGACGACCTCACGCGGCTGTGGGTGCGCGGCGGGTTCCCCGAGAGCACGCTCGCCGCCGACGACGACGCGAGCTTCGAGTGGCGGACGTCGTTCATCCGCACGTACCTCGAGCGCGACGTGCCGCAGCTCGGTCCGCGCGTGCCCGCCGAGACACTGCACCGGCTGTGGACCATGCTCGCGCACGGACAGGGCGCGACGCTCAACGCCTCGCGGCTCGCGTCCGCGCTCGGCCTGTCGGGGCGCACCGTCGGCCGCTACCTCGACCTCATGGTCGACCTGCTGCTCGTGCGTCGGCTGCAGCCCTGGGCCGGCAACGTCGGCAAGCGGCTCGTGCGCTCGCCGAAGATCTACGTGCGCGACAGCGGGCTGCTCCACGCGCTGCTCGCGCTCCGCGACCTCGACGCGCTGCTCGGTCACCCCGTCGTGGGCGCGAGCTGGGAGGGGATGGTCGTCGAGACGCTCGTCGGCCTCGCGCGCGGCGCGCAGCCGTTCTTCTACCGGACGTCGGCCGGCGCGGAGCTCGACCTGCTGCTCGAGCTGCCGGGCGGCGCGCGCTGGGCGTTCGAGGTCAAGCGCAGCCTGGCGCCGAAGCCCGCGCGCGGCTTCCACTCCGCGTGCGAGGACGTGAAGCCGGAACGGAGGCTGCTCGTCTACCCGGGGACGGACCTCTTCCCGACGACGGGCGGCGTGGAGGTCATGGGCCTGCTCGACGCCGCGCAGGCGGTGCAGGAGGCGTGCGGGCGGTAGGGCCGCCGTTCGATCGGCAGGAGCTACGCGCCGGCCGTCACGCGGAAGGTGTACGACGCCCAGAACGACTCCCACTCGTGGTCGTCGGTCATGGGGCGCGTCATGTGCACGAGGCGGAGCGTCATGGGTCCGGTCGCGCCGATCGGGACGAGGGCGACGCCGTCGGCGTCGGTCCACGTCTGGCCCGTGAAGTCCTCCGCGTTGCCGGGGTGGTCCCAGCAGACGTTGGCGCGCGCGAGCGGCTCGCCGCGGAAGAGGACCCGCACCGCGAGCGTCCCGCCGACGTCGACGGCGAGCGGGTCGGACAGCGGCACGATCTCGAGCACGTGCCCGAGCACCGCGCGCGCCGCGTCGCCGGCGTCGGGCGCGTCGCCCACGGATACCACGGCCTTGACGGACTTGCTGTAGAGCTCGACGGCGTCGCGGCCCAGCTCACCCCGGTCCATGCGACCGGCGAGCACGTGCGGCATGCCGTCGTGGAGCAGGTAGTCGTCGAAGGCCGGGCCCTCGAGCTCGAGGACCTTGGGGAGCGTCGTCGTCGCGACGAGCCACGCGCCCGGCGCGCGCGGCGTGAACCCGAGCCACATCGTCGCGCCGTCCTCGTCGGGGCGCAGCGCGACGTCGGCGGACTCGCCGCCGGGGCCGAGCGCGGACGTCGCGACGAGCCGCGCGGGGTCGATGGAGCTGAGGCTCGTCGGGAAGTCCATGCCCACCGAGACCTCGACCTCGACGGGCCGGTCGACGGCGGCCTCGCCCGGCGGCACGAGCCACATGTCGTGCGCGAGCGCGGGCAGGCACAGGCAGGCCACGAGGCCGGCCGCGAGCGCGCGCCTCATCGGGCGGTCTTGCGGCGCCGGCCGACGAGGACCCCGCCGACGACGACGCCGAGCAGGAAGAAGCCGACGCCGAACCCGATGTCGGTCGGCGTGATGTGGGCGAGCGTGAGCATGTGCGGGAGCGTGTTCATGGCGCGGAGCGTATCCGGCGTGCGGCGGGGCGGACAAGAGCGTGTCGGCGGCGAGGCGTCGGCGACACGGCCGGGTCCGGGGTGACGCCGCCCGGGTCCGCGCCGGCCACGAGCCGACGGTCCGTGCGCGCGCGCCCGACGCGCGGACGGGATCCCGGCGCAGTTCACGCTCCCTCCCGCGCCCCGCGAAGCCTAGGCTCGTCGGCTCGGCGCCCGACGTCGGCCCCGCACGCGGCGGGGTCGCGCAGCGCGTCGCGGAGATCCGGGATGAAGCTCTCGATGCAGGTCCTGCCGGCGCTGGTCGTGTCCTTCCTCTGCGCCGCGTGCGGCGCGCCGCGCCACGAGGCGCCGGAGTGGTTCCTGCTGCGCCCGGACGTGGAGCGCGCGTACGGCTACACGCACGCCGTGCGGCTCGGCGACGAGCTCATCGTGTCGGGCGCGGTGAGCATGGACGACGCGGGCAACCCGACCGCGGCGGGCGACCTCGAGCAGCAGATGAAGAACGCCTACGAGGACCTGCGACAGGTGCTCGCGCACTTCGGCTGCACCTTCGCGGACGTCGTCGTCGAGAACGTCTTCACGACGGACATGGCGGGCTTCCTCGAGGCGGCGGCCTACCGCGCGGAGCTCTACGGCGAGCAGTTCCCCACGGGCAGCTGGCTCGAGGTGAAGGGCCTGGCGTTGCCGGAGTTCCTGATCGAGATCGAGCTCGAGGCGCGCGTGCCGGGGCGGTGACGCTCACGCGCGGGCGGCCCGGAGCGGCGCGCCGTCAGCCGTCGCCGAAGATCCAGTCGAGCGCGAAGACCGCGGCGGCCAGCGCGAGGACCTCGAGCACGATGAGGAGCACGCGCGCCCACGCCGGGCCGCGGCGCACGGTCATCGTGAACGCGACGAGGGGGCAGAGCACGCCGAGCCCCGCGGCCCAGAGGACGGGCTCGACGAACCACAGCGAGCTCGAGAGCCCGCCCGTCGGTCGGTGGAGCCGCTCACCGACGGCGAGACCGAGGCCGCCCACGACGAACGGCACGGCGAGGATCAGCGCCGGGGTGAGGAGCTCGCCGAGCTCGGGGCGGAGGAGCGCGGGGTGGGGGACGCCGCGCTTCACGGCGTCACCTCGAACTCCACGCGGTCGGGCTCGGTGACGCGCCGGCTCGCGTCGGCGACGGGCATCGACTCAGGCGGCGCGGAGCGGCGCGAGCTCGGCCTCGTCGACGAGCGGCAGGCCCAGCTCGGCGAGCAGCGCGTTGAACGTCGCGACCGTCACCACGCTCGGCGCCGTGATCTCGACTCCCACGGGAGCGCCCGACTCCGCGAAGTCGACCACGAGCCCCGAGCCGCGCGGCGAGGAGCGCGCGACCGTCGCGGCCTGCTCTCGCGGCAGGTGGTAGTACGCGGCCAGCGGTCGGCCGTGCCGGTAGGTGATCTCGAGGTAGGCGTCCATCACGGACTCACTCTACGGGAAAGGCGGTGACGACGACGAGGCCACCCGCGCGCCACCCCCCTACAGCGTCTCCCCGTACCACGCGAGCGTCTCGCGGACGAGGTCCTCGAAGGGGACCGAGTGACCCTCCTCCGTGAGGAACCAGCGCTTCTGCGACGCGGGCGTGCCGAGCAGGTCGAAGAGCGGCTGCTGCGAGGTGTCGACCGGGAAGAAGTGGTCGTAGCGGCCGTTGAGCATGAGCACGGGGATCGTCACGCGCGGCACGTAGTGGAAGACGTCGACCTCCGGCGCGGACTCCTGGAAGAGCAGCCCGGCCACGTAGAGGACCGCGGTCTTGATGCGCGGCTCGACGGCGCACATGAGCGGGCCCATCGCACCGCCCCAGCTCGTGCCGAGGTAGCCGATGCGCTCGCCGTCGCACTCTTCGCGCGACTGTACGTAGTCGACCGCGCGCCGGAAGTCCTTGCCCCACCAGAGGACGTGGTCGCGGTAGAGCGTCGTGTCGTCCGGGTAGTCGCTGCTCAGCTCGGTGCCGCGCTCGTACGTCCCCTTGTAGATGGGGTGGATGAGCGCGTAGCCCTGCTTCATGAGGAACTGGATCCACGGGCGCGCGAGGCCCGCGCTCGAGTCGGCGTGGATCGCGTTGGAGCCCGGGAAGCTGACGATTGTCGGGAACGGGCCGCTGCCCGACGTCGGGATGTACAGCCAGGCCTCCGTGCGCTCGCCGTACGGGAGGTCGTAGGCGACGCGCTCGGAGCGGTAGTCCTCGCCGTCCTGCGTGGAGAGCACCTCGCCGTTCAGCGGGAACGGGTCGTAGTCGAAGAGCCCGCGGTACACCGCGAAGACCTCGTCCGAGACCGGCGTCTCCAGGCTGAAGTCGCGGTACGGCACGTCGACGGGCTCGAGCAGGCTCGCGTCGATCGGCTCGAAGTCGAGCGCGGTGCGCAGCCCGTTCGTGCGCGACCGGTCCCACGGGTCCTGCGCGAAGAAGTCGTTGAACATGTACGGCCGGTCGTCCCAGCCGCCGCCGAGGATGACGCGCTCGCCGGAGGCCGTCTCGTTGCGGCACCACTCGCGCGCGTTGCCGGCCATGTCCGCGAAGCCGTAGGCCGTGCGTCCGGGCGACTCGCCGACGGGTCGCGTGCCCGCGCCGTCGAAGTTGCTCTTCGGGACGACCATCGCGCTGAGGCGCGTCTCGGCCGCGCGGTTCCAGTGCCAGAGCGTGGGGAGCTCGCGGCCGGCCCAGCGGCAGTACGCGCGCGCCTCGAACCACGACACGCCCGTCACCGGGTGCTGCTCGAGGCCGGCGGGGACGTCGCCCGCGACCCAGGTCGACGGGCCGGTCTGGCCGGAGCGGTCGACGAAGAGCGCGCGCGCCTGCGCCGGCGTGAGCTCGACGCCGTCGCGCACGAGCGGGTCGGTCCACAGCGCGTCGTCCTCGTAGCCGCCCGCGTCGACGAAGACGGCCCACTGCGCGTGCGTCACCTCGTGGCGGTCGAGGAGCACGCCGCCCAGCTCGTTCACGAGGTGGTCCATGCCCGGGATGTTGAGCGTGGCCTTGCCGCCGGGCACGAGCAGCATGCCCTCGGGCACGTCGCCGGCGCGCGCGAGGCGCGTCGGCTGGTCGCGCAGGTAGTACCAGTGGCCCGCGACCTCGGCGGTGAGGAAGCCGTCCTTCTCGAAGCGGATGCGGTGGAACTCGTGGGTCAGGCGCACCTCGACGGGCGTCGTGCCGAGCGCGACCCAGGGCGCGTCGTCGTCGTCCACGGGGCGGCGCGAGACCACGGCGCCGGAGGGCTCGCTCTCGAGCAGGACCGTGCCGCAGAAGCGCGACCAGAGCTGCGCGAGCCGCGGGTGGTCCGGCGCGAGCGCCTCGACCTGGAGCGCGAGGTCGTAGGCCTCGCGATAGGCGCGCTCGTCGCACGCGGCCTCGATGCGCGGCAGCGCGACCTCGTCGATCCAGCGGCGCTGCTCCGCCTCCTGCACCGAGCGCACGAGGAAGTACGCGAGCACGGCGAGCAGCAGCGCAGCGGCGACGACGACGCGGCGGGTCGTGCGCGCGCCGGCCTTGCGCACCGCGCCGGTGGCGAGCTCGGTCTTCACCGTCGCGAGCGCGGCGGCCAGCTCGCCGGCGTCGGCGAAGCGCTCCGACGGCTTCTTGGCGAGGCAGCGCGCGACGAGCCGCTCGAGCGCGACGGGCGCGTCGGCGCGCAGCGTGCGCAGCGGCGGCGGCGCGTCCCGCTCGTGCCTGCGCGCGAGCTCGAGCGCGGTCTTCCCCGAGAACGGCGGCGCGCCGGTCACGAGCTCCTGGAGCACGCAGCCCAGGGAGTACACGTCCGAGCGCGCGTCGGCGGGCTGGCCGGCGGCCTGCTCGGGGCTCATGTAGAGCGGCGTGCCGAGCGACGAGCCGCTCTGCGTGACGGAGACGTCGGCGTGCGAGCTCGCGAGGCCGAAGTCCGCGACGACGGCGTGCCCCTCGGAGAGCAGGACGTTGCCGGGCTTCACGTCGCGGTGCACGACGCCGTGCGCGTGCGCGGAGGCGAGCCCGTCGGCGATCTCGCGCCCGAGCCGCAGCGCCTCGTCGAGCGGCAGCCCGCCGGGCTCCATCCGGTCGGCGAGCGTGCGGCCCTCGACGAGCGGCATGACGTAATAGAGGAGGCCGTCCGCATCGCCCGAGTCGTGCAGCGGCAGCACGTTCGGGTGCTGGAGCTGCGCGGCGACGTGGATCTCCCGCCGGAACCGATCCGCCCCCAGCGCCGCGGCGAGCTCGGGCCGCAGCACCTTGATGGCGACGTCCCGCGCGTGCCGCAGGTCCCGGGCCCGATACACGGTGGCCATGCCGCCGACGCCGACGGGATCGGCGACCTCGTAGCGCTCGGCGAGGGCGGCGCGGAGGGTGTGCTGGATGGGGTCCGTGGTCATGGGCTGCCCGGGTGGGCGGAGTCTAGCAGGCCGCGGCGGCAGTCGTCCGGACTTGCGGCGCTCGGATCCGCTCGCCGGCTACCGCCCCTCGACCGGCCCCAGGTACTCGTCGAGCCAGCCCAGCGTCTGCTCGATCATCGTGTTGCGCGGGACCGAGTGCCCGCCGGGGTGGACCTCCCAGCGCTTGTGCTCCGGCGGCGTGCCGAGCAGCTCGTAGAGCGGGCGCTGCGACGTCTCCTTCGGGAAGAAGAAGTCGTACTCGCCGTTGAGCATGAGCACGGGCGTCGTGACGCGGCTCACGAACTGGAACGGGTCCGCCTCGGGCAGCGCGCGCTGGAACTTCAGGCCCGCGACGTAGAGCATCGCCGTCTTGAACCGCGGCTCGACGGCGAGCAGGACGGGTGCCAGGCGGCCGCCCCAGCTCGTGCCCCAGAACGCGAGCCGCGTCGCGTCGACGTCGTCGCGCGTCTCGAGGTAGTCGACCGAGCGCTGGAGCTCCTTGCCCCAGGTGAGCGTGAGGTCGCGGTAGGCGACGGACTCGTTCGGCTGGTCGGTGTTCAGCTCGCCGCCGCGTTCGAGGGTCCCGGTGTAGACCGGCCACAGCACGGCGCGTCCGCTGCGCACGAAGAAGTCGATGACCGAGGTGCGCAGCTCGGCGCTCGAGCGCTGGAAGATGACGTTGGAGCCGGGGAAGAAGACGATCGTCTGGTAGGGCGGCGCGCCGGGTCCGTCGCGCGATGCGTCGCCGGAACGCGGCAGGAACAGGTGCGCGAACATGCGCTCGCCGGTGCCCGCGTCGTAGGCGATGCGCTGGCGGATCCAGTCGGGCTCCACGACCTCCTCCTCGACGACCGCGTCGAGCGGCCGGTGGTCGTAGGCGTACTGCGCGAGGATGGCCTCGAACCGCTCGTCGCTCACGGGCTCCTCGGCGAAGAAGTCGCGGAAGGGGAGCTCGATGACGCGGGAGAGGCGGGCGGGGTGCTCGCCGCCCGCCGCCTCCAGGATGCAGCGGAAGCCGTTCGTCTCCGAGCGGTCGAACGCGCGCTGCGCGTACGCGTCGTTGAACGCGTAGGGCGGGTCGGTCCAGCCGCCGCCCAGGATGAAGCGCTGCTCCGGGCGGCTCGACGCGTTGCGGCACCACTCGCGCACGTTGCCCGCGAGGTTGAGCGCGCCCGCGAGGTGCAGCGCCCCGCGCGCGTCGACGGGCACCGGGCCCTGCGCGGAGAAGTTCGCGAGCGGCAGGATCTCCGGCGCGGCCCAGGTGAAGGCGACGGCGTTCCAGTGGAAGATCGTCGGCAGCCGCTTCCCCGCCCAGCGCGCGTAGGCCGCGGCCTCGTACCAGCTCACGCCGCTCACCGGCAGGCGCGCCGCGCCGTCGGGGTATCGGCCGACCTCCCAGGTCGCGGGGCCGGGGCGGCCGGTGCGGTCGCGGAAGAGCTCCTGCGCCTCGTCGAAGGTCAGGGTGCGCCCGTCGAGCTCGAAGGGGTGCTCCCAGAGCTCGGGCCGGCGGTAGCCGCCGTCCGCGACGAAGCGCGCGTAGTCCTCGTTCGAGACCTCGGTCGCGTCGACCCAGAAGGCCGGCACGGACTCGGCGTCGAGCGCCTCGAGGCCGGGCAGCGCGAGGGAGCGCGAGGTGCCGCGCATCCAGACCGTCCCGTCGGGCACCTCGTCCGGCGTGAGCAGCTCGACGGTCAGCTCGTCGCCCGTGAAGCGGTGGCTCCAGTGGATCGTCTCGACGGGCGCGGACCCGTCGCGCTCGAGCCGCAGGCGCGCGAAGCCCTTCGGCAGGCGCAGCCCCTCGAGCGGCGTCGTGCCGAGGTCCTGCCAGGGGCCGTCGACGTCGGAGTACGGTCGCGCGAGCACGCGCGCGCCGGGGGGCTCGGAGCGCAGGTCGAGGGTGTGCGCGACCTCGGGCCAGAGGCGCGCGAGCTGCGGGTCGTCGGGCACGATGCGCTCGGCCTCGAGCGCGAGCGCGAACGCGCGCCAGGTGCCGGCGCCCTCGGCCCAGCCCGAGGTCTCGCCGACGAGCCGCTCGATCTCGGGAAGGACATCACGGCGGACGCGCTCCCGCTCGGCGCCGGCGCGCCACTGCCAGGCGACGACGGCGAGCACCGTCGCGAGGGCGAGCGCGAGCAGGGCCGGGAGCGCGCGGCGCGGGGCGGGGGGCGCGGGCGTGCCGCTCCCGGTTCCGAGAGAGGCGCGCCAGTCGCGGAGCGCGTCGCGGAAGGCGGCCGCCTCGGCCGGGCCGTAGTCGGTCCGAGACATGCCCGCGTAGCCGAGCGGGACGAAGTTCGCGTGGCCCAGGTTCTTGCCCATCGTGTCGCGGACCTGGACCTGCTCGGCGTAGATCGCGGCCAGGGCGTCGCGCTCCTCCAGGAACCAGCCGTAGTAGGCCTCGAACGCCTCGCGCCGGAGCGCCGCGTCCTGCGAGCTCATGAGCCCGCGGGCGCGCGGGAGGGTCAGCGTCTCACCCGCGACGCTCACGCTCCCTGCGGCCACGCGGGAGTCGTAGCGCTTGGCCAGGTCGCCGGCCTGGACGCGGAGCGCGCTGTTGACCTGCGCCAGCGGCTCCTGGCTGACCTCGAGCACCCGCAGGAGCTGCGCGCCGTAGCGCTCCGCCACGGCTGCCTTGTGGTCGCTGGCCAGGAGCGCAGCCACGAGCGCCGCGTCGCCCTCCTCGGCGGCGGGCGTCAGCTCCTCGCGGTAGAGCCGCTCCAGCTCCTCGGCCTCGGCGTCGTCCATGTGCTTGCTGTAGCGGTAGCGCCGCCGCGCGCCCTCGCTCCCGACGTAGGACTTCAGCGCGTTCCAGTCGGCGAACAGCGCCAACCACGGCTCAGGTCCGGCGGCCGCTTGCGCGGCCGGGATCCGATCGGTCAGAGCGGCGTAGCGCGTGGTCACCTCCGCGGCGTCCAGCAGTGCGGGGCGGTCGGGGACGTGAACGAAGC
>JAUIEF010000228.1 GCA_030428785.1 bacterium
CGCGCGCCTCGACGGACAGGATCTCGAAGGGCGTCTCGCCGTTCCACGTGAGGCGCTCGAGGCCCCACGACGCCGGGCCGAGCGACGGCCAGCCGCGGTCCGAGCCGCCGACCCACAGCCCGCCGTCGTCGTCGAAGGCGAGCCGGATCACGCCCGACCGCATCCCCTCGCGGAAGCGGAAGCACGCGCCCTGCCAGACACCGTCGACCTGCTCGAGGAAGACGCGCAGCACGTTCGCGCCGTACTGGTCGCCGACGAAGAGCTGGCCCTCGAAGGGACCGAATCGCCCGCCCGTCGTGTCCCACGCCATGCCGCTCGGCGAGCGCCCGGTCACGTCATACGGGAACCACACGGCGGGCAGCCTGAAGCCGGGGACGCGCCGCGCGGCGAGCGGCATGAGGATCCCGTCGGGGATGTCACCCGGCGGCTCGACGCGCGACTCGCCGTGCTCCGCCGACCCGATGCCGAGCGGGTGCCCGAGGAACGCGCCCTCGACGAGGTGCGTGAGCTTGCTCGCGCCGCACCACTCGCCCTGGTTGTCCGTGGCGAAGACGTCGCCCCACGGCGCGGTCGCGACGCCGGCCGGGCTGCGCAGCCCGCCGCACATCGGCTGGAGCTCGCCCTCGGGCGTGAGGCGCATGGCCCAGCCGCGCCAGTCGACGGTGCCGAACGGCCGGGGCCCGAACGGGATGTTGAGCGTGAACCAGAGCGAGCCGTCGGGCGCGCGCGTCGGGCCGAACGCGTACTCGTGGTAGCTGCCGGAGAGCGTCCAGCGGTCCTCGACGGTCTCGTAGACGTCGGCGCGTCCGTCGCCGTCGGCGTCGCGCAGCCGGCTGAGCTCGCCGCGCTGCATGACGAGCACGGCGTCGCCGTCGGCGAGCAGCCCGAGCGGTTCCTGGAGCCCGTCGGCCCAGCGCGTGAACCCGGGCGCGTCGCCGGGCGGATCGACGACGCGCCACACGTCGCCGCGCCGGGTGCTCACGAGGAGCGAGCCGTCGGGACGGGGGAGGAGTCCGCCGACCTCGAGCACGACGTGGTCGGGGAGGGGGACGGTGTGGAGCGGATAGGCGACGGCCTCGCGAGCGGCGAGGGAGCTGTCCGCGCCGAGTTCGGCCTCGGGTGCGGTTGCGGGTGCGGTTGCGGGTTCGGCTTCGGCTTCGGGTTCGGCTTCGGCTTCGGCTTCGGCTTCGGCACCGGCTTCGGCACCGGTTCCAGGTTCGGCTTCGGTCTCGGCCCCGCCCCCGGCCCCGCTCCCACCCCCGTCCTGCCACGCCGCCGCCGCCCACGCGACGACGAGCACAGCCCGACCGATCCACTCCGTCCACGCCGCGCTCACCATCGCAGCTCCACCTCGAAGGTCGCGGTCCGCGGACCGTCCGCATCGCCGACGGCCGCGGGCGTCACGAGGAGCTCGTCGCCGTCGGGCGTCGCGCGCACCCTCGCGTGGGCGCCTCGCACGACGAGCTCGACGCCCGCGCCGTCCCTCCAGCGCGTCTCACCGTCGTCCGACGAGCCGACGTCCGTGCCGTCGCCGCCCGTCCCGCCGTCGCCGCGCGACCCCACGTCACCGTGCACCCCGCCCTCGACGCGCGTGATCCCCGCCGCGGTCCACGCGCGGTGGGCCGGCAGCGGTACGCCCGCGGGGACGCGGAGCGCGAACCGCCGCACGAGGCGCGCGTCCTCGCGGTCGAGGCGCGGCACGGGCGACTCCTCGACGACGAGCTCGGGCGTCGTGCCGTCCGCGCCCACGACGACGGACCGGAACGTCGGCCGTCCGTCGGCGTCGCGCACGTGACCGAGCGTCCGCCAGACGCGGGTGCCCTCGCCGACGCGCACGGTGCCCGCGACGGCGCGCGGCGTCGACGCCGGCCAGCGCGCGTCCGTCGACGGGTCGACCCACGCGAAGGCGGGACCGGCGGGCAGGTCGAGGACGTCCTCGCCTGCGGGCGACTCGAGCTGCCCCGCGCGCTCGCGCCACGTGCCCTCGGCGTCGAGGAACGCGCCGCGCCACGCGCGCGCGAGCCGCACGTGGTCGCCGTCCCAGGCGACGTGCACGTTCTCGGGGAAGCCGACGCAGAGCGTGCGCGCGGACAGCCCCTCCATGAACACGCCGACGTACGCCGGACGATCGGCGGCGACGACGCGGTACGCCGCGGGGTCGACGACGACCCCCGGCGGCAGCGGCATCGTCCCGCCCAGCGCGAGGTACGCCCACACGGCGTCGATCTGCGCGTCGGCGTCGCCGCCCAGCTCGTCGGCGAGCACGGAGCGCCCCTCGTCGAAGAAGGTCGGCATGCGCGTGCCGGGCCTCAGCGCGAGCGGCTCGCGCATCCAGCGGCGGAACCAGTCGCGCTCGACGCGGTCGTGCACGGTGGCGAGGTCGAGCCCCGGCAGCCCGAGCGACGGCTGCCCCGCGACCGTGTGGCACGTGATGCACGAGAAGCCCCCGGTGCCGACGAGGCGGCGCCCCGTGTCGAGGAGCTCGGCCTCGGTGAGGGCGGCCGCGCGGGGGGCGAGCGCGTCGCGGTCGGCGGCGCGCGCCGCGCCCCGGTCGGCCGCGACGAGCGCCTCCGCGAGCCCGCCGAGCGCGGCCTCGCCGAAGGACGGCATGCGCGCGTGGAGGTACGGCCGCGCCCGGACGTCGCCGGCGAGCACGTCGTGCAGCGCCCGCGGACGCAGCTTCGCGCCGATGCCCGAGAGGTCGGGCGGCAGGCGGCCCTCGTCGCCCAGGTCGGCCTCGCCGCCGAAGGCCGCGCGCGCCGCGCCGCGCGGACCGCCGGCGCCGTCGCGCGCGTGACACGCGAGGCAGTCGAGCCGCGCGAGCGCCCGCTCCACCTCGACCTCGGGCGGCAGCGGCTGCGCGAGCGCCGCCGCGCCGCGCAGCGTCGTCCGCAGCGCCGCGCGCTGCGCGTCGTCGAGGTGGTGGTCCGGCCGACCCGGCAGCACGTTGTCCGCGAGGCAGCCGTCCTCGAGGTACCGGAGCGCGTCGAGGTCCGGCGCGCGCGGCGCGGCGTCGACGCCGTCGACCGCGTGGCAGTTCACGCAGCCCAGGCGCGAGAACCGCCGCCGACCGCGCGCGACGAGCGCCTCGTCGACCGTCGTCGGCTCCCAGCCGTCCGGGGCGTACACGTGCTGCGTCACGCGCAGCTCCTCGGGCGCGAACGGGACGAGCTCCCCGTCGCGGACCCAGCCGGCGTCGAGCCACGCGTCGCCCGCGTTCTCGAACATGACGATCTCGAGCGCGTGCCAGCCCGCGTCGAGCGTGACGCTCGCGTCCTTCCGGCTGCGGCTGTGGTTGCCGTCGTTGTCGACCACGAGCGCGCCGTCGACGCGCAGCAGGCTGCCGTCGTCCGACTCCGTCGCGAGCACGTGTCCACCGGTCTCCGGGACGAGGAGCTCGCCGGTGAGCCGCACGACGTAGCGGTCGACGACGTCGCCCTCCTCGTGCCCCACGACGGGGACGATCGTCGTGCGCGCGGGCTCGAGCCCCGTGAGGTCCGGCACGACGGGGATGCCCTCGTCGAAGACGTAGAGGTCGCTGCGCAGCCCGGGGCCGCGGCGCACCTCCGTGGGGCCGGCGGCGTGCGCGTCGCGCAGGAGCCAGGCGGCGAGCGCGTCCGCCTCGACGGTCGTGAGCGCGAGGTCGGGCATGCGGCCCGCGGGGTGCGTCGCGAGCGGGTCGGCGAGGTGGTCGCGGAGCGTCGCGCGCTCCCAGCGCTCGGCGAGCGCGTCGCCGTCGAGGCCGCTCGCGTGACAGGCGTGGCAACCGGTGCGCGTGAAGAGCGCGGCGCCCTCGGCGATGGGCCACGCGACCGGCGGCTCCGGCGTCGGCTCGTACGGACCGCCGAGCGAGCCGAGGAACGCGACGAGCTCCTCGCTCGCCTCCTCCCGCACGCGCGTGGGGAGCGGCGCGAGGAGGTCCGGCATGAGTGGGCACGTCGCGTCGTCGACGTCGGGGTTGGCCGCGGCGGCCGCGCCGCGGTGCGGCCGGGCGAGGAAGTCCTCGAGCCAGGCGGCCGTGCGCCGCGCGCCGACGCGCGAGAGGTCCGGCGCCGGCGGCGTCGCGAGGCGGGCGCGCGTCGCGGCGTCCGCGTCGTGGCAGGCGACGCAGCCCGCACGGCCGAGCAGCACCTCGCCCGCGTCGTGCCGGAACCCCACGAGCTCCGCCGCGGGCAACGGCTCGCTGCGCGGACCGAGGTGCACGGCGCAGCCCGCGACGGCCGCCACGAAGAGCAGGCCGAGGGCGCGTCGCAGCGCGCGACCGGAGGCGGCGTCCTCCCGCGCGACGGGCGTGCCCCCCGCGCGGCGCCCTCGTGAGCGCGGCGCCCCGGCTTCCCGGGAACCGCCTGTCGCGTCACGTCGGGGGGGCGTCGGCACGTCGGGAATCATCGGGTCTCGCGCCGCGGGCGGCAAGGCGCCGGTCGTCGCGTCGCCGCTTGAACGCGCGCCCCCGGCCCGCCATCGTGAGCGGCGAGGCCGCTGCCCCGACCTCGGTCCCCGTCCGCCGCCCGCGAGCGTCTCCCGCATGCCCCCGTCCCGCTCCCGCCTCGGCGTGTGCAGCTGGTCGCTCCAGCCGACGTCGCCCGACGACCTCGCGCGCAAGGCGACGGCCGCCGGCGTGCTCGCGGTGCAGCTCGACCTCGAGCCCCTGCGCCGCGGCGACTGGGACGCCGACGTCACGCGGCAACGGCTCGGCGGCGCGCGCGTCGCCGTGCTCTCCGGGATGATGTCCATGGCCGGCGAGGACTACGCGACGCTCGACACGATCCGCGCGACGGGCGGCCTGCGCCCCGACGCGACCTGGCCCGACAACCGCGCCGCCGCCCGCGAGTGCGCGCTCCTCGCGCGGCGCCTCGATCTCGACCTCGTGAGCTTCCACGCGGGCTTCCTGCCGCACGACGCGCACGACCCCGAGCGCGCCGTGCTCCTCGACCGGCTGCGCGAGGTCGTCGACGTCTTCGCCGACGAGGGCGTGCACGTCGCGCTCGAGACCGGCCAGGAGTCCGCCGACACGCTGCTCGCCGTGCTCGACGAGCTCGACCGCCCGACGGCCGGCGTGAACTTCGACCCGGCGAACATGATCCTCTACGGCATGGGCGAACCCGTCGACGCGCTCCGCGCGCTCGCCCCGCACGTGCGCCAGATCCACGTCAAGGACGCGCGACGCACCGAGCGCCCCGGCACCTGGGGCACGGAGGTCCCGGCCGGCACGGGCGAGGTCGACTGGCCGTCCTTCTTCGGCGTCGTGCGCGAACGGCTGCCCGGCGTCGACCTCGTCATCGAGCGCGAGGCCGGCGAGCAGCGCGTCGAGGACGTCCGCGTCGCGCGCGACCTCGTGCAGCGCCACGGCGTCTTCGCGCAGGGAGCCGGACGATGACCGCTCCGCTCCCCGCTCCCGACGCCGCGGTCCGCGCGACGCCCGCACGGAGGGCCCCGCGATGAGCGCTCCCGGCGACGGCGCCGCCGCCCGCCCCGTGAACGTCGGCGTCGTCGGCCTGGGCGTCATGGGCGCGCAGCACATCGAGTCCTACCGCGTCGCCGACGTGACCGGCGCGTCGAACCAGCTCGTCGCCGTGTGCGACGCCGACGCCGACCGCCGCGCCGGCCTGCGCCACGTCGAGGGCAACGTCGCCGTCGGCACGGACGCCACCGACCGCCTCTTCGACCCCGGCCTCGTCCAGGGCTACGAGTCGCCCGACGAGCTCTTCGCCGACGGCAGCGTCCACCTCGTGAGCCTCTGCACGTACACCGACAGCCACGTGCCCTTCGCCAAGGCCGCCCTCGCCGCCGGCAAGCACGTCCTCGTCGAGAAGCCCGTCGCGCTCACCGCCGACGCCGTGCGGGACCTCGCCGACGCTGCGGCCGACTACCCCGACCTCCTCTGCATGCCCGCCATGTGCATGCGCTTCTGGCCCGGCTGGCGATGGCTCGCGCGCCTCGTCCGCTCCGGCGACATGGGCGCCGTGCGCAAGGCGACCTTCCGCCGCGTCTCCGCCGCGCCCGGCTGGGGGCAGGCCTTCTACGAGGACGTCTCGCGCAGCGGCGGCGCCCTCGTCGACCTCCACGTCCACGACGCCGACTTCGTGCGCTGGTGCTTCGGCGCACCCGCCGCCGTCGAGACCACCGGCTCGCTCCAGGAACCGCGCACCCGCTACCACTACCCCGACGGCCCCGAGGTCGTCGCCGAGGGCGGCTGGGACAAGGACCCGAACACGCCCTTCTTCATGGGCTACCGCGTCGACTTCGAGGCCGGCACCGCCGACTACGCCTTCAACCGCGACATCCAGCTCCGCGTCGAACGCAAGGGCAAGGACGTCGAGCCCGTCGCCCTCGAGGACGGCAACGGCTACGACGCGGAGGTGAGCCACCTCGTGCGCGCGGTGCACGCGGCGCGGCGCGGGGAGACGCCGACGCTCGACGCGCGGGTCGAGGAGGCGGTCGGCCTCATGGCGATGCTCGCGGCGGAACGGGAGAGCCTCGAACGCGGCGCACGGGTCGACCTCGACGGCTGACGGCGCCCTGGGCGCGTCGGTGGCGCTCCGCTCGGTCGGGCGCGGCGGGACGGACGCGCTGGGGAGGGGTCGGTGGCGCCGACCGTGAGGGCATGTCTGCGGCCCATGCTCAGACAGGTCCTCGGGCCTTCGGCCCTGCGGGAGATAACTGCGCGTGGGCCGCAGACATGCCCTCACGTCGCATCCGGAACGACTGCCACGGCGCGTCCGTCCCGTCGCGACCTCCCTCGCTGCGCTCACATCGCGACGCGAGTGGGGCGCGTCGAGGTGGTGCGCAAGAACGGCACGCGGCATGGAGCGGGTCAGGTACCGGGTGCCGACGCCGAGTGATGACACGCGAGAGAACAGCCCGGCTCGTCACGCTCCACGGGGTGTCGGATCGCTTCGCTCCCGACGGCGACGGGAGTCCACGGACGTCGCGCCCGCGCTTCGCGACGTCGACCGACTCCCGATACGCTGCGAGCCGTCTGACGTTCGCCGACGAGTGCGAGCGCGGAACGCGCGATGCACGGCGGGGACGAGGGGGCGTCTCCCGGCTCGTGACGTCGTCGGTGCCCCGTGCCGCGCGGGACGCGGTGGGGAACCTTGACGATGGGAGCGCAGCGAGGAAGGTCGCGTCGGGCCGGACGCGCCGTGACCCGGGTTCCGTTTGCGACGTGAGGGCATGTCTGCGGCCCACGCGCAGTTATCTCCCGCAGGGCCGAAGGCCCGAGGACTTGTTTGAGCATGGGCCGCAGACATGCCCTCACG
>JAUIEF010000229.1 GCA_030428785.1 bacterium
CCACGCCGGCGACGGGCCGGACTCCGCGGCGGCGTCCGTCGACGGGCGCTCCGTGCGCGACGCGCCCCCCGCCGACGGTTCGCGGGCGGACCGCCCCGCGCCCGCCGACGGCGCGCCGCGGATGCGCGCCGCCTCCGCCGAGGAAGAGGCAGCCGCCGTCCTCCTCGCTCCGAGGGGCGAGACCGCAGGCCGGGACGCCCGGCTCGCGTCGCCCTCCGTCGACGGCGCGACCGACACCCCGTCGCTCGCGGCCGACGTCCCCGCGACCTCCGCCGGCACGTCCGCCGACGCCCCGCTCGCCATCGCGTCGCGCGTCGTGCCCGCGGTCCTCGCGTGGACCGTGCTCGCCGGGTCGACGCTCGCGGCGGTCTACCTCCTGCTCGGCGTCGTGCGCCTGCGCCGCATCCTCGCGGCGACGACGCCCGCGCCCGACTGGGTCGTCCACCTGCTCGCCGAGGACGCCGGCCCCGGCCCGCTCCCGCGCGTCGTCGTGAGCACGGAGCGCTGCGGCCCGTTCTGCGTCGGCGCGTTCCGCCCGACCATCGTCCTCCCCGTCGCGCTCGTCGCGCGCCGGTCCTCCGCGCTGCGCCACGTCCTGCTGCACGAGCTCGGTCACGCCCGCCAGGGCGACGGCCGCGGGCAGCTCCTCGTCGCGCTCGCGCTCCCCGTGCTGTGGATGCACCCGCTGTACTGGTGGATCCGTCGGCGCGTCCGTTTCGCCGCCGAGCTGGTCGCCGACGACCACGCCGCCGGCGTCGTCCCCCGCGAGCGCTACGCCCGCGAACTCATCGGCCTCGCCGAGACCGGCTGGCCCTCCGTGCCGTCCCCCGTGGCGGCGCCCACCATCCTCCGCTCGCCGTCGGAGTTCTCCCGGAGAATCGAGATGCTGCTCACCCGCACCGACCGTCTGTCCACCCGTTGCTCCGTCCTGCGCCGCCGCGTGCAGGGGCTCGCCGCCGGCGGGCTCGTCGTGCTCGCAGCCGCCGCGTTCGGCGCGCCGCCCGCGCAGGCCCAGGACGCCGGCGAGTACGAGCGCCTCATGCACGAGAAGCACGAGCTCATGCAGCGCATGAAGCAGATGACGGCCGAGATGAACCAGATGCAGGCCGCGCTGGAGCAGGCGCGCGTCGGCCAGGAGCAGGCACGCGCGGACGCGGACGCCCGGCGCCTCGAGGCGGAGGTGCGCGCGGCCGAGGGCACGTGGCGGCAGACCGCGCACGACGGCGTGCTCGCGACGCTCCAGGGCCTGTTCGGCGAGGGCGACGCCGCCGCGCGCGAGGCGCGCGTCGAGGCGGAGCTCGCCCAGGCCCGCGCGCAGATCGCCGAGCTGCGCGACCGCCAGGCGGCCGAGATCGCGGGGGTCGCCCGGGAGCGCGCGGCCATGGCCGACGCCCAGGCCCGTCTCACGGACCGCATCCACACGCTCCAGGTCCAGGCGGAGAACCTCCGCGAGTCGCTCGCGGCCCAGGGCGTCGAGGCCGAGACGTCCGTCGACTACAAGCGGCTGCTCGCCGAGCTCGAGACCGTCCGAAACGAGGAGCACACCGTCCACGAGGCGGGCCGCCGGCTCGCCCGCACCGCCGAGGCGATGGCCGAAGAGGAGGCGCGGCTCGCGCGGGAGGCGGACCGCGCCGCCGCGGCGACGGGCCGCGCGCGCGCCGTGCTCCTCGAGGACCTCGACCCGGAGACGCTCGACGCGCTGCGCGAGCTCGGATACGTCGAGGAGGCCGAGGTCGCCGCGGAGGCGCTCGCGCAGCTCGAGGCGCTCGGCTACGTGCAGCAGGAGGCCGAGCTCTTTCCCGAGGCGAACGACGCCTTCACGCGGGCCCGCGGTCGCTCCGCGCGTGAGGCCGAGGAGGCGCGCGCGCTCGCCGAGGAGTTCGCGGCGCAGGCGCGTCGCGGCTCGCAGTCGCGCGCGGTCGACGACCTCTTCGCGCAGGTCGCGCGGCAGGGCGGCGGGCAGGGCGGGCTCTTCGCCGGCGCGCACGGCGCCGACCCGTTCGGCGGCGCGGGCGGCGTGAACGTCCGGACCACGACGACGTCGTCCTTCGACGAGGGCCTCTTCGAGCTCGTCAACCAGTCCATCGAGCTGGACGGCGAGCTGCAGCTCGCGCGCCTCGAGGTCGAGGAGACGTTCCGCCTCGCTGACGACGGCCTCGTGAGCGACACGCAGGTGCGGCAGGCCCACGTGCAGCTCGAGATGGTCGAGCGTCGCTGCGAGCTCGTGCGGTCGCTGCTCGTGTCGGAGCTCCGCGCGACGGAGGCCGAGCTCCAGGAGGCCGCCGAGCAGCTCGACCGGACCGGCACGGGGCGCTCGACGCTCATGCGCCTCGAGGCGCGGCTCGGGATCCTGCACGACGCCGTGGGCTCGTCGGGCAACACGAACAAGAAGTCGAAGGACGAGGCGAAGCTGAAGAGCGGCGCCCGCTGACGTGCACCGGGGCGGCGGGGACGCCCGCCGCCCGTCCCGCGCGTGCGTCCGGCGCCTGCCGGGCGCCGCGCGCGGGGCTCAGCGCCCGACGACGCGGAACTTCGACACGCCCGCGCCGGGCACGGGGACCGGGTCGTTGAGCTTCGTCACCGCGCCCGTGTCGAAGTCGCGGTGGTAGAGCTCGATGGTCGTCGTGGTGTCCTGCGCCGCCTGGTACACGGCGCCCGCGCCCTTGGGCAGCAGCTCGCCGCGCAGCACGCTCCCGCCGATCGTGAGCGGCCCGTTCACCTTGCGCACCTCGAGCGTCTTCGGGTCGACGAGGTAGAGCTCCGGCCGGCCGTCCTGCTCCTGGTCCGCGAGGTACTGCACGGGATCCTTCGGCTTGCCGACCGTGAACTGCGTGACCTCGCCGCCGGAGACCATGGGCTCGCTGAGCTTGAGGAGCCCGCCCTTCTTCGTGTCGGAGCGGTAGAGCTCCCAGGGCGCGTCGGCGTCGGCCTTCGCGAGGTAGTGCACGACGCCCGTCTTGCTGTCGAGGTGGTGCCGGAAGGCGTCGACCTCTCCGCCGTCGCCGAGCGGGCCGTTCGCCTTGACGACCGTCTGCTTCTTGAGGTCCGCGACGTAGAGCTCCGGCACGCCGGCCGTGTCCTCGTCGGCGACGTACACGACGCGCCGCCGGCCCCAGTCCGTCGTGAACCAGTTCACGCCGCCGCCCTCGGGCAGCGGTCCGTTCACGACGCGCGTCTCGCCGTTCTTGAGGTCGCGGTGGTGGAGCTGGAGGACGCCCGACCCGTCGAGGTCCGCGAGGAACACGAGGTCGCGGCCCTTGTCCGAGAAGCCCGCCTGTCCGGCGAAGCCCTGCTCGAACGGCCCGGCGAGCTCCGTGCGCTCGCCCGACTTGAGGTCGACGAGGTGCAGGTGGAACGGCCCCGCGGCGGACTCGCCCGTCGTCGCGATCACGAAGCGCTCCTTGGGGCCGACGCGGTACGACGCGACGGTGTGCCCCGGCTCGAGCGGCAGCTCGATCTTCTCGGCGACGCCCTTCTTGGCCTTCGCGCGGTAGAGCTCGTTGACGCCCAGCGCGCCCTCGCCCGCGAGGAAGAACACGGACTTGCCGCGGTCGCCGAGGCTCCACTGGAAGACGTCGGCGTCGTCGAGCTCCGGCGCCTGCACGGTGGACACCTTGGTGGACGAGAGCTTCACCGTGTGCAGCGTGCGCACGCCGGCGATCTCGGTGCGGTAGGCGCCGACCTTGCCGCGCGGCCCGACGCGGAAGTCGCGGATGATGCCCTGCGACGGCGAGCTCACGACGGCGATGTCGCCGTTCTTCACGTTGATGCGGTAGAGGTCGAAGCCGTTGAACGGCTCGGACGCGGTGATGAGCAGCGTCCGGGCGCGCGGTCCGACGTCGAAGTCGCCGACGCGACCGGCCGGGTGGAACGGCGGGATGAGGCGCACGGCGTCGAGCGTCTCGGTGTCGACGGTGAAGAGGCGCGCGGGGACGTTGTCCTTGGCCTGCGTCAGGAACACGATGTCGCCGACCTGGGCGCGCGGGGCGCTCGCGAGGCACGGCAGGAGCAGGCACGCGGCGAGGCCGGCGGAGGCGAGGCGGCGCGGGGCGCGGAGCGGGCGCGGGGTCTTCGGTCGGGGCATGTCGGACGCCGATCGCGCGGCGCGGACCGGACGGGAGGCGGGACGGGGACGGTCGTGCGCGCCGGTCGGGGGAGGCCGCCCCCCCGCCGCTCGGGGGCCGCCGAACCGTCGTGCCGGACGGGGGTTGCGGCGACCGCTCCCCTCAGCCTATCCGCCGCGGGCCGATCCGTCTCCTCGGGCGGGAGGCCGGGACCGGCGCCGGGCGCGGATCGCGGTCATGCCCGCCGACCGCCCCCCGGGGACCCCGACCCGTCCGGCGCGGGCGCCCCGTTCAGGCCGAGCGGGCCCGCAGGTCGCTCCGGCGGCGGCCGGTCGCGCGCTCCGAGACCCAGGTGCGCCGGTCGGAGACGCGACGCTCGCCGAGCGAGATGCGCCAGGCCCAGGTCGCGAGCCCGGCGAGCGCGAGCAGGTGCACCCACGCGACGTGCCCGTCCCAGGCGTCGAGCGGCGGCGTGAGGCCGGGGGCCGCGAGGATCACGGCGACGCCCGTGAGCAGCGCGAGCACGCCGTAGCGCGTGAGCAGCGCGGCGAACACGAGGCCCAGCGCGAGGTCGCGCAGGACGTCGTGGAGCGCGAAGCCCGACGGCAGGCTCGAGAGGCACGCGAAGCCCGTCGCGGAGACGAGCACCACGAGCCACGGCACCTTGACGACGGCACGCACGACGACGATGAGCAGCACGATGCCCATCGAGTAGAAGAGCGAGTCGCCCATCGTGTGGACGACGTCGGCGATCGCGCCCTGCACGCTCTCGACCGCGGTGGCCGGCCGGCCGCCCGCCGCGCCGGGGAGTCCCGCGGCGACGAGCGCCGCGTCGACGGCGGCGAGGAACGCGACGAGCGTGAGCGTCGCCGCGCCGCCGACGAGGACGTCGCGCCCGACGAGCGGGTCCTGGAACCGGCCGTGCAGCACGCGCGTCCACGAGATGAGCGCGGTGGGCCAGCGCCGCCGGATCGTCGGCTCGAGCGCGAGGAAGATGACCCAGGTCGTGACCGCCAGGAAGAGGTGGTACCCGAGCCCGCCGACGAGCGTGAAGAACCAGCCGCCGAGGCTGCCCGGGTGGTCCTGCGTGCCGAGCCACAGCACGAGGTGCGTCGCGAACACGAAGACCGCGACGCGCGAAGCGCCGCGCCGGTCGCTGTGACCCTCGCGCACGTTGTGCCGCGCGAGCACGGACATGACGAGCAGGATGACGAGGAAGCCCAGCGCGACGAGGTCGGGCATGGGCTCGATGGGGAGGCCGGCGCGGCCGTCGGTGCCCGGTGCGACGACCTCGAAGAGCACGGGGCGCCCGGCGAGGCCCGCCGCCTCGACGCGCCAGGGCGCGCCGCGGGGCGCGACCCAGGTGTGCCGTTCGTCGGCGGGCACGCGCGGGACGGAGGCGACCTCGGCGTCGCGCAGCGCGGCGCGGTCGAGACGCGCCGCGGCGAAGAGCCGGTCCCACACGGCGTCCGGCACGGCGGTCGTCGGGTCGGACGGCGTGTCGGGCAGCGCCTCGAGCGAGAGCAGCCGCCCCGTCGCGTCCGTGCGTACGGCGACCATGCCGGGCCGGACGGGCGCGGGGTCCTGGAGGTCCGCGACGAGCCCGCGGCGCACGAGCACGTCCGGGCTGCGCCGGTAGTGGTACACGAGCGGGTCGGGCAGGTCGGCGGCCGGGTCCTCGCGGCGCGCCTCGACGAGCTGCGGGTCGAGCGCGTACCAGTCGGCCTCGTCGCGCGGCGGCGTCGTCCAGCCGACGTCGTGCAGCAGCGTGCCGACGCGGTCGCGCAGGACGGCGGGCGGCTTCTCGTCGGGTGAGCGCAGGTCGCTCCCGCGGTGGAAGGGCGCGAGCACGATGAGCGCGGCGATCATCGCGAGCCACAGGCCGTAGAGGCCGGTGACCGTGCGCACGGGCGTCGTCTCGTCGCCGGCGCCGGCCGCGACGAGCTCGGGCGCGGGGAGCTCGCCGCTCGCGAGCGCCGCGGCGAGCGGGTCGCCGCCGGGCAGCGCGAGCGTCACCTGTCGCGCGGACGTCGGGCGCTCCTCCGGGTCCTTCCGGATGCAGCGCAGGATGATCTTCTCGACGACCGGGTCGATGAACTCGAGGATCGTCGACGGCGGCTGCGGCTCCTCGTGCTGCTGCTTGGCGCGCAGCTCCTCGATGCTCTTGCCGGTGAACGCGCGCTTGCCGGTGAAGAGCTCGTAGAGCAGGAGGCCCAGCGAGTAGAGGTCGCTGCGCACGGTGCAGTCGCCGCCGGTGATCTGCTCGGGCGACATGTAGGAGGGCGTGCCCATGAGGCGGCCCTCGTCCGTGTCGCGCGCGAGCTGCGCGAGGCCGAAGTCCGTGAGGCGCACGCGACCGTCGCCGTCGAGCATGACGTTCGCGGGCTTGAGGTCGCGGTGCAGGACGCCGCGCTCGTGCGCCGCGTGGAGGCCCTCGCAGATCTGCTTGCTGATCTCGAGCGCCTTCTCCGCGGGGAGCCGGCCGATGCGCCGCAGGAGCTGGCCGAGGTCCTCGCCGTCGACGTACTCCATGGAGAGGAAGGTGCGGCCGTCGACCTCGCCGATGTCGTGGACGCGCGCGACGTTCGGGTGCGTCACCTTGCGCGCGAGGCGTACCTCGGTGACGAAGCGCTCCATGAGGTCGGGCTCGGCCGCCGCGACCTCGGGCAGGAACTTGAGCGCGACCTTCTCGCCGAGCACGAGGTCCTCGGCCAGGTACACCTCGCCCATGCCGCCCTTCCCGAGCAGCGACACGATCCGGTACCGCCCGGACAGCAGCGTCCCGGCCGGGTAGAGGCCGGCGTCGTCGACGGTCGTCGTGGCGGTGGCGGGCATGGAGGGGGTCGTCGGGCGGCGCGGACGTCGAGGCGGTGTCCCCGGGGCACGGACACCCGCCTGTTCGCTCATGGCGTGATCGGCGTCCGGACCGACCCATCTGGAGCGGATCCGGCTGCGGTGGGCGAGCCCACCGATCCCCGGGCTGGGGATAGGATAGCCGGGGGAGACCGAGGACCGCCCGGGAGGAGCCCATGGATCGCCGAGGAATCCGTAGGAGGACCTTCGCGCGCGTCGCGCTCGCTTCGGGTCTCGTCCTCGCCGGCCCCGCGGCCGCGCAGACCGTGCTCACGCTCGCGCCGACGCAGGACACCTACGTGGACAGCATGGTCCCGGACGTGAACTTCGGGTCCGACGT
>JAUIEF010000230.1 GCA_030428785.1 bacterium
CGCCCGACGCGAGCAGGTCGTCCCAGGCGGCCGCCGCGCCGCGCGCGTCGCCGAGGGCGAGGCACGCCCGCGCGAGCCCCTCGCGCGCGAGGGGCGCGACGCTGTCCAGGGACGCGCCCTCGTCGAGCAGGAGGTCGTCGCCCGCCAGCAGCGCGAGGTAGCGGTCGCGCGCCTCGTCGAGCCGGCCCTGCGCGCGCGCGACGTCCGCGAGGGCGAGGTCGCGCACGACGCGCGCGGCCGGGCTGCGCTCCGTCGACGCCTCGCGGCCGAGCAGCTCGAGGTCCCGCGCGAGGCGCGCGTCGTCGGCCTCGCGCATCGCGAGCCGGATGGACGCGAGGAGCGCGCGCGGCGCGTCGGGCTGGTGCGCGAGCGCCGCGTCGACCTCCCGCCGCGCGGCCGCGAGGTCGCCGCGCAGGACGTGCAGACGCGCGAGCCGGTGCCGCGCCCCGCCGCGCAGGCTCGTGAGGAAGCCGTCGGGCGTCGTCGGCCCCGGCTGCTCCGCCGCGAGCGTCCAGAGCGCCGCCGCCTCGTCGAGCCGGCCGTGCATCGCGAGCAGGCACGCGCGCAGGTCGAGCGCCGCGACGCGCTCCGGGCCGGTGAACGCCTCGCACTCCGCGCGGAGCCCGTCGACGCGCCCGGCCCGCGCCGCGACCGTCGTCGGCGACGCGTGGTCGTCGCGCAGCAGCGCCACCTCGAGCCGCCGCTCGGGCTCGCCCGGGTCGCCCGCGTCCGTGCGCGGCCCGAACGCGAGGTCCGCCTCCTCGAGCCGCCCCTCCCAGAGCGCGAGCGTCCCGCGCATGCGGCGCACGAGCCCGCCGACGCCGTCGGCGCGCCGCTCCCACTCGACCATGAGCTCGTGCGCGCCGGCGCGGTCGCCCTGCCGCAGCCGCGCGCCGAGCGCGTGCTCCCACACGAGGCGCGTGTCCGGGTCGAGCGCGAGCAGCCGGTCGCAGAGCGCGCCGGCGACCCGCGCGTCGTTGCGCGTCGCCGAGCGCGTGAGGACGCCGATCGCGAGGAAGAGCGCGTCCTCGTCGACGGGGTCCGCGGAGAGCGCCTCGCGCAGCCACGGCAGCGCGGCGCGCAGGTCGTCGGCGAGGACCGCGCCCGTCGCGTCGAGCAGCAGACGCGCGCCGTCGGCGAGCCGCGGGCGCATCGTCCGCGCGCGCTCGTACGCACGCTGCGCGCCCTCGCCGCCGCCCGTCCACGCGAGCGCGAGCGTGCGACGGAAGGCCGCGACCGCGAGCTCCGGGTCGAGCTGGAGCGCCCGCCCGAACGCCTCGGCGGCCGCCGCGTGGTCGTTGCGCTGCCGCGCGTCCTGTCCCTCGACGAAGGCGCGCCACGCGTCGAGCGACCCCGTCGGCGCGCGGTCGCCCGAGCCGCGCCCGGTCACGCCGATGCCCTCGCGCAGGCCGTCGCCGAGCCGACGCGCGAGCCCGAAGACGTCGGTCACGCCCTCGCCCTCCGCGCGCGCCTCGGCGAGCACGGTCGCGCTGCGCACGTCGACGAGTTCCGCCGACGCGACGAGCCGCCCGCCCTCGTCCGAGACCTCGCCGACGACCATCGTGCGCAGTCCGGCGAGGCGCGCGACCTCGAGCGCGCGCTCCGGCGGCACGCGGCCGTCGTCCAGGCCGGCGAGCCGCGCGACGTCGTGCACGCGGAGCGGGTCGACCATCGCGAGGCCGGCGCCCGCCGCGAGCTCGTGCGCGAGCAGCCGCCCGACCATGTCGCCGAGCCGCTCGACGTCCGCGGGGTCGTCGCGGTCCGCGAAGCGCACGACGCCGACGAGTCCGTCGCCCGCGCGCGGGAAGGTGAGCCACCACGTGAGCGACAACGCGAGGACGCCCACCACCGCGATGAGCACGCGCGGCAGCGCGCGCCGCGACCGCGCCTCGTCGAGGGTCCGTCTCACGCGCCCCGACCGGAGCGCCCCGCCGTCGTCCGTCATGATCCCGCCCACGCACCGCTGCGGGTCCGCCCCCCCGCTCGAACACCGCCCATCCTATCCGCCGTCCCCGAGATCCCCAGCGCCGGACCGGGAGCGGACCGCGGGATCCCCGCCGCGACGCACGTCCGCGCGCGGCGCACCGCCGGCCGACGCCTCGCGTTCCCGGCGGAACCTGTCATCCTGTTGGCCCCGAGACGATGGTCGACCGCCCGCCCCCCGAGCGGCACCGACCCGTCGCCACTCCGGAGGGCAACCGGACCATGACCGACCAGGACGACCCCGCGGACGCGCGGCCCGACGACCCGACACCGGGGAAGGACGAGCCCCGCACGCTGAGCCGTGCACCGAGGCGCGACGGTCCGTCGATGCAGGGCCCGCCGAGCGTGATCGACCTCATCGAGCGACGCACCGGTCGCGCGACGAAGGTGCTGCTGCCGGACGAGGACAGCGCGTACGGCGTGTCGTCCGTGGTGCAGACGGGGACCAGGTCGTCTGAGCAGGTGCCGGCGGGCCGCGGCAACTACCAGGTGCTCGGCGAGCTCGCGCGCGGCGGCATGGGCGTCGTGCTCAAGGGCCGCGACACGGACCTCGGCCGCGACGTCGCCATGAAGGTGCTGCTCGAGGAGCACGCGGAGAGCGACGCGATCCTCCAGCGCTTCGTCGAGGAGGCGCAGATCGGCGGGCAGCTCCAGCACCCGGGCATCGTCCCCGTGTACGAGCTGGGCCTGCTCGACGACGACCGGCCCTACTTCACGATGAAGCTCGTGAAGGGCCGCACGCTCGCCGCGCTGTTCCGCGAGCGCAAGTCGCCGGAGGACGACCGCCACCGCTTCCTCGGCATCTTCGAGCAGGTGTGCCAGACGATCGCGTACGCGCACGCGCGGAAGGTCGTGCACCGCGACCTCAAGCCGGCGAACATCATGGTCGGCGCGTTCGGCGAGGTGCAGGTCGTCGACTGGGGTCTCGCGAAGGTGCTCCGCGAGGGCGGCGTCGAGGACGAGCGGCTGGCCAAGCGCGAGCTGCCCGACGTCTCCATCATCGAGACGGTGCGCAGCTCGGGGTCGTCCACCGCGGACAGCGAGTCGATGGTGGGCTCCATCATGGGAACGCCGTCGTACATGTCGCCCGAGCAGGCGCAGGGCGAGATCGAGCGGCTCGACGAGCGCACCGACGTCTTCTCGCTGGGCGCGCTGCTCACGGAGATCCTCACCGGCAAGCCGCCGTACACCGGCGAGCAGGGCCGCCCCATCGAGGAGGCGGCGCGGGCGCGACAGGAGCCGGCGCGCAAGCGGCTGGAGGCCTGCGGCGCCGAGCCGGAGCTCATCGAGCTCGCGTTGAGCTGCCTCTCGGCGGCGCGTTCGGGGCGACCCGCCAACGCGGGCGAGCTCTCGAACCGGATGCACGACTTCCTCGCGAACCGCGAGCAGCGCGCGCGCGAGGCGCAGCTCGAGGCGGCCGAGTCGAAGATCCGCGTCGAGCAGGCGCGCAAGGCCCGCCGCCTGACGCTGGCGCTCGCGACGACGGTGGTGCTGGCCGTGCTGGGCGGCGGCTGGGGCTGGATGCACGTGCGGGACACGGAGGCGCAGCAGCTGGCCGAGGAGTCCGCGCGACGCGACGAGCTGACGCGCAACGTGGCGGGCATCCTCCAGGACGCGCAGCTGGCGCGCGGCCGCGGCGACTACGCGGAGGCGCTCGTCGCCGTCGAGCGGGCGGAGACGGTGCTCGCGGCCACCGCCGACCCGGACGCGGAGCTCGCGCCGCGCGTCGCCGAGCTCCGCGACGAGGTCGAGCGCGCGGCGGCGGCCGCGGAGGCCGAGCGTGCCGCGCTCGTGCGCACCGACTCCCTGCTGTCCGCGCTCGACGACATCCGGTTCGCGACGGTCCTGGGCAGCGAGCGGGATCGCCTCACCGAGAAGGACGTCGGGTACATCCAGGCGTTCGCCGCCTACGACGTCGATGTCCTGGGCGCGGCCGACGAGGCGGACGAGCGCGCCGTGGTCGAGGCCCTCCGCGCGACCGGGCACGCCGAGCGCGTCGCGCAGGCCCTCGACGACTGGGCCCGCGCCCGTCTCTGGCTCGACGGGTTCGGCTCGCACAACTTCCAGCTGCTCATGCGGCTCGCGATGGAGGTGGACCCCGACCCGTGGCGGCTCCGCCTGCGGCGCGCGATCGTCACGGACGACCGCCGCACGCTCGAGGCCCTCATCGACAGCCGCGACGCCTACGACTGGCCCGCGTCGACGGTCGTCATGTTCCATCAGTCGCTCGACATCCTGGGACACGCGCTCGACACCGTGCCTCTGCTCCGCGCGACCCAGATGCAGCACCCCTCCGATCATGCGCTGGCCCGCGTGCTGGGCATCACGCTGAACGATCGGGCGGACCGGGAGCCGTCACCGGAGGCCCTCGCCTACCTGCAGGCCGCGCGGGCGCTGCGCCCCGAGGACAACTGGGCCGCGGTGCTCATCATGCGGCAGTACCTGCTCGCGGACCGCGTCGAGGACGCGCTCGACCTGCTCCGGAGCCAGCTGGCCGTGACGCAGAGCGTCGACTGGTGGTTCACCTGGGTGCAGCCGCGCCTCACGGACGCGTTGATCGCGCGCGGCGAGCACGAGGCGACCGTCCAGATGCTCGAGATCTTCCTCCCCTCGAAGCCGGACGACACCTTCACGCTGAACAACCTCGCGTGGTTCCTCACGGTGCACCCGGACCCCGACCTCCGCCGCCCCGACCGCGCCCTCGAGGCGGCGCGCCGCTCGCACGAGCTGGACCCCGAGGCGAACACGTGGAACACGCTGGGCACGGCCCTCTTCCGCGCCGGCCGGTACCGCGAGGCGGTGGAGGCGCTCACGGAGTCCATGCGCCTCACGGACGGCGGCGACTGCATCGAGTGGCTCATCGTCGCCATGTGCCTCGAGGAGCTCGGCCTGCACGACGACGCGCGTGCGTGGTTCCGTCGCGGCGAGACCGGCTTCGAGCCGCTGGGCGGCCGCGTGAGCGCGGGCGACTACAACCCGTTCTACGAGGGCGAGGTCGAGCTCCCGGACGAGGCCATGCGCTTCCTCGTGGAGGCGCGCGCGGTGTTCGGGGACGACGCGGGCGGGTGAGTCGCGCGCGGCGCGTCGGAGGGCGCGCCGACGGGAGGATCCCGCGCACCGCCGCGACCGCGCGTCACTCGAACACGAGCGTGACCGCCGTCGTGCGGCCCGGCAGCAGCTCGACGGCGCGGCGCACCTCGCGTCCTTCCGGCGTGCGCGCGACGAGCGTGTAGCGGCCGGGCGTGAGCGCGTCGGACGTGGCCGACGTGCCGAGCGCGACGTAGGGCGACGGGAGCACGGCCTCCGACGACGTGCCCTCGTTGCGCACGCGCGCCACCGGGAGCGGCAGCGCGTGACGGTCGGCGCGCTCGAGGTGCAGGACCGCGGACGCGGCGCGCTCCGCCACGAAGTCGGGCGGCGGTCCGTGTCGGTCCCAGAGCTCCCGGATCACGCGCTCCGCGTCGGGCGACGGCACGCCCTCGACGAGCACGGCCAGGCGCGCGGGCGCCTCGAGCCGCGCGGTGACCGCCGTCTCCTCGCCCGCGACGACCTCGACGTCCATCACGCAGCCGCCGAGGTCGCGCGGCGAGGTGACGCGCGCGTTCCAGCCGCTGATGATCGGGAAGCCCTCGACGACGAGCTCGTAGCGGCCGGCGGGGACCGGGAGTCGCAGCGGACCGACGTCGGACTCCGGCTGCGCGATCGAGGCGCTCGTCACGACCGTCCCGAGCGCCGGGTCGATGACGGTGACCGCGAGCTGACGCGTCGCGGGCGCGCCGCGCGCGTCGACGGCGTCCACGACGAGCGTGCCCGCGCCGCGCCGCTCCGCGAGGAGCTCGACGTCGACGCGGCCGGCGCCGACGGGCACCTCGACGCGCCGCGACGTCCACGCGAAGCCGCCGCCCAGCAGGGCGACGTCGACGGCGACGCCGTCCTCCGTGAGGTCGACGACGAAGTCGCCCGGGCCGATGCGGCGCGCGCGCATCGACGGGTCGCGACGCCGATACGGCGACCACGCGTCGCGCGGCGGCTCGCCCGGGACCCAGCTCACGACGAGCAGCGCGTCCTCCTCACGCGCGCCGGGCGGGACGTCGCCCTCGAGCTCCGAGCGCGGGACGACGCGCGCGTCGGGCGGCGCGCCGTCCGGGCCGCGGAGCCGCACGAAGAGGTGCGGCCGCGAGAGCACGAGCCGCACGGGCGGGCCGTCCGCGAGCACGGGCTCCGCGGTGAGCAGCGTCGAGCGCGCGGCGGACGACGTGGACGCGGAGCTCTCGATGTGGAACGCGCCGCGCCGCAGTCCCGCGAACGCGAACGCGCCGTGCTCGTCCGTGACGGACCACGCCTCGGTGAGCCCGGCGTCGGGGTCGCCGGGCGGCGCGTCGTCGACGGAGCGCGCGAGGAGCTGCACGCCCGCGGCCGGCTCGCCGTCCGCGTCGTGCACCGTGCCGTGGAGACGGGCCGCGGGGCGCACGCGCAACGTCACGGGCTCGTGCGTCGCGCCGGGCTCCACCTCGAGCACGTCCGAGAGCGCGACGCCGAGCCACTCGCGCGCGTCGCCCGCCCGGACGGCGGGCACGGGCTCCCACGACGACACGGGCGCGCCGTCGCGCGGCCGGAACGCGAGCGCGCGCAGCAGGGCGAGCTCCTTCGTGCGGATCCGCCAGGTGTAGCGGCCGTCGGGGCCCGCCTCGCCGAGCGGCTGCCAGCGCGCCGGCACGGGCGGGCCCGGGGGGCGGCCCGGGCCGGGCAGCGCCGCCTCGCCCCACCAGAGCTGCGCGGCGCACGGGCGGCCGTCCGGGCCGAGCACGAGGACCTCCACGCTCGAGCGACGCTGGAGATGGGTGCGGATCCCGACCGTGCCGCCCGGCGCGTCGGGGTACACGGCGTACGTCGGCCCGCCGCGGAGCGTCCGGCTCCCGACGCGCGCCCACACGAGGCGGCGCGCGGCGGCGGGTCCACCCGCTGCGCGTGCGGCGGCCGCCCCCTCGCCGTCGGCTCCCCCGTCCGCGGCGCCGTCACCGTCGCTCGCTCCGTCGCCGGGCGTCCACGGGAGCGCCGTGCGCGCGACGCCGCGGCGGTCGGTGCGCATGGTCGCGAGCGCCTCGCCCGGCTCCTCGAGGTCCGTGGTCGTGCCGACGGTCACCTCGAGGTCGCGGAAGACCTGCCCGACGCGGATGTGATCATCGTCGGTGGTGGACTGGCCGGTCTCGCGGCGGCGGCTGAACTCGGCGACCGGGGCAAGCGGGTCATTCTGCTGGACCAGGAAC
>JAUIEF010000231.1 GCA_030428785.1 bacterium
AGGCGTTCGCATGCGATGCCCCGTCGTCGACGCGGTCGCGACGCGCGACGACCCGCCCCCCGACACCCGCGTCGCGGCGCTCGCGAGGCGTCCGCCGTCGACGCATCGCGACGCCGCCGACCGCGCGTCCCGCGCGTCGCGTCGACCCGCGCGCGCGCGTCGCGGACGCGCGCGCAAGTCGCGCGGATTCACGCTTCGTCCGGACCCTCGCGAGTGTTCCAATGAGGGCGTTCTCACCGTGCTCACGGGAGCGCGAGGCGAGGAGGCGACGTCGGCCCGACCCGACGCGCGCGACCCCGCCCGCAGGCCGCTCGGCCCGCGCCCCGCGGAGGTGGCGAAGCGGCCCGAGGACACCCGACGTCCGGTCGACCTGGTTGCCGGTCCCCGCGCGAGAGACGTCCTCGCGGGGGACACCTGTGAACGCGCTCCGGCGCACACCCTCGAGAGGGGATCTGCATGAAGGCCTTCGAGTGGATGATCGGGAAGTTCTCCACCGACATGGGCATCGACCTGGGCACGGCGAACACGCTCGTGTGCATTCCCAACGAGGGCATCGTGCTCAACGAGCCGTCCGTCGTCGCGGTGCGCAAGGGCACGAACGAAGTGCTGCTCGGCGGTGACGCGGTCGGCCTCCAGGCGAAGGAGATGCTCGGCAAGACGCCCGGCAACATCCAGGCCATCCGCCCGCTCAAGAACGGCGTCATCGCCGACTTCGAGATCACCGAGAAGATGCTGCGGTACTTCATCCGCAAGGTGCACAACCGCAACGTCATGGTGCGGCCGCGCATCGTCATCGCCATCCCGTCCGGCATCACCGCCGTCGAGCGCCGCGCCGTCATCAACTCCGCCGAGCGCGCGGGCGCCCGCAAGGTCTACCTGGTGAGCGAGCCCATGGCCGCCGGCATCGGCGCCGGCATGCCCGTCGCCGACCCGATGGCCAGCATGGTCGTCGACATCGGCGGCGGCACGACCGAGGTCGCCGTCATGTCGCTCTTCGGCACCGTCCACAGCGAGTCGATCCGCGTGGCCGGCGACGAGATGGACGAGGCGATCGTCAACTACATGCGCCGCAACTACAACCTGCTCGTCGGCGACCAGACGGCGGAGCGCATCAAGATCAACATCGGCTCGGCCGCGCCGCTCGAGAAGGAGCTCGAGATGGAGGTCGCCGGTCGTGACCTCATGATCGGCCTGCCGCGTCGCACGGTGGTCACCAGCACCGAGATCCGCGAGGCGCTCCTCGAGCCGGTCATGGCGATCATCCAGACGATCCGCAACGCGCTCGAGAACACGCCGCCGGAGCTCGCGGCCGACCTCGTGCAGCAGGGCATCATCCTCTGCGGCGGCGGCGCGCTGCTCCGCGACCTCGGCGCCATCGTCGAGCAGGAGGTGCAGCTGCCCGTGCGCGTCGCGTCCGACCCGCTCACCTGCGTCGCCCGCGGCACGGGCGAGTTCCTCAACCAGCTCGACCTCTACAGCCGCGTGCTCGACACCGGCGAGGACGCCGCCTGACGCGAGGCTGACCGGAGACACCACCGCGACCGGCGCCGGGGGGCCGGGCAGGAGCACGACACCATGAGCCGTCCACGCATCGTGGACCCGCCCCGCAGGACGACACGCCTCGCGACGGTCGCGCTCGCGGTCCCGACGACCCGCGACGACGGGAGGACGCGCGGCGACGGACGCGCCTCGCGGTCCGACGGCGGACACGCCCGATGATCGTCCGGCCCGCGCTCGTCGTCGCCGCGCTGAGCGTCGCCTCGCTGCTTGGCGTCCCCGTCGTGCGGAGCGCCGAGCAGGCCCTCACCCCGCTCCTGCGCCCCGGCGACGCGCTCGTGCGCGCGTGTCTCCCGTCGCCCGACGGCATCGACCGCGTCACGCGCACCGCCGACGTCGCCGAGGCCCGCGCCGTGTGGGACGCGTGGACCGCCGCGCTGCGCGGCGGCGCCCGCCCCGCGGACGCGCGCCGCGAGCTCGCCCTCGCGCCCGTCGTCGAGGTGCGCGCGGCCGCGCAGGAGCTCGTCGTCCGCGTCCCCGAGGACGGCGTCGAGGTCGACACGCCCGTCACGCACCACGGCGTGCTCCTCGGCTTCCTCCGGCCGTGGCGCCGCGACGGCACGCGCGTCGAGTCCGGCGGCCTCGCCCGCGTCGCGCTCCTCGGCAACCCGTCCGCGCGGCCCGTCGCCGCCGAGTGGGCCGTCGACGAGCAGGCCTCGCCCGTGCAGTTCCTGCTCACGAGCGGCAAGGACGGCCCGTCCATCGCGCACGCGAGCGAGTCGCGCCACCCGCAGCCCGGCCAGCTCGCGTGGACGCGCGACGTGAGCCTGCTCGGCGACACGCTGCCGCCCGGACTCATCGTCGGACGCATCGTCCCCGAGGAGGGCGAGGAGGTCCCGGGCGGCGGGCTCGCCGACCGCCGCGAGGTCGAGCACCTCGTGCGGCCGCTGCTCGAGCCGACCACGCTCGGGCACGTCGTCGTCGAGGTCGCGGTCGGCGCGCCGTGGCCGCTGCGCGGCGCGACCGCCGACGTCCTCGCGAGCACGAGCCGCCGCGGACGCCTGCGCCTCGCCGCCGGCCGCTGGGACGGCGTCACCGAGGGCGACCTCGTCACGCAGGACGGCGTGCTCGTCGGCGTCGTGTCCTCCGCGGGACCGTGGACCGCCGAGGTGCGGCGCGCCGTGCCGCCCGGGCAGCTGCTCGTCGTCTCGCCCGACGGCGAGGTCACGCCCACCGCCGGCACGTCCGACGACTGGCCGCCCGGCTGGCGCCCCGAGCCCGGCTGGCTCGTCGTCACGGGTCACCGCGTCGACGGCGGCCTGCTCGCCGGCGAGGTCGCGACCGTCGGGCCCGCCGGACTCACCGTCGCACTCCCGCCGATCGACCCCGCCGCGAGCGTGAGGATCGTCGAGCGGTGACCGTCGTCCTGACGCTCGTCGTCGTCCTGCTGGGCCAGCTCTTCGTCGTCTCGCGCGGGTGGCTCGGGAGCTTCGCGCCCGACCCGCTCGTCGTCGTCGCGACCTGGGTCGCGCTCTACTGGCCGCGCCGCACCGCGCTCCTTCCGCTCGTGCTGCTCGGCTGGATCCGCGCGCTCGTGCTCGTCGAGCCGGCGGGCGGACAGGTGCTCCCCGTGCTCGTCGCCGCCGCGATCGTCGCCGGCCTGCGTCAGCACCTGCTCGAGTTCCGCGAGGCGGGCTTCGTCGTCGGCGCGCTCGTCTACGCGGGCTGCTGGTCCATGGCCGCCTTCCTCGTGTCGCGCGGCTTCGACGTGCCGCTCACCGGCGGTCGCGAGCTCGTGCTCGGCGCGCTGCTGTCGATCCCGCTCGCCGGCCCGGCGATGAACGCCGCGCGCCGTCACGGGGAGGCGACGTGAGGCAGCGTCGCATCGTCCCCGTGTTCCTCGCGCTCATGGCGGGCTTCGTCGTCGTCGCGGCGCGGCTCGTCGAGCTGCAGGGCGTCGAGTCGGGCATGTGGCTGCGCGAGTCGGAGCGCAGCACGGTGCGCTTCCAGTCGCTGCCCTTCGAGCGCGGCTGGATCATGGACCGCAACGGCCACCCGCTCGCGCGCACGGAGGAGGTGCGCGACCTCACGTTCCGCTACCGCGGCTGGCGCCGGAGCACCGTCGCGGGGCAGGCGAACCACGCGTGGGTCACGCTGGGCAGCCCGCGCGCCGCCGTGCCCGACGCGATCGCGCGCGCCGAGGAGCTCGCGACCTCGCTCGGCGCGGTGACCGTCGCCGACATCGCCGCGCTGCCGTCGCGCCAGCACCGGCGCGACCTCGGCTTCTACCTCGAGCGGCTCTTCGGCGAGGAGCTCTGGGACGCCGTCGTCGACCGGCTCGGCGCCGAGCGTCCCGCCGCCGTCCCGCTCGCCGAGCTGCCCGGCTGGGAGCGCACCCTGCCGCGCACGCTCGAGCGCGCCGAGCGCGAGCGGCAGGCGCTCGCCGACCTCGCGTGGGCGAGCAA
The DNA here is from genome assembly GCA_030428785.1 of bacterium. Lineage (GTDB taxonomy): Bacteria > Planctomycetota > B15-G4 > B15-G4 > B15-G4 > JAUIEF01. The sequence goes on from JAUIEF010000231.1 coordinate 3,963, forward strand.
CCTCCTGCCCGAGGAGCTCGTCGACGCCATGGAGCGCGCCGCGCTGCGCGCCGACCGCCGCGTCGCCGCGGGGCTCGAGGATCTCGAGGAGCTGCGCGACGACATCGAGTCGGAGCTCGTGGCGCTCGCGGACGACCTCGACACCGAGCAGCTCTCCGAGGACGAGGTCGCCCGCGAGCGCTACCGCCGCGAGCAGCAGCTGCGCGCCGAGTTCGACGACGACCCGTCGCGCCTCGCGCAGCGCGTCTCCTACGACACGCGCACGCTCGTCGCGATCCGGCAGGCCGAGCTCGGCGGCTTCGGCATCCACGTCGAGATGCGCCGCATCTACCCCGAGGAGGTGCGCGACGTCGCGCCGCTCGTCGTCGGTCGCGTGGGCGACCCGCAGCCCGACGACATGGACCGCACGTTCGACCACCGGCTGCGCCTGTCCGACCTCGCGAGCCTCACGGACCTCACGCCCGAGGAGCTCGACGAGCTCGAGCGCCTGCGCGTCCAGGTGCGCGAGGTCGACTACGCGTTCGGCGAGGAGCGCGGGCTCGTCGGCATCGAGGCCGCCTTCGAGGAGCTGCTGCGCGGCAAGCGCGGCTGGATCGCGACCTCCGAGCAGGTGGACCGCGACTCCGTCGAGCGCGAGGACCCGCACCGCGGGCTCAACGTCGTGCTCACGCTCGACACGGACCTCCAGCGCGCGTGCCAGGAGGTGCTCGACGCCGTGTTCGAGGCGCCGCCGCCCGTCTTCGACGACGCGGGCAACCCGCTGCCGTCGCCCGAGCGCTGGACCGGCGCGATCGTGCTGCTCGACCCGCGCGACGGCCAGGTGCTCGCCATGGCGACGGGCCCGCGCCCGACGCGCGAGGCGTTCGAGGAGGAGTACGGGCGGCTCATGAACGCCGACCCGTGGGTGCGGCTGCGCCACCGCGCGATCGACCCCGGGCGCAGCGGCAACCTCCCGCCGCCGGGCTCGACGTTCAAGCCGGTCTCCGCGCTCGCCGGCCTCACCGCGCCCGGCATGCCCGTCAACCGGCACACGCTCTTCCTGTGCGAGGGCCAGCTGCAGGTCGGCGACCGCACGATGGGCTGTCTCGGACACCACGGCGAGATCGGCGTCGAGGAGGCCATCGCGCGCTCGTGCAACATCTACTTCTACCGGCTCGGTCGCGCGGTGGGCGTCGACCCGCTGCGCGACATGGCACAGCGCTTCGGCTTCGGCACGGGCGAGCGCTCCGGGCTGCTGCTCGACAACGAGGTGCTCTCGTCGCTCGGCATCCCCGTGCGTTCCGGCCTGCACGAGAGCCGGCCCGCGCTCGGTCCGGGCGACTCGACGACCGACGCCATGCGCCTCGCGATCGGACAGGCGCCGCTCGACGACGTCACGCCGCTGCAGGTCGCGACGATGATGGGCGCCGTGGGCACGGGCGTGCTCGTGCCGCCCATGCTCGTCGCGGAGGTCGAGGGCTTCCCGCCCATCCCGTCGCGCGCGGGCCGGCCGCTCGACATCGCGCCCTCCGCGCTCGAGGTCGTGCGCTCGGGCATGGCCATGGTCGTCGACTCGGAGGTCGGCACGGGGCGGCGCCTCAACCGCTGGATCGTCGAGGAGCTGCCCTGGATGGCCGGGACGATCTCCGCGAAGACGGGCACCGCGCAGGTGGGGGGCGGCAAGGACCAGGCGTGGTTCGCGGGCTTCGTGCCGCGCGACCGGCCGCGCCTCGCGTTCGCCGTGCTCGTCGAGGACTGCGGGCTCCACGGCAGCGAGGCGGCGGCGCCCGTGTTCCAGATGCTGCTCCAGAAGCCCGCCATGGAGTCCTGGCTGCGGCACGAGGTGCTCGGGCTGTCGGAGACGGCGCGGTGAACCGGCGCCCCGGCCCCCGCCGTCGCGCGGAACGCCCCGAGGGAGGCGCGCGCCCGTGAACCGCCTCTCGCGACTCCTCGACCGGCTCGCGATCGAGTGGCCCGTCGTCGTGCCCATGGTCGGGCTGCTGGGATTCGGCTTCCTCTTCATCTGGAGCGCCACGCTCGAGGACGTCTCGGACCTGCTGCCGCGCCAGCTCCTCTTCGCGGCGGCGGGCGCCGTCGCGATCGGCGTCGTGTGCAAGCTCGGCTGCGGCTGGATCGCCGACACGTCCATGCTCGTGTACTCCGTGCTGCTCGGGATCCTCGTCGTGCTGCCGCTGCTCGCGGAGTCGTCGAGCGTCGGCAGCGACCGTTGGATCACGCTGCCCTTCGGCTTCAAGCTCCAGCCGTCAGAGTTCATGAAGGTGGGGCTCGTGCTCGCGCTCGCGCGGCACCTGCAGCACCGCGGCGTCACGAACACCTGGCGCAGCTACGTCATGCCGTTCCTGCTCACGGCGGTGCCGTGGTTCTTCGTCATGAAACAGCCGGACCTCGGGTCGTCGCTCGTCATGCTGCCCGTGTTCGTCGCCATGGTGTGGACGAGCGGCGCGCGGCCGCGGCACGTCGCGCTCGTCGGGACGGCGGTCGCCGTGCTGCTGCCGGCGGCCTACCTCGTGCCCGGCGTGCTCGAGCCGTACCAGAAGGACCGGCTCGACGCGTTCCTGACGCCCATCCCGTCGCGCGTCGCGGAGGCCCGCGGCCTGCGCGACCGGCACGAGCACGAGAAGGCGCGCGCCCTCGAGGCGGAGATCTCCGAGCTCAAGCGCGGCACCGGCTACCAGCAGTTCTACAGCGTCGTCGCGGTCGGCAGCGGCGGGCTCACCGGCGCGGGGATCGGCAACGGCATCCAGAACCGCGGCAACCGCCTGCCCGTGCGGCACGCGGACTTCATCTTCGCCGTCATCGGCGAGGAGCTCGGGCTCGCGGGCACGCTCGGCGTCGTGCTCCTCTACGCGATGCTCCTCGCGGCGATCCTGGGCGTCGCGTACCGCACGCGAGAACCCTTCGGACGCCTCGTGTGCGTCGGCGTCGCGGCGCTCGTCGGCGGCCAGGCGCTCTTCAACCTCGCCATCGCGACGGGGCTCCTGCCCGTGACCGGCCTCCCGCTCCCGCTCGTGAGCTACGGCGGCTCGTCCATCCTCGCGACGATGGTCGCGCTGGGCTGCGTGCTCGACGTCGCGCGCCGGCGGGTGGACGTGTTCTTCGAGGAGTAGGGACCCCATAAGCCGCGTCAAGAGCTCTTCGCGTCAAGCGGCTCGGTGGATCCACCATGGCACGGCGTGATCATCGAGCTGGTCGAGGTGGTGGCTCT
>JAUIEF010000232.1 GCA_030428785.1 bacterium
GCGCGCGGGGCGGCGGAGCGCGCGTCGTCCGCCGTCGCGTCGGCGGCCGGCGCGTCGTCGTCCGTCGCCTTCGCGGTCGGCGCGGCGCCCGACGGCGCGCTCGCGTCCGCGTCGCGCGCGTCCTCCCACGCCTGCGCGAACGCGAGGAGCGCGAGGAGCCCGCGGTCGAGGGACGCGTCCGCGGAGGCCGACGGCTCGCAGCCCCAGAGGTGGAGCACCTGCGTCGGGCGCGCGTCGAGCGCGGCGAGCACGCGCGCGTGGTCCTCGCGCGCGGCGGGCGCGACGCGGAAGGTCCCGTCGCCCTCGTCGGCGAAGGCGTCGCCGGGACGCACGACCGTCACCGCGCGCCCGGTCTCGCGCAGCCGCGCGACGAGCGCCTCCCCCACCGGGTCGCGGTCGAGGTACGCGAGCACGGGGCCCGCGTCGGCCGCGCGATCGGCGGTCGTCCCGGGCGACCCCGCGTGCACGCCGGCGACCGGCGGCGTCGAGCGCTTCCAGCCGTGCGCGGAGAACCAGTCGGCGACGTCCGGCAGCTTGCCCGCCGGCGGGTTGACGCCGAGCGACGCGTCGCCCGACGGCTCGATCCAGTAGCGCTGACGCTCGAAGGGCTGCGTGGGCAGCGGCACGCGCCGCCGACGTCCGCCGCCGTGCACGGCCGTCCAGTCGAGCGGCACGCGCGCCTGCCACAGCCGGCCCGCCGCGTCGAGCATCGCCGCGAGGTCGCTCGCGTCGCCGCCGGGGCGTCCCATGGACGCGATCGCGCGCGGCTCCCGCTCGCCGTCCTGCGTCCCGCGCGCGCGCGCCGCACGCGTGACGAGCGACGTGAGCGTGGTCCCGGGACCGACCTCGAGGAACACCGCGCCGGGCCGGTCGCCGAGCAGCGTGGTCGCCGCGTCGGCGAAGCGCACCGCCTGCCGCAGGTGGCGCGCCCAGTAGTCGGGGTCCGTCGCCTGTGCCGCGGTGATCCACGTGCCGGTGAGCGTCGAGACGAACGGCCGCGCGGGCGCCCGCGGCGCGGCGGCGCGGACGCGCGCGGCGAAGTCCGCGACGATCGGGTCCATCATCGACGAGTGGAACGCGTGCGAGGTGCGCAGCGCGCGGCTCGCGACGCCGTCGGCCTCGAGGCGCTTCGCGAACGCGTCGACCGCGTCGTGCGGACCGGACACGACGCAGCTGCCCGGCTCGTTCGCCGCGGCGAGGTCGAGCCCCGTGCCCGCGAGCCTCGCCTCGACCGACGCGGCGGGCTCCATGACCGCGAGCATGGCGCCCGTCGGCAGGTCCTGCATGAGCCGGCCGCGCGCCGCGACGAGCGCGCACGCCGAGTCGAGGTCGAACACGCCGGCGAGCGCCGCCGCCGCGTACTCGCCGATGCTGTGCCCGGCCATCGCGTCGGGCACGACGCCCCACGCCTCCCACTGCCTGCCGAGCGCGTACTCCACCGCGAAGAGCGCGGGCTGCGTGAAGGCCGTCTGCGTGAGCTGCTCGGCCGCCGCCTCCTCCGCGCCCGGCGCGGGGAAGAGCAGCGCGCGCAGGTCGCCGCCCATGACGTGGGGCGCGAGGCGCGCGAGGACGTCGTCGAGGTGCTGCCGGAAGACGGGCTCGTCGAGCCGCCGCGCCATGTCGACGTGCTGGCTGCCCTGGCCGGGGAAGAGGAACACGACCGGTCGGCCGCCCTCCTCCTCGACGTGACCGCCCGCCGCGTCGAGCGCGTCCGCGGCGCCGGCGGCGTCCGTCGCGACGACGAACGCGCGGTGCGCGAAGTCCTTGCGCCCGACCTGGAGCGTCCAGGCGACGTCCGCGAGCTCGGCCGCGCCGCCCGCGGCGCCGGTCGCCGACGTGCCGCTCGCGGCGCCGCCCCCCGACGTCGCCGCGTCGCCCGCCGTCGCGTCGCCCGCGTCGCCCCCGCGCAGGTGCTCGGCGAGGTTCGCCGTCGCCGTCGCGAGCGCGGATTTCGTGCGCGCCGAGACGACGAGCAGCTGCGTCGGCCGCCCGGGGCCCGTCGGCACCGGCGCCGGCGGCTCCTGGACGATGACGTGCGCGTTCGTGCCGCCGATGCCGAAGCTGCTCACGCCCGCGCGGCGCGGACCGTCGGCCGTCCACGCGTGGAGCGCGGCGTTCGGCACGAAGGGCGTCGCGGGGAAGCCGATCTCCGGGTTGGGCTCCTCGCAGTGCAGCGTCGGCGGGATGGTCCCCGTGCGCGCGGCGAGCGCCGCCTTGATGAGGCCGGTCACGCCGGCCGCCGCGTCGAGGTGCCCGATGTTCGACTTCACCGAGCCGAGGCGGCAGAAGCCCGTGTCCTGCGTCTGCGTCCGGTACGCCGACGTGAGCGCGGCGACCTCGATGGGGTCGCCCAGCGACGTGCCCGTGCCGTGCGCCTCGACGTAGCCGATGCTCCGCGCGGGCACGTCCGCCATGGCGAGCGCGTTCACGATGACGCTCGTCTGCCCGGTGACGCTCGGCGCCGCGTAGCCGACCTTGTCGGAGCCGTCGTTGTTGATGGCCGAGCCGAGCACGACGCCGAGCACCGTGTCGCCGTCCTCGAGCGCGTCCGCCAGGCGACGCAGCACGACGCACGCGACGCCGTGGCCGCCCATCGTGCCGCGCGCGTCCTTGCTGAACGCGCGGCAGCGCCCGTCGGGCGAGTAGATGCCCTGCTCCTGGTACACGTACCCGCGCCCGTGCGGCACCGCGACGGACACGCCGCCGGCGAGCGCCATGTCGCACTCGCCGGACAGCAGCGCCTGGCTCGCGAGGTGCACCGCGACGAGCGACGAGCTGCAGCTCGTCTGCACGTCGAAGCTCGGTCCCTTGAGGTCGAGCTTGTAGCTGACGCGCGTCGTGAGGTAGTCGGTCTGGTTGCCGAAGAGCGTCGGCAGCGCGTGCACGTCGATCGTCCCGGAGCCGAGCAGGTTCCGCATGATGTACGTGCTCGTGCTCGTGCCGCCGTACACGCCGACGGGCCCGGGGACGCGCGACGGGTCGTAGCCGGAGCTCTCGAGCGCGGTCCAGGCGGTCTCGAGGAAGAGCCGGTGCTGCGGGTCCATGATCTCGGCCTCGCGCGGCGTGACGCCGAAGAAGGCCGCGTCGAAGAGGTCGATGTCGGCGAGGCGCACCGCGCGCCGCACGTAGGCGGGGTCCTTCAGCTTCGCGGGGTCCTCGCCGGCCGCGAGCAGCTCCTCGTCCGTGAGGTCCTCGGCGCTCTCGACGCCCGCGCAGAGGTTGCGCCAGAAGGCGTCGACCGACGCCGCGCCGGGGAAGCGCCCCGCCGCGCCGACGATCGCGATCTCGAAGCCGGTGAATTCCTGCCCGCCGCCCCCGCTCATCGGTCGAATCCGCTCATGGGTCGCACCTGTTCATGAGCCGCCGGCGGGGCCGCCGTCCTTGCCGTCACCGCCCGCGTCGTCGCCCTGCGACTTCTGGATCGCGCTCGCGATGGACGAGAGGTCGCCCTCGCCCCACGAGAAGTCGGCGAAGTCGGAGGTCGTGAAGCCGCCGGCCTCGGGCGAGCGGCAGTGCTCGACGATCGCGCGCAGCGTCGAGAGGAAGTCGTCGGCGAGGCGCTGCACCGTCGCGCGCTCGTGGAGCGCGCGGCTGGACTCGAAGTCGAGCTCGAGGCGGCCGCCCGTCACCATGCCGTAGACCTCGAGCACGAAGACGCGCTTGCCGTCCGGGTGCATGGCCGGACCGCTCGGCGCCTCGACGTAGCGGAAGCGGTCGCCCTCGCGGAACATCTGGTCGAACTGGCCGAGGTAGTTGAAGCCCAGCGCGGGCTGCGGCACGTCGGCGAGGCGCTCGGCGCCCGGCACGCCGGCCTCCGCGGCGAGGTGCTTCGCGACGCCGAACCCGAAGCCCTGCCCGGGCACCGCGCGCAGCTGCTCCTTGATGCTCTTGACCGCGGCGCCCGGCTCGAACGGCACCGTGTCGCGCAGGAGCACGGGGTAGTCCGTCGTGAACCAGCCGACCGTGCGCGACAGGTCCGCGCCCGGCACGACCTCCTCGCGACCGTGGCCCTCGAGGTTCAGCAGCACCGCGTCGCGGCCGGTCCACCGCGCGACCGCGTGCACGTAGGCCGCGAGCAGCAGGTCGTTGATCTGCGTGTTGTACGCGGCGGGCGCCTCGCTGAGCAGCGCGCGCGTCTGCTCCTCGTCGAGCGCGACGCGCACCTTCTCCACGGAGGACTCGCGGTTCACGCCGTCGGGCGTGTCGAGCGGGACGGAGGCGAACGACGCGTGGCCGTCCGCGCGCGCGCCGGACGCGGGTACGAGCGCGTCGGCGAGCGCGGTCCAGTACGGCAGCTCGGACGCGAGCGTCGCGGAGCGCGCCCAGCCGCGCAGGCCTTCGGACCAGGTCCTGAAGCTCGTCGTCTTGGGCGGCAGCGCGACGGCCTCGCCGCGCTCGAGCTGCGCGAGCGCCGTGCCGAGGTCCTCGAGGAGCACGCGCCACGAGACGCCGTCGACGGCGAGGTGGTGCACGAGCCAGAGGAGGCGTTGCGGACGCCCGGCGCCGCGCTCGAAGAGCACGACGCGCACGACCGGTCCGCGCTCCAGGTCGATCGCCGCGTGGTGCGCGGCGGCGCGCCGGTCGAGCTCGGCGCCCTGCTCGCCCTCGGCGACGTCGGAGAGGTCCTCGACGTGCACGAAGGCGCCGACCGCGGTCGCGGCGTCGCGCGTCGCGGCCGCCGAGGGGTCGCCGGACGCGGCGTCGCGCGTCGCGGCCGCCGACGCGCCGTCGCCGCGCGCCTCGTCGTCGCCGACGGGCGCGAACGTCTGCTCCCAGCCGTCGTCACCCTGCCGCACGCGCAGGCGCAGCGCGTCGTGGTGCGCGACGAGCGCGGCGACCGCCTGCTCGAGCCGCGCGGCGTCCACGCGCCGCGCGACGTCGACGTCGAGCAGCATGGGCATGTTCCAGTGCGACGGGTGCGGCAGCCCCAGGTCGAGGAACCAGCGCTGCACGGGCGTGAGCGGCACGGCGCCCGTCACGGCGCCCTGCTCCGCGACGGCCGGCGCCGCCACGTCGGCGACCTCCGCGACCTCGCAGAGCTTGCGGATCGTCTGGTGCTCGAAGACCTGGCGCGCGGAGAGCTTGATGCCCGCCGCCTTCGCGCGGCTCACGACCTGGATGCTGAGGATCGAGTCGCCGCCCAGCTCGAAGAAGTTGTCCTCGACGCCCACCTGGCCGAGGCCCAGCACGTCGGACCAGATCGCGGCGAGCGCCTGCTCCGCCGGCGTGCTCGCCTCGGCGAACGCGCTCTCCAGCTCCGGCCGCTCGGTGCCCGGCTCGGGGAGCGCCTTCCTGTCCGTCTTGCCGTTGGGCGTGCGCGGGAAGTCGTCCATGAAGACGAAGACCGCGGGCGTCATGAACTCGGGCAGCGTCTCCTGCACGTGTTCGCGCAGCTCGTTCACGCTCGGCGTCGCGCCCTCCGGCACGACGTAGCCGACGAGCCGCTTCTCCGACGAGAGGTCGGTGAGCGCGAGCACCGCCGCCTCCTTCACGCCGGGGTGACCCAGCAGCACGCTCTCGATCTCCTCGAGCTCGATGCGGTAGCCGCGGATCTTGACCTGGTTGTCGAGGCGCCCGAGGAACTCGACGTCGCCCTGGTCGAGGTGGCGCGCGAGGTCGCCCGACTTGTACAGCCGCTCGCCGGGGCGCGTCGCGAAGGGGTTCGGGACGAAGCGCTCGGCGGTGAGCTCGGGGCGCCGCCAGTAACCGAGCGCGAGCGCCGTGCCGCCGAAGTGCACCTCGCCCGGCACGCCCGTGGGGCACGGGGCCAGGTGCTCGTCGAGCACGTACATCTGCGCGTTCTCGATCGGGTCGCCGACGGGCGCGATGGAGAGCGTCTGCTGCAGGCAGTCGTAGACGCTGCTGAAGACCGTGGTCTCCGTCGCGCCGTACTCGCTGAAGAGCCCGACGCCCGGCAGCGCGCGCGTGTGCGCCTCGACCATGTTCAGCGGGCACGCCTCGCCGGCGACGATCGCCGTGTGCATGCCGGCCATGGGGTGGCTGCCCGTCGCCTCCGCCTGCTCCGCCGCTTGATCGAGGATCAACCTGTAGAAGCTCGGCAGCGTGAGCAGGTGCGAGATGTCGTACCGCGCGATCGTGCGCGGGATCTGCGCGATGTCCTTCTGCTGGCCCTCGGGGATGAGGAAGAGCGTGCCGCCGCCGCACAGCGCCCAGAAGATGCCGACGACGCTGCTGTCGAACGCCACGGACGAGAGCAGCAGGAAGCTGCGCGGCACGTGCCCGAAGGCGTGCTCGCGCGCCGTGTTGCTGATGACGAGCTTCTCGTGCGTGATGACGACGCCCTTGGGCTTGCCGGTCGAGCCCGAGGTGTAGATCACGTAGACGAGGTGGTGCGGCGCGACGTCCGTCGCCGGCGGCGTCGACGGGCGCGCGTCGATCGCGGCGCGGTCCTCGGCCCGGTCCAGGCACACGACCTGCGTGCCGCCCGTCGGGAGCTGCTCGAGCATGGACGTCTGCGTGACGAGCACCGGCGCGCCCGTGTCCTCGAGCAGGAAGCGCAGCCGCTCCTCGGGGTACGCCGGGTCGATGGGCACGTACGCGCCGCCCGCCTTGAGGATGCCGAGGATGCCCACGGCCATGTCCGGCGTGCGCGAGATGCAGAGCGCGACGAGCACGTCCGGGCCGACGCCGCGCTCCACGAGGTGGTGCGCGAGGCGGTTGGCCGCCTCGTCGAGCTCGCGGTAGGTGAGCGTGTCCTCGTTCTGGCGGATCGCGATCGCGTCGGGCGTCTTCTCGACCTGCTCCTCGAACCAGCGGTGCGCGAGGAGGTCGCCGCGGTACGGCGCGTCCGTCGCGTTGAAGTCGACGACGAGCCGCTGCCGCTCCTCGGGAGCGAGGGCGTCGAGGAGCAGGACGTCGGCGTCGGGCCGCGCGCAGGCGTCGGCGAGCAGCGCGTGGAGCTGGCCGAGGAAGCGCGCGGCCGTCGCCTCGCCGAGCGCGGAGGCGTCGTGGTCGAGGTGCGTGAGCAGGCCGTCGGCGTCGCGCGTCACGTCGACGCGGCCGACGAAGCGGTCGGTGATCGCGCGGACGTCGCAGGCGTCGACGGCGAGGCCCGCGGCGGCAGCCGCAGCAGCGAGGTCGGCGGGGATCGTCGCGACGGCGACGTCGGCGGGGACCGCGGCGGCGGCGGCCGGGGACGC
>JAUIEF010000233.1 GCA_030428785.1 bacterium
GGTCTTTCACGCCTCCCTTCTCGGGGCGGATGAGGTTGTCCGACTCGGGCAAACAACCTCATCCGCCCCGAGAAGGAAGGCTCCCTCCATGACTCGCTTCGACTGCCTCGACGCCTCGTACCAGCTGCTCGAGGACCTGAACGGTCCGCTCGAGAAGATCCGCGCTCGTGACTCCAAGCTGTACACGCAGCTGCGCACCGCCGCCGCGTCGATCTCGCTCAACATCGCCGAAGGTCGTGCCCGTGCCGGCAAGGACAAGCGTCACCTCTGGCGTGTCGCGCTCGGCTCCACCGAGGAGGTGCAGTCCATCCTCCACGTCGCCGTCCGGCTCCGGGACATCACCGACGCGGACACCGTCGCCGCCCACGCGACGCTCGATCGGCTGCGCGGCATGCTCTGGCGCATGACGCACTGATGCAGGGTCACCCGCCCCGGCGGTCGATCCGCCGGGGCGGGTGCTTTCTTCGCTCAGTGCGTGAGCTTCCACGTCATCGCGAGCACGCGGTCGAGCAGCTCGAAGCACTCCGCGAGCTCCTCCTCGCGCAGGTCACCGAGCGCGACGGCCGTCCGCAACGCACTGTGCACCTCGTCCGCCGACCCGGCGGCGACACGCCAGAGGTGCACACGGTCACCACCGGAACGTCGCCGACCCTCGGCGAGGTTCAACGTCACCGACGCCGCGGCCCGTCGCACCTGGCGGTGCAGGTCGGGGTCCTTCCTCTGCAACTCGCGCAGCGGCTCACGAAGCGAGGCGACCATCCGGAGAGCGATCTCGAGCGCGTCGAACATGGAGTGACTCCTTTCCTGGAATCGAGTGGGATACGCCCGCGAGGGACCCGCTCGATTCCAGGGAAGGAGGCACGGCAGGACGGGAACGGACCGTGGGGGCAGGCGCATTGGCAGGCGCAAGGCAGCCGCATGGGCAGCCGCATGGGCAACCGCGGGCGCAACCGCGGGCGCTGCCGCATGCGCTGCCGCAGCCGGAGTCGGTTCCGCATCCGCGCTGACGTCGACGGGGTGCCGACGGGCGATGGCGCGTGACGCGCGGCGAGGTCCGCTTCCGGATCCGGTTGCGGCACCGGTTGCGCACGCGGAAGCGGCTGCGGCTGCGCCTGCGGTTGCGCTTGCGCCTGCGGCTGCGCTTGCGGTTGCCCCCGCGGACGCAGCCGCTCCGCGGCTGCGCCGCTACAGCTCGACGACGAACACGTCGCTCGCGAAGTTGCCGTCGCCCGCGACCTGGTCGGAGGCGCGGCTCGCGAAGACGATCGTGCAGCCCTTGCCCGAGAGCGCGACGTCGCCGGCGTCGTCCCGCTCACCGAGCTCGTGCGACGGGGCGGAGACGCGGCGGAGCATGCGGGTGCGTCGGTCGAGGACGAAGACGTCGGCGGCGACGTCCTCGTCGCCCGTGAGGTTGCGCGCGCGGCTCACGAAGGCGACGAAGCGGCCGTCGTCGCTGAGGGCGGGCGCGCTGCAGCGGTCGTCGGCGGCGGCGCCCTCGGCGTCGCTGCTCACGCGCGTGGTCACGCCCTCGTGCCGATCGCGCAGGAAGACCTGCTCGGTGACGGGCGGGCCGGGGTCGCCGTCGACGAGGTTGCCCGCGAGGCTCACGAAGGCGACGTGCCGGCCGTCGGCGCTCAGCGCGGACCGCGGGAAGAGCCCGCCGCCGGCGTCGGCCTGCGCGTCGTCGGGTCCGACGTTCACGCGCTCGATCGCGCCCGTCTCGAGCTCGACGACGAACACGTCGGCCACGCCGTTCGTGTCGCCCGGGACGAGGTCGGGCGCGTCGCTCGAGAAGCTCACGAAGCGTCCGTCGGCGCTCATCGCGGGGTGCGTGCTGTCGCCGTGCGCCTGCGCGCCGTCGGCCGCGACGCTCACCCGACGGGTCTCGCCCGTCGCGCGGTCGTGCACGAAGATGTCGCCGCGGCCGTTCGTGTCGTCGGCGACGAGGTTCCCGGCCCAGCTCTGGAAGACGACGAGTCGCCCGTCGCCCGAGACGTCCGGGAGACCGCAGGGGCCGTCGGCCTCCGCGTCGTCGGGCGCGCGCGAGACGCACGTGCGCTCACCGCTGCTCAGGTCGTGCAGGACGATGTCGCCGAGCTCGGTGCTCTTGCCCGGCAGCAGGTCGACGGCGTGCGTCGTGTAGACGGCCCAGAGGCCGTCGCGCGAGAGGCGCGGGTCGCGGCTCGCGCCGTCGGGCGCCCGCCCGTCGAGGTCGCTGAGCCGCACGAGCTCGTCGTCCCCGGCGTCGAGGTACACGTCCGAGCGCCGGTTGTCGTCGCCGGGCAGCAGGTCGTCCGCGTCGCTCGCGAAGACGACGAGCCGGCCGTTCTCCTCCAGGTCCAGCCCGTGCAGTCCGCTGCGTCCGTCGGGCACCTCGCCGGCGGGCGTGCGGCTCAGCAGCCGGACACCGGGTGCCTCGTCCGGACCCCCGAGCAGGGTGCAGACCATCACCGCCGTGAGGATGGACGGGGAGCTGGGAAGCAAGGTGAGGGAGGTAGGGAGGTGTCGGATGCTCGCGTGACCGGCCACGGATCCCGCCGGGAGCGGGCGCCGTTTCGGGAGGCGGTCGCACGGTGACGTCACACCAGCCTGACCCGATCCGGACGATCACGCAACCGCCAGGATCGTCGGAGGCGCGCGGATCGGGGCGTGTCGAGAGGGTGTCGACGGCGCCTCGTCACCGACGTGCCGGTCCGGTTTCGACGACGGAGAAGCACGGGATGCGCGCGTTCTGACAGGCGCGGCGCGGGAGACGCGGCGTCGCACGAGGTGTCGAGCGTGCGCGGACGATCACGCGATCGGGGCGCGCGCTCGACGACGAGACTCACGGAACCTTCATCCGTGAACGCCCCCCGCCGGCGACCGCGGACGCGCCGCGGCGTCGCGCGCGCGGCGCTCAGGCGGGCGCGAGCACCTCGACCGCCTCGCCCTCGCGGACCGTGCCGGGACGGAGCACGCGCGCGTAGGCGCGGGCCCGACCCGGGTGCCGCTCCGCGTGGAGACGGGACGAGTCGCCGTCGGAGAACGCGCCGGCGATCTGCTTGCACGGCACGGCCCAGCTCGCGACCTCGAGCTCGACGCCGCCCGCGAAGAGGAAGCGCGTGCCGACGACGACGCGGTCCCACGGCACGCCCGCGAGGGTGAGGTTCTCGCCGACGGCGCCCGGTCCGATGGGGTGGCCCTCCGCGGCGAGCGCCTCCACGACGTCGAGGCCGAGCAGGCACACGGCGCGCTCGGGCCCGCCGTGGAAGCGCGGGTGGGCCTGGCGGTCGGCGGTGAGTCCGTCCGCGACGACCTCGCCGGCGGGGACACGACGCTTGGGGACGCCGCCGTCGGAGACGCAGACCGCGTGCACGACGCCGCGGATCGGTCCGGCCGTCGGGTCGGTCTCGGTCATGGCGGCGCGCCTCGGGACGGGTCGCCCGCGGGTGTCACGCGGCCGGTCGCCGCGTCGGGCGGAGGACCCGCGGTGCGCCCGGGCGACGATACCGGAAGCGGTGCGGCGCTTGGTAACGTGCGGCGGCCCCGAAGCGAGCGCCCATGTCGCGACCCACGCCGTTCCATCCCCGCACCTCCGCGCTGTGCACGAGCCTCCGGTGGAAGGAGTGGGCGGGGTACCACGCGGTGTGCAGCTACGGCACGCTCCACGAGCCCGAGTACCACGCCGTGCGGCAGGCGGCCGGCCTGCTCGACGTGACGCCGCTCCAGAAGTTCGACGTGAGCGGGCCCGACGCCGCGGAGTTCCTGGCCTACGTCTCCGCGCGCGACGTGCGCAAGCTGAAGGTGGGGCAGGTGGGCTACGGCTGCTGGTGCGACGAGCGCGGCAAGGTGCTCGACGACGGCACGGTGACGCGCCGCGAGGAGCAACGCTTCCGCGTGACGTCGGCCGACCCGTCGTGGGCCTGGTTCCAGCGGCACGCGCGCGGGTTCGACGTCGTCATCGAGGACGTCACGGAGCGCATCGCGGCGCTGGCGCTCCAGGGTCCGCGGTCGCGGGCCATCCTCGAGGACGTGTGCGACGGCGGCGACGTGGGCGCGCTCGGCTTCTTCCGCGCGACGTCGACGCGCATCGCGGGCGTGCCGGTGGACGTCACGCGCACCGGCTACACCGGCGACCTCGGCTACGAGCTCTGGATGCCGGCGGAGGACGCGCTCACGGTGTGGGACGCGGTGACCGAGGCGGGCGCGCCGCACGCGATGCTGCCCATGGGCCTCGACGCGCTCGACGTGTGCCGCGTCGAGGCCGGCTTCGTGCTCATGGGCGTCGACTACTTCAGCGCGCGCCGCTGCCTCATCGACTCGCAGACGTCGACGCCGTACGAGCTGGGGCTCGGCTGGACGGTGCACGTCAAGCGCGGGCCGTTCCTGGGGCGCGACGCGCTGCGCGCGGAGAAGGCCGCCGGCTCGGCGTGGGGCTTCGTCGGCCTCGTCGTGGACTGGGACGCGCTCGAGGCGCTCTACGACTCCTTCGGGCTGCCGCCGCAGCTCCCGACGCACGCGTGGCGCGACGCGGTGCCGGTCTACCACGAGGGCGTGCAGGTCGGGCAGGCGACGAGCGGCGCGTGGTCGCCCATCCTCAAGCAGGACCTCGCGCTCGCGTCCGTGCACGGCAGGCACGCGCAGCCCGGGCGGCGGCTCGAGCTCGAGGTCACGGTCGAGTACCGGCGGCGCACCGTGCCGGCCGTCGTGACGGCGACGCCCTTCTTCGACCCCGAGCGGAAGCGCGGCTGATGGCGCAGCGATGGGACGCGATCATCGTCGGCGGCGGCCACAACGGCCTCGTGTGCGCGGCGTACCTCGCCAAGGCGGGCCGCAAGGTGCTCGTGCTCGAGCGGCGGCACGTGCTCGGCGGCGCGGCGGTGAGCGAGGAGGTCTTTCCCGGCTTCACGTTCAGCGTGTGCAGCTACGTCGTGAGCCTGCTCCGCCCGTGGATCATCCGCGACCTCGACCTCGCGCGCTTCGGGCTCGAGATCATCCCGCTCGAGTGCGCGTTCCTCCCGCTGCACGAGGGCCGCGGGCTCGCGCGCTGGGACGACGCCGAGCGCACGCGGCGCGAGATCGCGGCGTTCAGCCAGAAGGACGCCGAGGTCGCGCCGGTCTTCGGCAAGGCCATGGCGCAGATGGCGCGCGTCGTGAAGCCGCTCATCGACGCGCCGGCGCCCAAGCCGGACTCGCTGCGCCCGCGCGACCTCGCGGACCTCGCGCGGCTCGGCGCGCACGTCGGCTCGCTGTCGGCGGAGCACCGCCACCTGCTCACGAAGATGATGACGATGAGCGCGGCGGACTTCCTCGACGAGTGGTTCGAGTGCGACGCGCTGAAAGCGGTCATGTCCGTGAGCGGCATCATCGGCACGTTCCAGGGCGTGCGCAGCCCCGGCACCGCGTACGTGCTGCTGCATCACTACATGGGCGAGATCGACGGGGCGTTCCGGTCGTGGGGCTTCAGCAAGGGCGGCACGGGCGGCGTGAGCAACGCCATCGCGGCGGCCGCGCGCCACTTCGGCGCGGAGATCCGGACCGAGGCGCCCATCGAGCGCGTGCTCGTGTCCGGCGGGCGCGCGACGGGCGTCGTCCTGCGCGACGGCACGGAGCTCTCGGCGAAGACCGTCGTCTCGGGCGTCGACCCGCGGCTCACCTTCCTGGGGCTCGTCGGCGAGCAGCACCTGCCGGACGACTTCGTGACGGCGATCGGCCGCTACAAGTTCCGCGGCAGCTCGGGCAAGGTGAACCTCGCCGTCGACCGGCTGCCGAGCTTCGCGTGCCGGCCGGGGCCCGGCGGGCACCTGCGCGGCGACATCGCGATCAGCCCGAGCATCGCGTACCTCGAGAAGGCCTACGACGAGGCGCGCGCGGGACGCTTCAGCAGCCGGCCGTACCTGAACGTCGTCGTGCCGTCCGTGGTGGACCCGAGCGTCGCACCGCCGGGCCAGCACGTCATCTCGTGCTTCGTGCAGTACGCGCCGTACCACCTCGCGACGGGGCCCGAGAGCTGGCCCGAGCACCGCGAGGCCTTCGGCGACGCCGTCGTCGACACGCTCGCCGAGTACGTGCCCGGGCTGAAGGAGTCCATCCTCCACCGCCAGGTGCTCACGCCCTGGGACCTCGAGCAGGAGTTCGGGCTCACGGAGGGCAACATCTTCCACGGCGAGCTCTCCCTCGAGCAGCTCGCGTTCCAGCGGCCCGCGCCGGGCTGGGCGCACTACCGCACGCCGGTGAAGGACCTCTGGATGTGCGGCAGCGGCACGCACCCGGGCGGCGGCATCATGGGCGCGAGCGGCGCGCTCGCCGCGCGCGCGATGCTGAAGGGGAGGCACGTGTGAGCCGTCCGGTCGTGGTCATCGGCGGCGGGGTGAACGGGCTCGTGTGCGCGACGCTCCTCGCGCGCGGCGGTCGCGCCGTCACCGTGCTCGAGCGGCGCGACGTGCTCGGCGGGCTCGCCGCCGGCGAGGAGTTCCACCCCGGCTTCCGTCACGCGGGCGTGCACCTCGACACGGCGTCGTTGCGCGAGGAGCTCGTGCGCGAGCTCGACCTCGAGGACCACGGTCTGCAGTGGCGCGACCGCGAGCCCGAGGTCGTCGTCCCGGACGAGGGCGGCGCCGCGCCCGTCGTCCGCCGCCCGGACGACCTCGAGGCGACGGCCGCCGCGCTCGCCGCGCACGATCCGGCCGACGGAGAGGCGTACCGCGCGTGGTCCGCCGACGTCGGCCGCCTCGCCGGCTTCCTCCGACGCGTGCTCGACGAGCCGCCGCCGGACGTCGACGCGCGGACGCCCGGCGCGCTCTGGGAGCTCGCGCGCAAGGCGCTCGCGCTGCGTCGGCTCGGCCGCCGCGACATGACGGAGCTGCTCCGCGTCGGGCCGATGGCCGTCGCCGACGCGCTCGACGAACGCTTCCGCGGCGACCGGTTCAAGCTGCTCCTCGCGACGCCCGCCGTCGCGGGCACGTGGACCATGCCGTGGTCGGCGGGCAGCGGGCTCCAGCTCCTGCTCGCGGAGGCGGCGCGCGGGCGCAGCGTGCGCGGCGGTCCGGCGGCGGTCGTCGCGGCGCTCGCGCGCGCGGCGGAGGCCGCCGGCGTGACGCTCCGCACGGGCGTCGAGGTCGCACGCCTGCTCGTCGACGAGGGCCGCGTCCTCGGCGTGCGGCTCGCGAGCGGCGAGC
>JAUIEF010000234.1 GCA_030428785.1 bacterium
CTCACATGTTCGATGTGCTCGAGATCGCGATCCGCATGGTGGCCTCGCTTCGCTCGCCGTTGGCGACGCTCCAGGTGTGTGATCGCGACATGCACCGCCAGGTGCGCAGGGCCGCCGCGTCCGTGACGCTCAACATCTCCGAAGGGCAGCGTCGCGGCGGGAAGGATCGCCGGCATCACTGGCGTGTCGCCGCCGGTTCCGCCGACGAGGTGCGGACTGCGTTGCGTACCGCGGTGGCGCTCGGTGATCTGCGCGAGGAGGACCTCGCGGAGTCCTACGCGCTCCTCGACCGCGTGCTCGCCATGCTCTGGAAGCTCACGCACTGAACGAGAGGACCCGCCCCGGCGGATCGACCGCCGGGGCGGGTGTTCCCGCTCAGTGCGTCATGCGCCAGAGCATCTTGCGCAGGCGCACCAGGGTCGCGTGCGCGGCGACCGCGTCGTCCGCATCGAGATCGCGGAGCCGCTTGGCGACGTTCAGGATGGCCTCGACCTCTTCGGCCGAGCCGAGGGCGATGCGCCAGTGGTGACGCTTGTCCTTGCCGGCACGACCGCGACCTTCGGCGATGTTCAGCGAGATGGACGCGGCGGCAGTGCGCAGCTGCGTGTGCAGACGCGAGTCGCGCGCACGGATCCGCGTGAGCGGCACGTGCAGGTCATCGAGGCGCTGGTACGAAGCGTCGAGACAATCGAAGCGAGTCATGTGATGAGCCTTCCTTCTCGGGGCGGATGAGGTTGTTTGCCCGAGTCAGGCAACCTCATCCGCCCCGAGAAGGGAGGCGGAAGGCACCGGTTCCACCGTCGGCGCCGGTGTCGGCACTGGCTTCGGCTTCGGCTTCGGCTTCGGCTTCGGAGCCGAGATCGTTCCGAGCGTGTCGCCGGACACTTGAATTCCGCGCGATCACTCCGGCGCGAAACACCACCAGGCCGGAACGTGGAACCGGGGCCGAAACCGGGGCCGAAACCGGGGCCGAAACCGGGGCCGAAACCGGGGCCGAAACCGGGGCCGAAACCGGGGCCGAAACCGGGGCCGAAACCGGGGCCGAAATCATCGGCGGGCTGCCTGGACGTTGCAGCCGACCGCGAGCTGCGCTCGCGGCGGCTGAACGTCCGGCCGATGGATCCTGCGCGTCCGGACCGGCGGAGGGCTCCCCCGCTACCCCTCCCGCGCGTCCCACGCCGCGAGCACCTCCGCCTCGCGCTCGGCCGGCAGGCCCGCGCGCAGGTTGCGGCGGCGCTCGTCGGGCAGCGTGAGCCACCAGTCGAGCGTGGCCTGCGCGGTCTCCTTCGCCGTGCGAGTCGTGAGGCCCGCGTCGATCGCGCGCTTCGTGCTCACCTGGCCGAAGCCCTCGTAGCCGGGGAGCGTCGGCGGCACCCACGCGGTCATCTGCTGCCACGGCTGCACGCCCTGCTCCATGAGCCACGCGGCGTCTGTCCACACGAGTTCGGCGTCGCTCGGGGTGACCTCGTCGATGGCGCCCAGCATCTTCGCCATGGTGAGGTCGGCCTGCGGCGTCACGACGTTGAAGGTGCCCGGGGTGCGCTGCTCCGCGAGGTGCACGGTGAACTCGGCGAGGTCGCGCACGTCGATGACCTGCGTGTAGTCGTCGCCGGAGCCGGGCGCGAGGACGCGGCCGCCGCGGTGGATGCGGTCGACCCAGTAGGTGTAGCGGTCCGTGTTGTCGCCCTTGCCGACGATGAGTCCCGGTCGGACGTTCGCGGCGCGGCCGCCCATGACCTCGGTCGCCTTGGCCTCGCAGAGCGCCTTGAGCGGACCGTAGCTGAGCGGCGTGACCTCCTCCGTGGTCTCGTCCTCGATCGTCGCGACCGGCGCGTCCTCGTCCATGCCGACGTCGTTGCGCTCGCCGTAGACGGAGATGGTCGAGATGAGGGAGTAGTGCTCGATGCGGTCCTTCAGCAGACCGGCGGCGACGTCGACGACGCGCGGGTAGTAGGCGGAGGTGTCGAGCACCGCGTGCCAGCGGCGGTCCCCGCCGAGCGCGGCGGCCACCGCGTCGGCGTCGCGCCGGTCGCCCTGGAGCGCTTCGACCCGCTCGTACTGGTCGACGAAGATGCTCGGCTCCGTGCGACCGCGGTTGAACATGGTCACGGTGTGGCCGCGCTCGAGCGCGACGTGGATCAGGTGCGGTCCGAGGAAGCCCGTGCCGCCCATGACGAGGATGTCGAGCGGCTCGTCCGCTGGACCGAGCGGGGCGCGGGCGGGGCGCGGAGCGCCGACGGCGCCGGAGGCGAAGGCGGCGGGCGCGAGGAAGGCGGCGGCGGTGCCGGAGGCGGCGGCGGCGAGGACGTCACGGCGGGTGCGGGTCACGGGATCGGGCTCCAGGAGGTCACGGCGAGGTCGGAGACGGTGTGCGGGTCGGGGAGGCGCCGTCGGGCGGCGCGGCGTCGTCGCGCCCTCCGGATGCGGCGGCCGCGCCGGCTGCGGGCGACCCGGCGCGGGCGGCGCCGGACTGGGCGCGCGCCATCCGCGCCTGCTTCGCGCCGAGCCACAGGCCGAGGCCCGCCCAGCCGATCGCGAAGGGCGTCACGGTCACGGCGACGGCGGCCACCACGGACGAGAAGAGCGCGGGGAAGGCCGCGACGAGCGCGGCGAGTCCGGCGTCGGCCCCCGCCGTCGCGGCGTCGCCCGCTCGGTAGACGAAGGTGTCGACGAACGCCTTCGCCTTGTACTTCTCGTCGCGCGGCACGACGGTGTAGAGCGTCTCGCGCGCGGGCCGCGCGATCGCGAACTTGCCCGCGCGGTAGAGTGCCATGACGACGGCGATCGTCACGTACGCCTGCGCCGCGCTCGCGCCGAACCGCTCGCCCAGCCCGAGCACGACGAAGCCGCCGGCCGCGATCGCCGGCAGGATCGTGAGCGTCCAGCCCACGCCGAGCCGGCGGATGAGCCGCCCCGTGAGGAAGAGCTGCGCCGCGAGCGTCGCGAGCTGCGCCACGAGCTCGATGTTCGCGAAGAGCGCGGTGCGGTCGGCCGTGTCGTCCGACACCTGCAGCACGATGCGCGCCTGCGCGAAGTAGAGGAAGGTCGCGAAGACCGTGAGCAGCAGGATGTAGCCGGCCACGCCCACGAGGTACGGCGAGCGGAGGACCGCGCGGAGGCCCTCGAGCGCGCCGGTGCGCGGCTCGTCGGCGCCGCGCTCGCTGCGCGAGGTCGAGAGGTCGTCGAGGCAGGCCCACGCCGGCTCGGCGCACACGGGGCAGCGGCCGTCCGCGCGCGCGCCGCCCACGTCGCCGCCGCAGGAGACGCAGCAGGCGCCGTCCGGCAACGCGCCGGTCTCGTGCGCGCGCGCGAGGGTCGTCGCCTCCTCGTCGTAGACGGCCGTGAGCCGCCGGCACGCGAGCACCGCGAGCTCCAGGCACACCGCCGACGCGAGGAGCAGCCCGGTGTGACCGAGCGCCTCGACGCTCGCGGACGTCACCGCCGATCCCGCCGCCGCGCCGACCGTGCCGCCCACCGCGACGATCGGGAACAGGCGCTTCGCCTGGTCGAGTCCCGTGCCGTCCGCCATGAGCGTCCAGAACATCGTGACGCTGAACAGATTGAACACGCTCAGCCACACGAAGAACGTGCGCCCGGTCGCGACGCCGATGATGTCCGGCGCCCAGTGCAGCAGCGCCGCGAACAGCAGCAGGTTCGAGACGAAGACGTGGTAGACGACGGGCAGCGACGTGCGCCGGTCCCAGCGCGACACGACCCAGCCGTACACCGGGTTCGCGAGCAGCGTGACGACGAGCGTCCCGAGGAAGAGCGACCGCAGCTCGCTCATGCCGCGCTCCACGCCGAGCGCCTCGCGCACGGGCCGGATGAGGAAGTACCCGAAGAGCACGAGGAAGTGGAACGCGACGGCCCACGCGGCCTTGCGGCCCTCGCCGGGTCGCAGCGAGAGCATGCGCGAGAGGACGGGCCGGCGCGGTGCGGGGTGCGGCGTCACGGCGACTCGCGGGGCGGGGACGGGCTCGCCGCGCCCGTCGGGCGCGACACGGCGGGCGAGGGTAACCGCCGACGGCGACCCCGGGATTGACGATTCGGAGACGACGGGGCGCGTCGTCGCGCTCGCGCGCCGGGCGTCGGCGCCGGCGGTCGGCGCGCGACGACGCCGCTCGCGAGCCCGCGCTTGCTTCCCGCGGAGCGGGTCCCCACGCTCGGGTCATGAGCCCTCCGCCGTCCGTCCCGATCCGCCCGACGCCCGGCGGACGTCTCGCCCCCACCGCGCTCCTCCTCGCGTCCGCGCTCCTCGTCGCGACACCGTCGCGGGCGGCGGCCCAGGAGTCGCCGTCGCCGGCCCGCGCGACCGGCGAGGAGTCCGCGTCGCCCGCGACGTCCCCGGCCGCGGCGCGCCCGCAGGTGCTCGTCGTCGCGCTCGACGGCCTCGAGCCGACGCTCGTGCGCGAGCTCCTCGCCGAGGGGCGCCTGCCGAACCTCGCGCGCCTGATCGGGCGCGGCACGATGACGACCATCGAGTGCGTCGTCGGGAGCACGTCGCCCGTCGTCTGGACCACCGTCATGACCGGCGTGCCGCCGGAGCGGCACGGCATCACCGACTTCACCGTCGACGGCGTGCCCGCCACGAGCACCGCGCGCCGCGTGCCCGCGCTGTGGAACGTGCTGCCCCGCCACGACCTGCGCTCCGCGGTGTTCGGCTGGCTCGTGACCTGGCCCGCCGAGGCGCGCAGCGGCGTCATGGTCTCGGACCGCGCGTACTGGGGCCGATTCGACGACAAGGTGTCGCCGCCGGGCGTCCTCGATCCGGCCGCGTACCACTTCAACGGCGTCGCGGACACGTCGTTCCTGCCGCGCTTCACGAGCTGGCCGTACGACGCGGACCTCTCGGACCGCACGCCCGACGACCCGAGCTACGCCGTCGACTTCCTCGTGCACCGGCGCCTCGTGAACGCGTGGGTGCACGACACGACCTTCGCGCGGATGGCCGAGGACCTCGCGTCGCGGTACACCGTCGACCTGCTCGCGGTGTACTTCCAGGCCGCCGACTACACGGGGCACGGCTTCTGGAAGTGGCACGAGCCGGAGCCGTTCCGCGCGGCGGGCGTCGCGGTCGACGACGCGGAGCTCGCCGCGCTCGGCGACGTCGTGCGCAACGCCTACGTGTTCCTCGACGAGCTCGTCGGCCGCATGACCGCGCTCGTCGACGACGACGCGCTCGTGGTCGTGCTCTCGGACCACGGCATGGGTCCCGGGCTCGGCGACTACGCGGTCGAGGGCGACTTCCTCTCGGGCAACCACCGCGACGAGGGCGTGCTCGTGCTCTCGGGTCCGATGGTGCGCCGCGGCGTCGCGCCGCAGGAGCGCATCACGCACTACGACGTCCTGCCGACGTTGCTCCTCGCGCTCGACCTGCCGCAGGTGCTCGACCACCGCGGTCGCCCGCTGCTCGAGTGCTTCACGGACGCGTTCCTCGCGGAACGGCGGCTCCGGTTCGAGCCGACGTGGGGCCCGCGCGACGGCGGCGGCGCGGTGGAGCGCTCGGAGCACGACCAGGAGATCCTCGACGAGCTGCGCTCGCTGGGATACCTGAAGTGACCGCGCGCGCGGGACGCCCATGAGCCTCCCGACCCTCGACCGGCCGCTCACCGAGCCCGAGCGCGGCGTGTGGGAGATGGACCGCGGCGTCCCGATGAACTACGCGGTCGTCGCGCGGGTCACGGGCGGGCTCGACGAGGCGGCGCTGCGGGCGGCGCTCGACGCCGTGCAGGCGCGGCACGCGCAGCTCCGCGCGCGGGTCGAGGAGCGCGACGGGCGACCGTGGTTCGCGTCGGACGGCGTCGGTCCGCTCCCGCTGCGCGTCGTGCGCGCCGGTGACGTCGGCGCGACGGACGACACGGCCGCCGCGCACCGGGTCGCGGAGGACGACGTCGTCGAGCGCTTCCCGGAGGCCGGCCCCCTCGCGCGCGCGACGCTGTGCCCCGCCGACGACGGCGACGCCGCGACCCTCGTGCTCGGCGTGCACCACGTCATCGGCGACGGCCGCTCGGCGTCGACGCTGCTCCGCGACGTGCTCGCCGCGGCGGGCGCGGCGCGCGAGGGCAGGCCGCACGCGCACGAGCCCGTCGCCGACGTCGTACCCATGGCGCTCCGCTTCCCGGCGCACGCGCGCGGCCTCCGCGGCGCGCTGCGCAACGCGCTGTTCACGCTGCGGTCCGTGTGGCAGGTCGCGCGCGGCGAGCCGCCCGTCCGGCCGCGCATGGACGAGGAGGTCCCCGCGCACGCGCGCCGCCCCCGGCTCCTCGCCGTGACGATCGACGAGCCGACGACCGCGCGGCTCGCCGCGCGCGCCAAGGCGGAGGGCACGACGCTCCACGGCGCGTTCGCGGCGGCGATGATGCTCGGCATCGTCGACGACTCGGGCCGCGAGCTCCCCGCGAGCGTGGAGTTCGGGCACCCGATCGACATGCGCGCGCAGCTCGACCCGCCCGTCGCGGACGACGTGCACGGCTTCTTCGTCTCGATGGTCGCGTTCGCGACGCGCCTCGAGCCGGGCGCCGGGCTGTGGACGCTCGCGCGGCAGCTCACCGACGGCATCCGGCGCGGCCTCGCGCGCAACGAGCCGTGGTGCGTGCTCGCGATGTCCGTGCGGCTCGGACGCATGCTGGGCTCCGAGCGCCTCCCGCCCCACGAGTACATCGAGAACTGGGAGGCCAAGGTGCAGGGCACGGGCGGCCTCACGAACCTCGGGCGCGTCGACATCCCCGACGCCTACGGCCCGCTGCGCCTCGAGACGATCCACGTCGCGTTCAACCCGTCGGCGACGGCGACCTTCTCCGCGCTCGTCGCGGGCTGGGCGGGGCGCCTGCACTGGAGCTTCATGTGGCCCGACCCGGGGATGACGCCCGGGCACGCGCGGGCGCTCGTCGACGCGGTCCTCGCGCGGCTGCTCGACGACGCGTGACGGGCGCGCGCGCCGCGCCCGCGGATCACGGACGCCAGAAGTCGGCGGCCGCGCGGTCGTCGGTCGCGGCGCGCGGACGCGGGGCGCGGGGCGTCGCGCCCGGCGCGAACCGCCCCCACGCGGGACCCGGGCCGGCCCCGGCGGGACGCGCGCCGGGGACCGGGGACGCCGAGCGCGCGCCGCCGGGCGAGCCCG
>JAUIEF010000235.1 GCA_030428785.1 bacterium
GAGCAGCACGACCCGTACTTCGTGCTCGCCGACTTCGCGGCGTACATGGAGTGCCAGGAGCGGGTCGCGCGCGACTGGCAGGACGAGCGGGCGTGGTCGCGCCGCTGCGCGCTGAACATCCTCCGCTCGCCGAAGTTCTCGAGCGACCGGTTGAGGGCGTGGTAGTGCCACTCCTTGGCGTCGATGAGGACGCCGTCCATGTACACGCGCAGCTCGGCGTCCTCGTCCGGGTCGATGTCCAGGACGAAGCCCCTCGAGAAGTCGACCGGCGCGTCGAAGTCGATCCGCAGCACGCCGCCCAGGTCCTCGTCGTCGGGCTCGTCGACCAGCTCGTCGTCGTCGAGATCCGTGATGTTCTCGGCGATGACGATCACGTGGCCGAGCGGCATCGTGTTGAACAGCCCGGTCCCCGGCGTCACGAGGTCCGAGTCGCCCCCGGTCGGGGTCGACGTGTCGAACACCACCCACCGGTCCGGACCGCCCGGCTTGTTGCTGGTGCACGTGATCGTCATGTCCGGGAGCGTCGGTTCGATCTCCCCCGGCGTGTAGTCCTCGAACGTCTGCCTCAGCGTGCCGACGTACGCCTCCACGACGTCGCCCAGCGGCGTGCCCACGACGGTGCCGTCGTCGAGGAAGTAGTTGCGCAGGAAGAGCCCGTCGTCCGGCGAGCGGAAGGCGGTCGGGTGCGCGGCGACGACCAGGCTCTTGGGGAACAGCGTCTCGAAGTGCTGTCCCGTCGGGGTCGTCGGGAGGAACACGTTGTGCTGACCGAGGCCGCCCATGAGCGAGTCGCAGTCGAGGCCCGCGCCGAGGAGCGTCAGGGCGCCGAGCTCGCCGGTCGTGTCCAACGTGAGCTCGAGCATCCCGTTGCCCGCGTCCGTGACGACGACGTCGAACGCGACGTCGGGGGCCGAGGGGATCTGCGCGCGGGCCGCGGCGGACAGGAGGAGGGTGATGACGACGAGGCTGGGACGGACGGACATCCGACGACTCCGGTCGAGGAGGCTCGTGTGGGCTGCGACGACGCAGCTCCGGCCCTCCCCGACCGGGGGACGATGCTACAACTTTAAAGTCCAAGCGTGTTGAGGTATTCCGCCGCGGCGCCGTCCTGGGTCTCCGAGACCTGCGCCGTGCCGCCGGTGTTGTCGGCCTCACCTGAAACCCGTCGCAGGAATCCGGGAGCACCTCCCGGTCTGTCGCGACGATGACCGCGACGCGTGCACGCATCCACCGGGGGCGCGGAGGCGATCCGAGGGTCCACCCGCCTCCTCCGGAGACGCACCATGTTCCGTCCGTTGATCATCTCGTCCCTGCTCGCCGTCCTCGCGCTCCAGCCGGCGCCGGACGCGCGCACGCCCGACCCCGACCTGCTCAGCGTCCGCTTCACGAACGGCACGGTCGCGAAGGTCCGCGTCCTCGGCCTCGAGGAGACCCGCGTCGACCTGCGGGAGATCGTGTTCGACGGCGGCATGGACGTGCGCCACACCCTCGACGAGTTCGAGCCGTCGTCGGCGTTCCGCATCGAGCTGGCCGCGCGCCGTCCGGGCACGCCCGACGAGCACGCCGCGATGGCCCGGCGCGCCGCGGAGCTCGAGCTCCCGCAGTTCGCCGTCGAGCAGGCCGGGGAGGCGTTGCAGCTCCTCCGCGAGCGCCGCGACGACACCGGTGAGGAGCAGCTCCGCACCTGGCTCGTCGGGGTCCTCGAGGGCTGGCTCCGCGACGCCCTCGACCGGGGCGACCTCGCCGAGGCGAACCGGTACCTGCGGCTCATCGCGACGCGCCACGCGAACCTCCTCTCCGAACCGACGCTCGGGGAGCTGGCGCACGCCGTCGACGCGCTCGAACGCGACCGCGCCGCCGCGCGGCGCGCCGAGCGGCAGGCCAAGCTGGACGAGCGCGCGCGTGCCGACATCGAACGGCGGCTGGAGCCGATCCGCGAGGAGATCCGTCGCGGCGACGAGCTCTACCTCGACGCGGTCCGGATCTCCGCGGAGGCCACCCGCTCCGCCGAGCTCGCCGAGGAGGCGGTCGAGTCCTACCGCGACGCGTGGAAGGCGGCGTCGAAGCTGCACGAGCGCCACCCGGGCGACGCCGCGCTCGTCGTCGAGATCGAGAGCATCGCGAACCACCTGCACGACCACGCGATCCTCGCCGGGCTCCACGCCGCCGACCTGCTCGCGGTGCGCAGCGACTACTACGGCGCCCTCGAGTGGGTCGACACGGTCCTCGCGATCGACCCCGAGCACGCCGAGGCCCAGGAGATGAAGCGCACGATCCTCGTCGCGAAGTCCGCGGCGGCGGCGTGGCTCAACTGGGGTCCGGCGGGGCGCTGACGGACGGAGCGGGAGGCGCGCGGCGGGCGCGTTCCGCCGCGCACCTCCTGGTCGGATCGTCGATCGGCGCCTACCCTCGGGGCGGGACGGACGCGAGGCTCGTCGGCGCCGACGCCCTCCGCGCCCGACCGCCCCGGGGAGCAGGACCATGCACCGACACGCTCGTCTGCGGACCGTCCTCGCGACGTCGCTCGTCGCGCTCGCGTCGTCGACGAGCGCGCACGCGCAGACGACGTGGACCGAGGAGGCACAGCTCACCGCGCCGGAGAGCGGCGTCGCGGACGCCTTCGGGTGGTGCGCGGCGCTCGACGGGGACACGGCGCTCCTCGGCGCTCCGAGCCGGGATGTCGGCGGCCTCGAGGACGCCGGGGCCGCGTACGTCGTCGTGCGCGACGCGGGGTCGTGGACGACGCAGGCGTACCTCCTCGCCGGCGGCCTCGAGTCGTTCGCCGACTTCGGGACCTCCGTCGCGCTCGCCGGCGACACGGCGCTCGTCGGCGCCCCGAACGACGACGTCGGCGTGTTCATGAACGCCGGGTCGGCGTTCCTGTTCACGCGGTCCGGCGCGTCCTGGAGCAGCGGGGCGGTGCTGCAGGCGGACCAGCCCGCCGCGATCGACGACTTCGGCCGGTCGGTGGCGCTCTCCGAGGACCTCGCAGTCGTCGGCGCGCGACTCGACGACCACGCGGGCGGCGTCGACGCGGGCTCCGCGTACGTGTTCGCGCGTGACGGCGGCGCGTGGGAGCAGGAGGCGCGGCTCTCCGCCGACGACGCCGCGGACAACGACGGCTTCGGGAACGCGGTGAGCCTCTCGGGCGACACGCTCCTCGTCGCGGCGGCCGGTGACGACCACGCCGGCGGGACGGACGCCGGCTCGGTCTACGTGTTCGTGCACTCCGGGACGACGTGGTCGCAGCAGGCGCGGCTCGCCGCCGACGACGCCGCGGACGACGACGGCTTCGGGTGGTCCGTCGCGCTCTCGGGCGACACGGCGCTCGTGGGCGCGCCGCGGGTCGACCACGCCGGCGGCGCGGACGCAGGGGCCGCGTTCGTGTTCGTGCGCAGCGGCGGCACGTGGGACGCGCAGGCCCGACTCGTCGCCGACGACGGCGCGGCGTCCGACGGCTTCGGATGGTCGGTGTCGCTCGAGGGCGACACGGCCGTCGTGGGCGCGCGGGTCCATCCCCACGACGGCGGACCCGCCGCGGGCGCGGCCTACGTGTTCGCGCGCAGCGGTTCGACGTGGTCGCAGCGGCAGGAGCTGCGCGCGAGCGACGGGGAGGAGTTCGACCGCTTCGGCTCGGCGGTCGCGCTCTCGGGCGACTCGCTCGTCGTGGCCGCCGAGCGCGACCACGTGGCGGGGCTCGCGGACGCCGGCTCCGCATACGCCTTCGTGGACGTCGCGGACCCGTGGACCGACCTGGGCGGCGGCACGCCGGGCGTCGCGGGGACGCCGACGCTCACCGGGTCGGGGCCGCTCACCGCCGGGAGCACCGCCGCCGTGACCCTCGCGGACGCGCCGCCCGGCGCCGCCCTGGTCGCGTGGGTGTCGTTCGCACCGACACCCTTCGCCGCGCTCGGCGGGACCGTGCACGCGTTCCCGTTCGCGACCCAGCTCGTGGTCACCGCCGACGGCGCGGGCGCGTTCACGGGTTCGACGACCTGGCCGCCGGGCGTCGCGCCGGGCACCGAGGTGTGGTTCCAGTTCGTGGTCGAGGACGCCACGACCGTCCACGGCCTCACGCTCTCGGACGGCCTGCTCGCGACGACGCCCTGAGTCCGGGGACGCCTCGCCTCACCACCACACCGCGTAGAGCACGCCCGTCGCCGCGACGACAACCGCGCCCGCGAGCTCCACGCCGCGCCACGGCGTCACGTCGACGGCCGCGCGGTCCGGCAGCGCGACGGGCTCGGGGAGCGGACGCACGCGTCCCCACGCGAGCATCCCCGCGACGAGCACGAGGAAGAGCACGAACATGTGGTAGAGGAACGCCATGCTCGAGTACGCGTGCAGTGCGGCGATCGCGCCGCCGGCCGCCGCGGCCTCGTCGGCGGTCCAGACCCAGTTCGGCGCGCGGCTCACGAGGTAGAGCAGCGGCCCGACGACGAGCGCCGCGCGCGCGGCGCCCGCCGGCACGCGCCGCGCGAGGAGCCCGACGAAGAACACCGCGCAGGTCGGCGCCGACACGAACCCCCACAGCTCCTGGATGTACGCGAAGACACCCTCGAAGCTGCGGATGACCGGCGCCCACAGGCAGGCCGCGATCGCGAGCACCGCCGTGACGGTGCGCCCGACGCGCACCGCGCGCCGCTCGTCCATGTCCGGCGCGACGTGCACGCCCCACAGGTCGAGCGTGAAGACCGTCGCCGCCGAGTTCAGCCCGCTGTTGAACGTGCTCATGATGCTGCCCGCCACCGCCGCGAGCATGAGCCCGAGCAGGCCCGCCGGCAGCAGGTGTCGCAGGAGCGTCGGGTACGCGCCGTCCGCGGGCGCGTCGAGCAGCGCGTCGCCGAGGATCGTCACGGCCATCATCCCGGGCAGCACGACGAGGAACGGCAGGAAGAGCTTGATGCCCGCCGCGAGCATGAGCCCTTTCTGTCCCTCGGCGAGCGAGCCCGCCGCGAGCGTGCGCTGCGTGATGAACTGGTTGAGGCCCCAGTAGAAGAGCACGGGGATCCACAGGCCCGTCACGAGGCTCAGGCTCGGCACGTCCGGGTCGTCCCACGGGCGCACGACGTGCAGCGCGTCGGCCTGCGCGGTCGTGAAGCGCGACCACCCGGCGGCGAGCCCCGCGCCGTCGCCGAGCTCCGCGAGCGCGAGCAGCGTGACGACCGTCCCGCCGACGAGCAGCGCCGAACCCTGGAGCAGGTCCGACCACACGACCGCTTTCAGCCCGCCGAAGATCGTGTACACGCCGGCCGCGATGCCGATGCCCCACACGCCGACCTGGAACGCGAGCGCGTCGGCGGCCTCGCGCGCGGCGGCGGTCGCCTCGCCGCTCGCGCTGCCGGGCCCGCCGCTCCCAGCCGCGCCGTCGACGAACCCTTGCGCCGCGAGCCACCCCGGCAGGTCGAGCACCGCGGACAGGAAGGTCGCGCCCGAGTAGAGCACCGTCGCGAGCACGGTGAGCACGAAGAACACGACCATGAGCCCCGCGAGGATCGACCGGCACGCGCGGTCGTAGCGGTACTCGAGGAACTCGGGGATCGTGTAGAGCCCGGCGCGCAGGAAGCGCGGCAGCAGCCAGAGCGCGACGAGCACGAGCGCCGGCGCGGCGAGCCACTCGTAGCTCGCGACGGCGAGCCCCTTGCGCGCGGCGTCGCCCGTCATGCCGACGAAGTGCTCGGTGGAGATGTTCGAGGCGATGAGCGAGAACCCGACGAGCCACCAGCGCAGCTTGCGCCCGGCGAGGAAGTAGTCGGCGCGCGTGCGCTCCCCGCGCGACGCGACCATCGACACGACCGCCACGACGAGCAGGAACGCGAGCAGCAGGGCGGTGTCGAGGGTGGTCACGTGCGGGCTCAGTCCTCCGCGTGCATCGTCGTGCGCCAGGCGGCGAGCACGCGGGAGAGCGCGACGGACTCCTCGGCGCCGATCATCGGCGCGGGCGGGTCGGCGTCACCGCGCGCGACCATGCCGGCGACGACGCGCGCCTCGGCGGCGAAGCAGTCCTCGGCCGCGACGACCTCCTCGACCGTCGCGTCGACGACGCGCGCGCCCGCGCCGTTCGTCGGCGCGTCGTCGTCCCAGCGCGTGAGGAGCAGCCGGCCGACGAGCCCGCGCCGCCGGCCCTCCGGCAGGAACGGCTCCTCGATCTCGAGGCGTCCCGCGCTCCCGTGGAGCACCGCCGAGCAGCCGAGCTCCTCCTCGATGGAGCAGCTCACCTCCGCGTGCAGGCCGCCCGCGAAGACGAGCACGGCCTCGGCGTGCGCGTCGACGCCGGTGGACGTCGCCCGCACGCGCGCCGCGAGCGAGTCCGGCTCGCGCCACGCGCGCCCGTCGTCGTCGGGCGCGACCGCCGCCGCGACGCGCATGGCGAGCGAGACCGGGTACCCGCCCACGTCGAGGATCGCGCCGCCGCCGAGGCCCGGGTCACGCAGGCGGTGCGTGTCCGGCACGTCGGCCGCGAAGCAGAAGCCGGACTCGAGACGCTCGAGCTCGCCGATCGCGCCGCCGCGCACGAGCGCGAGCGCCCGCTCGAGCTGCGGGTGAGCGCGGTACATCCAGCCCTCGACGAGCGGGACCTCGCGGTCGCGCGCGTGCGCGTGGAGCGCGGCGACGGTCGCCGGGTCGACGGCGAGCGGCTTCTCGCAGAGCACGGCGCGGCCGGCGTCGAGCGCCGCGCGCACCGCCTCGGGGTGGCACGCGTGCGGCGTCGCGACGTAGACGGCCTGCACGTCGGAATCGTCGAGGAGCGCGGCGAGGTCGTCGGCGGGCGCGCCGCCGGAGCGCGCGCAGAACGCGGCGGTGCGCTCGGGCGACCGGCCGACGACGCGCACGACGCGCCCCGCGCCGGTCTCCGCCAGGCTCTCGGCGAACACGCCCGCGATCTCGCCGGGGCCCACGAGCCCCCAGCCCAGCGGCGGGGCGTCAGCCATCGGAGGGGTCCGCGGGGGCGGTGTCGGCGCCGTCGGGCCCGAGGGGCGGGCGCGTCACGTCGCCGCTCGCGGGCGGCGCGGCGCCCGGCGCGCCGGCGCCCGCCGTCGCG
>JAUIEF010000236.1 GCA_030428785.1 bacterium
GGCGCGCGGCCCACGGCGACGAGCAGGCGGTCCGCGCGGACGGTCGTCGCGGCGCCGTCGGCGCCCGCCGCGCCGGCCCCCGCGGGCGCGAGGTGCAGGACGACCTCGTCGCCGTCGCGCGCGACGCGCACGGTCCTCGTCGCGAGCCGCAGGTCGACGCCGTCCCGGGCGAGGGCCTCCTGCACGACGCGCGCCGCGTCCGGGTCCTCGCGCGGGAGCACGTGCTCCCCCATCTCGACGAGCGTCACGCGGCTGCCGAAGCGCGCGAAGGCCTGCGCCATCTCGCAGCCGATGGGTCCGGCCCCGAGCACGGCGAGCCGCGGCGGCAGCTCGGTGAGCGAGAAGAGCGTCTCGTTGGTGAGCGCGTCGACGCCGTCGAGGCCCGGGATCGGCGGCGCGGACGCGCGGGCGCCCGTCGCGACGACGGCCTTCTTGAAGCGGAGCGTGCGACCGCCGACCTCGAGCGTGTCGGGCCCGGTGAACCGGCCGCCGCCGAGGTACACGTCGACGCCCAGGTCGCGGAAGCGCTGCGCCGAGTCGTTCGGCGCGATGTCCGCGCGGAGCCGGCGCATGCGCTCCATGACCGCGGGGAAGTCGACGGTGACGCCCTCCGGGACGCGCACCCCGAACTCGCCGGCGCGTGCCACGTCCGCCGCGCGGCGCGCCGCGGCGAGCAGGCCCTTGCTCGGCACGCAGCCGACGTTGAGGCAGTCGCCGCCCATGAGGTGCCGCTCGACGAGCGCGACCCGTCCGCCGAGCCCCGCGGCGCCCGCCGCGGAGACGAGCCCCGCCGTGCCGGCGCCCACGACGACGAGGTTGTAGCGGCCGTCGGGCTCGGGATTCGTCCAGCCCGGCGGGTGCACGTGCCCGACGAGGGCGCGGTCGTGCTCGCCGTCCGGCGGGACGACGAGGCGTCCGTCCGTCGGGTCGTGCGCGTCGGTCGTCACGTCGCCACCTCCTCGTCCAGGGCGCGTCGCGCGACCTTCGTGACGTACACCGTCACGAGCAGCGTCGCCGCGAGCCCGACCCACTTGAGCACGACCTGTCCGGTGCCCGCCTCCTCCGGCGCGATCGCCGACTTCGCCGCCGCCCCGAGCCAGACGTAGAGGATGGTCCCGGGGATCATGCCGAGCCACGACGCGAGCACGTAGTCGCGGACGCGCACCGACGTGAGGCCGTACGCGTAGTTCAGCACGTTGAACGGGAAGACCGGCGAGAGCCGCGTCAGCAGGACGATCTTGAAGCCCTCGCGCCCCACCGCGCGGTCGACGGCGGCGAAGCGTTCGTTGCCGGCGACCCGACGCTCGACGAGCCCGCGCGCGAGGTGCCGCCCGACGAGGAAGGCGGCCGTCGCGCCGAGCGTGGCGCCGATCGACACGGTGATCGAGCCCTCCACGACGCCGAAGGCCGCGCCCGCGCCGAGCGTGATGACCGAGCCGGGCACGAGGAACACGCACGCGAGGACGTAGAGCCCGACGAGCGCGACGGGCCCCCACCATCCGAGGCCCTCGATCCAGTCGACGGCGGCGCGCAGCCAGGCGTCGACGGGCAGCCACACGACCGCGGCGACGAGCGCCGCGAGCACGACGAGCAGCGCGAGGACGCGGCGGCGGCCGCCGGCGGGTCGCCC
Source organism: bacterium (assembly GCA_030428785.1). GTDB lineage: Bacteria > Planctomycetota > B15-G4 > B15-G4 > B15-G4 > JAUIEF01. The sequence continues at coordinate 1,631 of JAUIEF010000236.1, forward strand.
GGCGTCCTGCGTCTCCGCGGCGTCGGTCGTCGTGGTCGTCATGGCCGGGTCGGCTCGTCGGGGAGGGCGCGGGACCGCGCACCGCGGTCGGATCGGTGTCGCGGACGGCGCACCCATGTGCGCCGCCGGTCGCGATTATCGCGACGAGCCCGGTCGGATGCCCGTCCCCTCCCCGGCGTCACGCCGGGCTCGCGCCTCAGCCCTCCACGGCCTCCACCCGCACCGCGCACTTCTTGTAGTCGGGCTGCTTGCTCACGGGGTCGACGGCGTTCAGCGTGAGGCGGTTCACGAGCCGCCGCGCGTCGAAGAAGGGCACGAAGACCGAGCCGCGCGCCGGCTCGCCGCGGCCGCCCACCCAGGCCGGGAACTCGACGCGACCGCGCCGGGTCTCGAGCACGACGCGGTCGCCCGTGCGCACGCCGAGCGCCCGCGCGTCCTCGTGGTTGAGCTCCGCGTAGGCCGTGGGCATGGCGGACACGAGCTCCGGGACGACGCCCGTCATGGTCGCCGTGTGCCAGTGCTCGAGGACGCGCCCGGTGCAGAGCCACATCGGGTACTCCTCGTCAGGCATCTCCGGCGGGTCCTCGTGCGGCCGGAACCAGATCTGCGCGCGGCCGTCGCCGGTCACCGAGTGGTAGAAGTCGACGCCCGCGCCCGCCGCGACGTACGGGTCCTGCCCCTCGACGAAGCGCCAGCGCGTCTCGCGCCAGCGACCGCCCGCGTCCTGCACGACCGGCCAGCGCAACCCGCGCGCCTTGACGTACTCGCCGTACGGCGCGAGGTCCTTGTGCTCCAGCGTCGTGAAGGGCCGGTACTCCTCGAAGAGCTTCTCGTCGACGTTCTCGTCGTGGAAGCGCGTCCAGTCCCAGGCCGGGAACGAGCCGCCGTCGGCGGCGGGCAGGTCGAAGAGGAAGCGGCCGTCAGCGCGCGCCATGCCCTCGAAGCCGCGGTCGAAGAGGCGCCGCGCGACGGCGATCACCTGCCACACGTCGTCGCGCGCGTCGCCCGGCGGGTCGACCATCTTGAACCACTGCTGCGTGCGCCGCTCCGAGTTGCCGTAGACGCCGTTCTTCTCGACCCACATCGCGGAGGGCAGCACGAGGTCCGCCTCGCGCGTCGTCGCGGTCGGGTAGACGTCCGACACGACGAGGAATCTCGAGCCGTCGCGCGGCCGCCGGAAGAAGAGCGTGTCGGCGTCGGGCAGCGACTGCGCCGGGTTCGTGACCTGCACCCAGATCGTCGAGATGTCGCCGTCGGGGCGCGTGAAGGCGTCCCACATCGCGACGGTGTGCTTGCCGGGCGTGCCGGAGAGGCGGCCCTCGGGCAGCCCCCACAGGCGCTCCGCGTCCGCGCGGTGCTCGTCCTTCGCGACGAGCCGCCCGCCGGGAAGCGTGTGCGCGAGCGTGCCGACCTCGCGCACGGTGCCGCAGGCGGACGGCTGCCCGGTGAGGCTCGTGGGCCCGTCGCCCGCCCGGCCGAAGTGCCCGCTGAGCAGGTGCAGCCCGTGGAGGAGCGTGTTCATCGCCGTGCCGCGGGTGTGCTGGTTCACGCCCATGCACCAGAAGCTCGCGATGCGGCGGCTCTTGTCCGCGAAGAGGCTCGCGAGCCAGCGGATGTCGTCGGCCGGCACGCCCGACAGCTCCGCGGCGCGCTCCGGCGTGTACTCCGCGAGCGACGCCCGGTACGCGTCGAGGGTCGACGCCCGCCCGAAGAGGTCGAGGGGGTCGTTGTCCGTCCGGAAGGCCGCGTGCGCCTCGACGAAGGCCTCGTCGACGCCGCCCTCCTCGAGGAGCAGGTGCGCGATGCCGTTCGCGAGCGCGAGGTCGCCCTGCGGACGCATGAGCAGGAAGCGGTCGCTCGACTCGGTCGTGCGCGTGCGGCGCGTCGCGATGTCGACGAGCGTCACGGACTGCCCGCGCAGCCGCCGGTCTACCAGGCGCGAGAAGAGCACCGGGTGGGCCTCGGCCATGTTGTTGCCCCAGAACAGGGCGACGTCGCACGCGTCGAGGTCGTCGAAGCAGCTCGCCGGCTCGTCGACGCCGTAGGTCGCGAGGAAGCCGGTGACCGCCGACGCCATGCACAGCCGCGCGTTGGGGTCGATGTGGTTGTTCGCGAGGCCGGCCTTCACGAACTTGTTGGCGACGTAGCCCTCGCCGATCGTCCACTGGCCGCTGCCGTAGATCGCGAAGCCCGCGGGGTCGGCCTCGACGCGGTCCGCGAGCACGTCGAGCGCCTCGTCCCAGGAGACCGGCACGAGCGCGCCGTCCTTGCGGAGCAGCGGTGTCGTGAGGCGCTCCTTCCCGTAGAGCGCCTCGCCCGCGTGGTAGCCCTTGACGCACAGCAGGCCCTTGTTGACGTCGGCCTGCTCGTCGCCCGCGACGGCGACGACCCTGCCGTCGGCGACGCCCACCTGGAGGTGGCAGCCCGTCCCGCAGAAGCGGCAGGGCGCCTTGTCCCACGTGATGCCGCCCGCCGCGTCGAGGATCGGCTGCACCGGCGCGCGCCGCGCGGCGGCGGCGGCCGCCGCCATCGCGACGGAGCGCAGGAACGAGCGACGGTCCATCCTCACGGGGCACCTCCTCCCGAGGCCGGCGTCGGACCGCAGCCGCACCCGGATCCGCAGCCGCCCGTCGGCGGCGGCTCGGGGGCCGGCCGAGACGACGCGAAGACATCGACGGGCGGGGTCACGGCGGGCGCCGTCGGCCCGCACCCGCAGCCGGTCCCGCAGCCCGCGGACGCCGGCACGGGGTCGCCGCCGCAGGGCGTCGCTCCCGCGTCGAGGCCGATGGCGACGACCTCCACGCCCCCGACGCCGGGCATGCCCGCGAGGATGCGCGTGCCCTCCTCCGCCGCGCCCGCGTCCGGCGCCGCGAGGACCACCGGCAGCCGGTCGCCCACGGGCTTGCCCACCGCGCAGTCGCTGCGCTTCTCGAGCTGCGCCTGCAGGAAGCGCACGTCCGCGTCCGGCTCCGCGACGACCACGAGCGACGCCGTGTAGGGCGCGCGCTCGGGCGCGTCCGGGAGCTCGTCGGCGAGGGCGCAGAGCCGCGCGTAGTAGTCCTCGATCTCCAGGCCGTTGAGCGCCGCGCCGAAGAGCTCGGCCTCCTCGCGCGCCGCGATGTCCAGGTAGTTCACGGACGGCAGGTGGTACCCGACGAGGAGCGACCAGACCTCGGGCCGGTCGCGGAAGTGGCTGTGCACCAGGAGGTCGAAGCCGTCCGACGGCCGCTCGCCGCGCGGCCGCGCCCAGGCGAACTCGCCCGGGAGCAGGTCGCCGTCGTCGTCGACGACGAGCCGCGTCGGGAAGCGCACGACCTCCGGGTCCTCGAGCAGCCGCGCGAGGGCGTCGGCGTCGAGCTCGGGCCCATGGGCGGCGCGCGCCGCGAGCGCCCGGTCGAGCAGGTGCCCGCGGAGCGCCTCGCGGCCGTCCTCCGCCGTGGGCTCGATGCGTCCGGTCTGCATGGCGGTCTCCTCCGGGGCGCGCGACGACGCCGCGCGCCGGCCGATCCTACTTGTCGTCCTCGTACCGCTGCTGGAACTCCTCGCGCGCCTTCGACCGACGCTCCGCCTCGCCCGGGTCCATGAGCCCGAGGAACCACTTGTGGTCCTCCATGGCGAGCACCTCGTCGAGCTTCGCCTTCAAGGCCTCCGCCGCGGCGACGCGCTCCGGGTCGTCCGAGCGCAGATTGTCCTCCACGAGCTCCTCGAGCTCCGGCACGTACTCCGTGTAGAAGTTCTTCGCGAGGTCGTAGGTGCCGTGCCAGTGCGCGTAGTCGGGCCCCATCATCGAGGCCGCGTGCCGCGCGCGCCGTCCCTCGTGGTGCCACAGCTCGAACCAGATGAAGTCGAGCTTGTTCGCGAAGGCCACCGGCCGCATGAGCGGCTTGGCGAGCTCGTAGAGCGCCTCGCCCGGCTTGCCGTACTTCTCGTTGTACATCTGGATGAACGCGTCGTACTGGACGTAGAAGCTGTCCACCCAGTTCACGTTGTGGCACGAGAGGCAGACGTCGCGCATGTTCTCGCGGCGCTCCTGCCAGGGGATCGACGCGCCGGGCAGCCCCATCTTCGCGTCCGACTCCTCGGGCCGGATGGAGACGGCGGGCCGGTTGTTCCAGCTGATGCGCAGGCCGATGTCGTGGCTGACGTCCTGGGTCGCGGTCGCCGACATGTGGCAGGTCGCGCAGGTCGGGGCCGCGGTGTAGTCCTCGCCGACGATCCACTTCGGGTCGCCGAGCGCCATGTCGTCCTCGTGCGCGTGGAAGGCGACGCCGTGCTTGGACTCCTCGTAGACCTCGAGCTGCGGGTGGTCCGGGCCCATGTGGCACTTGCCGCAGTTCTCCGGGCGCCGCGCCTGCTCGACGGAGAAGGCGTGCCGCGCGTGGCACGCGCTGCAGCTCCCCTCGCTGCCGTCGGGGTTGATGCGACCGATGCCCGTGTTGGGCCAGGTCGCCGGGTCGAGCCGGCCGTCGGGGAGCACCTTGACCTCGCTGCCGTGGCACTGCCAGCAGCCGGTGACCGCCGCGGGCGACACGCCGTCGGGGAAGGCCGGCGTCACGAGGTGGTTCCCGCCCTCGACGACCTCCGCGAGGATGTTGTCCAGCGAGCCGAGGATGCGGCCGCCCTTCGAGTGGTGCGAGCCCAGGAACTCCTCGACCTCGCGGCTGTGGCACCGCGCGCAGTCCTTCGGGCTCACGATCGTCGCGATGACGTGGTCGTAGTGCCGGATCGCGTCCGCGTCCTCGGCGTCGGCGGCGTGGCACTCGTAGCAGCCGACGTTGCCGCGGTAGTGCTTGCTGTCGCCCCACTGCTCGTAGAGCGAGGTGCTCTCCTCCTTGTGGCAGGCGACGCACTCCTTCGTCACGTCGCTCAGCTCGGCGAGGCCGATGGCCTGGGAGGACGCGACCGTTGCGGTCGCGAGCACCGCGAGGCCCGGCAGGACGAGGCGGAGGGTCGTGCGGATCATGGTGCTTCCTTTCTGGAGTCGGACGTCTCGGTGTCCGGGTCGCCCGGCCCGTCGGGCGCGGGGGCGGGCTCGACGACCGGCGCGTCGTCGGGCGTCTCGGGGGTGGCGACGGTCGCGCCCGGGGTCTCGGCCGCCGGCTCGCCGGCCGGGGCGTCCTCGCCCTCGCCGACCGCGGGCTCCGCGTCCGGGGGCGCGCTCTCCTCGAGCGGGGGCCCGTCGTCCGGCGCGGGATCGGGCTCCGCCGCGGGCGCGGGCGCCGCACCCGACGCGGACACCGCCACGGGGACGCCGCCCGCCGCGATGACGGCCGTGGCGGACACGGGCACGCGGCCCCGGTGGTAGCGGCTGTCGATCGAGAGGCTGCCGCCGAGCACCGGGATCGTGATGCGCACGAAGATCGTGAAGAGCATGAGCCCCGCC
>JAUIEF010000237.1 GCA_030428785.1 bacterium
CGGACTCAAGATCTTCGCCACGCCCACGAACCGCTACGACGGCTACGGCGACGGCCCCGTGAACGCCCTCGACACGACGAGCCCCGGCGGTCGTCCCACGCTCCAGGGCAACGGCACCTTCCTGCGGATCAACGGCCTCGACGCCCAGAACTGCCAGGAGTGCCACTCGGTCGGCAGCTTCGCCACCGCTCCGTTCCGCTTCGAGGTGGGCGGCGTCGGCGGCAGCAACAACAACGCCATCTTCCAGCCCCGCAACATCGACGTCGACGACTCCGACGGCGCGGGCGAGGCGAGCTTCGACGGCCGCTACATCAACCCGCCGTTCCTCTTCGGTTCCGGCGGCGTCGAGCTCCTCGCGAAGGAGATGACCAAGGAGCTCAACGCGGCCGCGCGCATGGCCAAGATCAACGCCGGCACCGTCATCCCGCTCGTCACCAAGGGCGTGGACTTCGGCACGATCTCCTACGACGCCTTCTCCGGTCTCTACGACGTGACGAACGTCGAGGGCGTGGACGTCGACCTCGTCGTGCGTCCGTTCGGGCGCAAGGGCGAGTTCGAGACCGTCCGTCAGTTCGACGTCGGCGCGCTCAACTTCCACTTCGGCATGCAGCCGGAGGAGGACGTGGGCACGGACGTCGACGCCGACAACGACGGCGTCGTGAACGAGATCCTCGTGGGCGAGCTCTCCGCGCTCCACATCTTCAACACGAACCTCGAGCGCCCCACGCAGGACCCGCTCTCCCCCGACGCCGCGAACGGCCAGGTGCTGTTCAACAGCATCGGGTGCACGGACTGCCACATCCCGTTCCTGGACACGAAGACGCCGGTGCTCACGTACAGCTTCCCGGAGGTCCCGAGCAAGCCCGCGCTCAACGTGTTCTACGCGGTCGACCTCAACCAGTCGCCCGCGGGCTTCGACCTCGCGCCGGGCGGCGGCATCCGCGTGCCGCTGTTCTCGGACCTCAAGCGCCACGACATGGGACCGGGCCTCGCCGAGGACTTCGGTCACCACCTCGACTCCGAGTTCGTCACGGCGCGTCTGTGGGGCATCGCCGACACGGCGCCGTACCTGCACGACGGTCGCGCGCTCACGCTCACCGACGCCGTCCTCATGCACGGCGGCGAGGCGCAAGCGCAGCGTGACGCCTTCGAGGCGCTGCCGGCCCAGGGTCGCATCGAGGTGCTGAGCTTCCTCCGGTCGCTCCGCACGCCGGTCGACGCGGCGGCCGACCTGCTCCCCTGACGAGTGGGCGGCAGGGGCGGCGCGCCGGGTGACCGGACGCCGACCCTCGCATCGCGGGCCCGTCGACGGCGACGTCGGCGGGCCCGCTCCCGTTCCGGGGCGGTCGCGCGGGGACCGGTGGGGGCGCGGGGCCGGAGGCCGGGAGGACCCGCCGGCGGAGACGCCGGGACCCCCGCCGGCCTACTTCCCGAGGTAGCCCATCTCCTCCATCCAGTGCCGCTGCTGCGGGTCCATCGCGTCGGCCTCCGCCGGGCGGCTCGCCGTGCGGCTGAGCGCCACGCGCTCGCGCGCCCAGCGCACCGCGGCGGCCTCGACGTCGGCCACCTCCGGGCGCCCCCTCAGGTCCTCCGTCTCGCCCGGGTCGTCGCCCAGGTGGTGGAGCGCGCGCGGGACGATCTCGCCGTCCTCGGTGACGCCCGCGATGAGCTTGTAGTCGCCCCAGAGCACGGCGACCTCGTCCCGGAGGCCGTCCTTCGGCGCGCTGTGCAGCACGTGCGAGAAGAGCGGCGCGTCCGGGATCGCCGCGTCCGGCCCCGCGAGCAGCTCCGCGCTCAGGTCGCGCCCCTGCCACTCGTCGGCGCCGGGCGCGCCCACGAGCCCCAGGAGCGTCGGCGCGACGTCGACCTGGCTCACCGGCTCGCTCCGACGCTGCCCCGGCGGGATCGCCGCGGGCCAGCGGAACACGAGCGGCACGTGGAGCTCCTCCTGGTAGAGCGTGTTGCGGTGCTCGAACGCGCCGTGCTCGCCGAATCCCTCGCCGTGGTCCGACACGAACACGAAGATCGTGTCGTCGCGCCGGCCCTCGGCCTCGAGCACGTCGTCGATGAGGCCGATCTCGCCGTCGTTGAAGAGCACCTCGGCGTCGTAGCGCAGCGCGTTGCCGCGCACCTCCGGCTCCATCTCCGAGAACCCAGGACCCTCCGGCCCGTCGGCGAGCACCGCCACGAGGTCCGACGGCGGGTCGTACGGCACGTGCGGGTCGCCCGAGTGCGCGTAGAGGAACACCTGCTCGTCCGCGTGCTCGGCGAGGAACTCGCGGATCGGCCCGCCGATGAGCCGCGACGTGAGCGAGTCGGCCGCGTGCACCGCGCCGTACGCGGGCGGGTCGTGCCACACGTCCATGCCCTGCTCGAGCCCGGCCCACTCGCTCGCGTTGAAGTTCGTCACGAAGGACGTCGTGAGGTAGCCGGAGTCGGCGAGCTGCTCGGCGAGCGTGCGCACGTCGGGCGACACGCGCGCGAGGTGCGAGGTGTTGCCGTGCGTGATCCCGTCGAGCGACGTGAGGATCGAGCTCGTCGCGGGGCGCGTCCAGTTGCTCGACGCGAACGCGCGCTCGAAGACGACGCCCTCCGCCGCGATGCGCCGGAGCACCGGGTCCGTCGCGCGCGGGTAGCCGTACGTCCCGAGCCGGTCCGCGCGCAGCGTGTCGACGAGGTAGAGCACGATGCTCGGCCGCGCCGTCTCCGCGGGCGCCATGCGCACGACGCCGCCCGCCATGACGACCGCCCGGCGCCCGCCGCCCTCCGCGAGCAGCTCGAGCTCCACGGGACGGCCGCCGGCCGGCGCGAGGTCCACCTTCACGGACCGCCACTCCTCGTCGGGCGCCAGCGTCCACGACCGCTCCTCGAGCAGCCCGCCCGTCTCGCGCAGCCGCACGGTCGTCGGGCCGGACGCGCCCGCCACCGCGAGCCACATCCGCAGCCGCTCGTCCGGCACGGGCGTGAACCGCGCCGCGAGCGAGTCGCCCGAGCGCATGACGTTCCCGACGCAGTAGATGCCCGCGCGACCGAGCCGCTGGTCGACGAGCTCGTCGCGGTCGAAGTCCGAGAGGACGTGCAGCTCGTCGAGCTGCGCCTTCACCGCGCCCTTGCCCGTGAACGCGATGCGCAGCTCCCGCACGCCCTCCGCCGCGTCACGCGCCTTCGACCAGCGCTTGCGTCCCGGCGGGTCGCCCGGCTCGGGCGGCAGCAGGTGCCGCGTGCCGCGCAGGCTGCTCACCGGGATCGCGAGGTCCTGCCAGTCGTCCTCCGGCGTCTCCGTGATCGTCGCCGTGTACGTCCGGGACTCGTGGAACGCCTCGCCCTCGCCGCGCCACCGCACGAGCACCTTGTCGACGTCGCGCGTGCGCAGCCGCAGCGCGAGCACGTGGTGGATCTCCGGGTCGAGCGTCGGGCCCTGGATCGCCGCCACCCCGTCGCCCACGAGGAGCAGCGTGCCCTCCGAGTACTGGTGCTGCGTCCCGCCCGACGCGGTCCACGTCATGGGGCCGCGGTCGGCGGCCGGCGTGTCGAACAACCAGCTCACCGAGAGCGGCGCGTTGTCGGCGACGAGCCGACGCTCCCACGGCAGCCCGCGCGCGTGGACCGCGTAGAGGGCGTCGCCGGAGGCGGGGGGCGGAGCGGGCTCGTCGGCGCAGGCGGTGCAGGCGGCCAGGGCCAGCACCAGCAGCCGACCCGTCGGGCGGCGTCGAGGACGGTTCATGGACGCACTCTACACCGCGGGCACGCGACACCGAGCGCCCCTCGGTCGACGCGCGCTCAGCTCGCCGCCGTCGCCCCGCCGCGGAGCAGCGGGTGCGCCCGCGCCGCGACGCGCGCGCTCCCGACGACACGCCCGCCCTCGACGAGCAGCACCTCCTCGGCGAGGTTCACCGTCGTGCACACGTGCCGCGGCACGAGCAGCAGCTCGTCGCCCCGTGCCGGCGCCGGGCCGGCGGTGACCTCGAGCGGCAGGTGCTCCTCGCTCGGCGAGCGCGCCACGAGCTCCGGACGCCCCAGCACGACGGCCGCGGGGTCGCCCGCGTCGGCGCCCAGTGACTTGGACCCCGCGTCGCAGGTCACGAGCCCCGCGCGCGGCCGGCTCACGACCCGCGTGAAGAGCAGCGCCGCCGGGTGCAGGTCGAGGTCCGGGTTCTCCTCCTCCGAGCGCTGGTCGTGCAGCACGACCGTGCCCGGCGAGACACGGTGCGCCGTGCGCGGCAGCGCCGCGAGCCCGGGGTGCCCGAGCGCGAGCCGGAAGGTCGGCGTGCCGCTCGTCACGACCTCCGGCACGGCGTGCCCCGCAGCCTCCAGCCGCTCCACGAGACCGACGAGCTCGTCGTAGGCCGCAAACGCCTCCTCGCGCCGGCCGGCGGGGTCGTCGTGGAGGTGCCCGTCGTAGAAGTGCACGCCGCGGAACCGCGGCCCCGCCGCCGCCGCGACCGCGAGGATCGCGTCGACCTCCCGCACCGGGATCCCCGTGCGGTGCATGCCGGGGTTCACGTCGACGAAGACGCCGACGTCCGGCGGCACGACGCCCACGCCCGCCGCGTCCTCGCAGAGCACCGAGACCCGCGCGCCCCCGAAGCTCGACGCCACGTCCGCCAGCTCGTCGAGCGCCGGCCCCACGAGCGGGTACGCCACGAGCACGTCGCCGTCGGTCACGCCCTGCGCCTCGAGCGTCTGGAGCAGGTGGTCCAGCTCGCGCGTCGTCGCGCACTTGAACCGCCGCACGCCCGCGCGCACGACCTCGGCGAACACCTCCGGCGTCTTGACCGTCTTCACGTGCGGCCGCCACCGCTCCGGCCCGCCCGTGAGCGCGAGCACCGCGCGGAGGTTGTCGCGCACCCGGTCGAGGTAGACGACGAGCGCCGGAGAGAGCAGGCGCGCGCGGACGTCGGCGGGGAGCGCGTACGCGGCGGGGTCGATGTCGACGAGACGCGGCATGTCGCCAACGTACCCGTGGCGCGGCGATCGTCCCAGGGGGGCCCGCGACGCGCGGGGCGTCGGTGGCGTTCCGCTCGGGCGGCCGCGGCGGGCCGGACGCGCTGGGGTGGGGTCGGTGGAGCCGACCGTGAGGGCATACCTTCGGCCCGTGCTCAAACAAGTCCTCGGGCCTTCGGCCCTGCGGGAGATAACTGCGCGCGGGCCGAAGGTATGCCCTCACGTCGCATCTGGAACGGCTTCCACGGCGCGTCCGGCCCGTCGCGACCTTCCTCGCTGCACTCCAGCCGGAGCGCGCACGGAGGAGGCTCCGCGCGGCACGGGGGACCGACGACGTCACGTGCCGGGAGACGCCCCCCGCGTTCCGGCCGTGCATCGCGCGTTCCGCGCTCGCACTCGCCGGTGGACTTCCGACGGCTCCGCGCGCACGAGGAGTCCGCCGGCGTCGCGAACGGCGGACGTGACGCCCGCGGTCAGCCGTGCCGTCGGGAGCGAAGCGATCCGACACCCCGCGGAGCGTGACGAGCGGATCTGTGTCCTCACGCGCAACGCCCGCGGCGTCGGTCGCCTCCTCTCGAACCGCCCCACGCCCCCGGCCGTTCCGCACCGGGCGGTTCCGGTCGTTGCGCCGGCCTATCCGACGCGTCTCACTCGCGTGACGATGTGAGCGCAGCGAGAGAGGTCGCGTCAGGACGGACGCGCCGTGGCGATCGTTCCGGATGCGACGTGAAGGCATACCTGCGGCCCGCGCGCAGTTATCTCCCGCAGGGCCGCAGGCCCGAGGACCTTTTCGATCATAGGCCCCATCTTGAGCACGGGCCGCAGGTATGCCTTCACGGTCGGCGCCACCCCCGCCCCCCCAGCGCGTCCGTCCTGCCGCGCCCGACCGAGCGGAGCGCCCCCGGGCCCACGCGGACCCGGGAGCGCCAGCAGTCCGAACGCCCGCCGTCAGTCCCCGCGCTCCGCGATCAACCGAGTCCACGACGCGAGCCGACTCCCCGCGAGCGCGCCCGCATCGACCGCCGCGCGGACGCCGCAGTCGGGTTCCACGACGTGCGAGCAGTCGCGGAAGCGGCAGGCGGCGGCGTGGCGGACGACGTCCGGGAAGGCGGCGCGCAGGGCGTCGTCGTCCGGTCGCCAGAGTCCGAACGCGCGGACGCCCGGCGTGTCGACGACCTCGGTGCCGTCGGGGAGGCGGGTGAGGGTGGAGCGGGTCGTCGTGTGGCGGCCCTTGCCGTCGCCCGTGCGGCCGACGCCGACGACGCGGGCGCCCGCCGGGTCGAGCGCGTTGAGCAGGGACGACTTGCCGACGCCGCTGTGTCCGACGAGGACGGCGCGGCGACCGCGCACGGCGGCCGCGAGCGCGTCGAGGCCCTCGCCGGTGTGCGTCGACGCCGGGACGACGGGCACGCCCAGTGCGGCGACGGGTGCGAGCGCCTCGTCGACGGAGGTGCGCTCCGCGGCGTCGAGCAGGTCGGTCTTGTTCGCGACGACGAGCGGCGCGGCGCCCGCGTCGGCGAGGGCGACGAGGAAGCGGTCGGCGAGTCCCGGTCGGAGCGCGGGGCGGCGGCAGGAGAGCACGAGCACGGCGACGTCGATGTTCGCGGCGAGGACGCGCAGGCGGTGGGGGTTGGCCGGGTCGGGTCGCGCGAGCACGCTGCGTCGCGCGGAGACCGCGAGGACGCGGGGGACGCCGCCGACGGACGTGAGCGCGACCTCGTCACCGACGGCGACGTCGGTCTGCTGCGTGGCCGCGAGGTCGTCGGGGAGCAGCGCCTCGACGACGGTGTGGCCGTCGCTCGAGAGCACGTCGACGCGTCCGCGGCCCACCGAGACGACGACGGCCGTCGGGCTGCCGGGGGCGACGTCGGGCGGGTCGTCCCGCGCGGGGTCGTGGGCGCGCGGCGCGGCGGGCTCGTCGCGTCGGCGTCGCATGCGCTCGTCCGGGAGGGCGTCGCCGCCCACGACCCCGCGC
>JAUIEF010000238.1 GCA_030428785.1 bacterium
CCTTCCGTCCGACGGTGACCGCCGCGCCCAGGAAGCCCTGGCCGGCGGCCGCGTCGACGACGGAGTTGTTCATGAGCAGCGCGAAGCCCTCGGGGCCGCCCTCGAGGAACACGCCGCCGTCGATGACCACGCCGTCGAGCACGAACACGCCCGGCGGCAGCTCGTTGCCCGTGATCGCGAGCAGCCCCATGACGGTCGCGTCGCCGACGTGGACGTTGGTCAGCGCCGTGTCGTAGTCGATGGTCGGCTCGCTCACGTGGTAGTCGACGCGCGCGATGTGGACATCGCCGGGCGCCGAGCCCATCCCGTGCACGGCGACCCCGACCTCGAACTGGAACGCCGGGTAGTCGCCCGGGAGCACCAGGATGCTGTCGCCGGGATCGGCGGCGGCCATGGCCTGCTGGATGGTGGTGTACGGGCTGGCGACGCCCGTGGCGTCGACGAGGATCTCGGCGGCGGACGCGGCGCCCGTCGTGAGCGCGAGGCCGAGGAACGTTCCGATGACGTGATGGCGCATGACAGTCTCCCAATGCATGCAGGCCGGAGGCGGTGGATCACCGCCCCCGGCCCGTCGTTTCGATGGATCTTCGATCCGTGACGATCAGTACGAGAGGAACTCGGAGGTGGTGATCCAGCCCGCGGGCAGCGGGAGGACCGTGGTGGGGACCGGCACCTGGATTCCGAGCCCCGCGAGCAGGTTGATCCCGGTGGTCTGGACCAGGAGCGCGTCGTCCATCGCCGCGGTCATGACGATGCCGTCGAGGACCTGGCCCGGGTAGTGGTTGAAGGTGACGCGGCGCGCGCCGAACGAGCCCGGCACCGGGACGAGCGAAGACGTGGCGTCCTCGAAGGCGGGCGGGTGGATGGCGCGGAAGTTCGGCACGTTCGAGTTCAGCGCGAGGGGGTGCGCGCTCGGCTGCTTCTGGCCGAGTTCGCCGAACGGCGCCGCTGCCAGCGAGGCGAGGCCGTCGTCGAACACGCCGCCGTAGAACGTCAGTCCCGAGAGCGCGGGCACGGGGAGGCGCGGGTCGAAGCGCCCGGACGCGAGGATGGACTGGTCCGGGAAGTTCGGCGCCGGCACGACCGTTCGCGGGCCGCCGAACAGGTTGACCGGCACGCCCGCGGGGACGTCGAGCACCTCGAGCCCGGAGACGCCGACCTGCGGCGCGCCGGGGAACCAGCTCGTGGAGGCGAACACGCGGGTGCCGTCGTGGCTCCAGATGGGACGGTCCATGCCCTTCGTGCTGATGCGGCCGCCCAGGGGGGCCGGCGTCGCGAGCAGGCCGTAGCCGGTGGCGCTGCCCAGGGAGTCGAGCGGCGAGTAGATGATGTTGACCTTCTCGCCGCCGTCGGACGGTTCGAAGACGAAGGGCGGGCCGAAGCTCGTCTCGAAGGCGACACGCGTTCCGCTCACGGTCGGGATCGCGAAGGGCTCGCCGCACTCGTCCGGGCAGGCCAGGAACGACGTCTCGGCCGGAGTGCTGCCGAGGAAGCGCGTCGCGCCGACGGCCGCGGGCTTGATGAAGAACGTGCCCGGCGGCGGCTCGCGGAGCAGGTTGTAGACGTAGGTGTCCGTGCCGTCCGAGACGACCGCGAGCTCCATGGCGCCGGCGGCGGGCACCCAGTTCTTCGACGGTGTCGCCGGGACGGCACCGTACGTGGCGCTCTCGGACCCGGAGCCGCCGTCCTCCCAGCTCATCCAGCCGGCGGCCGTCGGATCGGTGCCCGTGAACTCGGAGGTCCCGCAGATCCAGGTCGTCGTGCCGTCGCGGTCGAACGACGTGGGGTTCGTGACCGGGTGCCCGGGAGCCGAGGCAACGAGCGCGGAGGCCGCCATCTGCGGCACGGATGCGCCGAGCGACACCACGTGCACGCCGTCCACGGTCGGGACGTGCAACTCGTCGGCGGCCTCGCTCACGCCGATGCGGCTCACGTACGCCGACGGCGTGCCGGAGAGCGTCAGGGTGGGCGGGTTGAGCGGGGTGAGCAGACCGCGCGTCTGGTAGCTGTACCCGCGCAGCACCGTGTTGCCGAGGCCGTCGTCCTCGGCGGAGAACAGGTACTCGAGGCCCTCGTGGGCGGCGAGGTCGTAGGAGGCCGGGTTGCCGCCCGTCGCGAGGAGCTGGAGGCTCACGGACCCGCCGCGGGCGTCACCCAGGTGGATGGCCCCGGCGCCGGGGGCGCCGCCCATGGGCGTGAAGAGGACCGGGCCGCTCGCCAGGGTGATGGACGTCTCCAGCGCCCCGAGGTTCCGCCGACGGTGCGACCAGCGCGACGGTACGTTCGCCACGGGAGTGCCCACGGGGACGGCCGCGGTCGCGGCGGCCAGGTTCACCAGGTAGAGCCGTGAACTGGTGCCGGCGGCGTCCGAGGCCCAGACCAGGTCGAGTCCGCTGACGCCGGACGGCGGCAGCTCCTGGGCGGGCATCGTTCCGGCGAGCGCCAGCCCAGCAGCCAAGGTGAGTCTCCCGAGGTGCATCGTCTGCTCTCTCCGTGTCGTGGTCGTCGCGTGAGGTCGCAGGCGGGCGTCCTCCGGGAGCGCCCGGCCCTCCGCACGGGCACGAGAACGGAGAGCGCCTCAGGGGCGGACGGCGCGACCATGACGTGTTGCGTCACTTCGTGGTGCGACCGGATCGAGGCGTTCGGTCGCACCGTCGATCCCGTCGAACACCGATTGCGTCCTCCGGCGCCACGGGTCCGGAACGCGTTCCCGTGGAGCCCACGCCATGAAGAGCCCGACCGCCTCCCCGTTGCGACGTCGCGTCTACGCGTTCACCGCAGTCCTGGCGCTGTCCGCGGCTCCGTCCGCGCAGGAGTCAGCCCGCCCTCCCATCCGCGTCGGATTGCGTGCGCGGAGCGGAAGCGCCGACCGCATCACGCCGCTGCGATACGTCGGCGGGTTCGAGACCAAGACGCTCATCTACGAGACGCTCGTGACCCGCGGGCCCGACGGGCGGCTCGCGCCCGGGCTCGCCGGGTGGCGGATCGCCGACGACGGCCGGACCTTCCACTTCACGCTGCGGCCGGACGCGAGGTTCCACGACGGGACGCCGGTCACCGCCGAGGACGTGCAGCTGCACTTCCGTCGCTGGGTCGGCCTGCCCGAGCACGATTGGTTGCGGGCGAACCGGCGCATCCAGCGCGTCGAGGTGCACTCCGAGCGCGAGTTCTCGGTCCACCTCGACGAGCCGTACCCGCTGCTGGACGACCTGTGCGCCATCAACCCCTGCGCGATCGTGGGGCCGGGCGCGCTCGACTGGGAGGGCGAGTTCCAGCGGCCGATGGGGAGCGGGCCGTTCCTGTTCGACGGGGCGGCGCGCGGCGACACGTGGCGGCTGGCGCACGAGCCCCCGAACGGGAACCCGCCCGTCGAGATCCATCCTTACCCACGCGACGACCTCGACCCGGCGCAGGACGTCGACGTCCTCGATGCTCTCGAGCGCGGCGACCTCGAGGCCTTCGTCACCGGCTGGAACGAGGACCTACCGAGCGCGCAGCTCGACGCGATCGCGAGCGACCCCGACTACGTCGTCGAGTCGGTGCCCGGGTCGTCGGTGGTCTATCTGTCGTTCCGCATGCTCGACGGGCCGACCGCCGACCTCGACGTGCGGCGGCGCATCGCCGCGGCGATCGACCGCGAGGCGCTGGTCGACGACGTCGAGGGCGGACGCGCCGAGCCCTGCGTGACCTGGGCCGCGCCGACGGTCGGCTTCTGGCCGGAGCCGTCGGCATTCTCGCCGGACGCGCCGCCGCCCGGGGCTGAGCCGCCGCGCGTCCCGCTGCGTATCGCCGCCGGTCGGCTGAACGGTCGCGCGCACCGCGCCGCCTCGGCCGTCGCGGAGCAGCTCCGCGAGCACGGCTTCGACGTCGAGGTCGTGAGCGTGGATCCGCACGCCGACCTCGCCGGCGAGACCGACGTCGCCACAGTCGAGCCCCTCACGAGCCGGTCCGGCGAGGTGCGCAGCGCCGCCAACCGCGAGGTCGAACGCCTCGCGGAGGAGGCCGACCTGCGCATCGAGATCACGCACGGCCTGCCCTACGACCCGCAGCTCACGCTCGTGTCGCGCTGGGGTCCGTACGAGAACGTCAACGAGGACGAGCCGCGCCCCGATTCGAAGGTCGATCCGGTGCTGCGCGAGCTCGTGGAGCAGACGTTGCGCACCCCCGACGAGGACGACCGCGTGCCGATCTACGGGCGGATCCAGGCGCGCATGGACGAGCAGGCGCTCGTCGTGCCGCTCTACTCGCCGCACCGCATCGCCGTGCGCTCCAAGCACGTGGAGGGGATCGGCCTGGGTGCCGATCTGTACCGCGTGGACCTCACGGAGCTGCGCTGGGTGGAGGGCGAGCAGCAGCCGTGACGCGGTGCGCCGTGCTCCCGGGCGCGGCGCGGCTCGGGAGCGTTACGGCCGGCGTGCCGCGCGGCGCGCGCGTCGACCGGGTGCCCGCGGGTATCCTGGGCGCGCCCCGGAGGAGCCCGCCCATGTCGTCGTCGCCGTCGTCGATCCCCGTCGTCCGTCCCCGCGCGTCGCGTCGCGTCGTGCGCACCCTCGTCGCCCTCGCGTGCGTCGCGCTGCTCCCGTGCGCGTGCACGACGACCGCCGACGATCTGCCGCCCGAGATGCGCGC
The DNA here is from genome assembly GCA_030428785.1 of bacterium. Lineage (GTDB taxonomy): Bacteria > Planctomycetota > B15-G4 > B15-G4 > B15-G4 > JAUIEF01. Next base: position 4,630 of record JAUIEF010000238.1, read on the forward strand.
CGTCTCCGTCGTGAGCTCGCGCGGGCCCGGCGCGCCGCTCGCGCGCAGCGGCCGGTTCGTGTGGGGCTCCGGCTCGCGCGTCATCGCCGATCCCGAGACCTACGACGCCGCCGCGATCGAGGACATCATCCGCACCGAGCTGCTCTGCAACATGGAGGACCTCGGCTGGTCGATGGTGGGCTCCGCGGCGGTGGGCGTCGAGGTCCGCTACGTCGTCGCGACGGACCGCGACCTCGACGACGCCGCGCTGCAGCGGGAGTTCGGCATGAGCCCGGGGCTGCCGAGCGCGGGCTCGGCGCACGGCAAGGGGACGCTCGTCGTCGAGCTGCGTCGGCCCGGCGCGCCGCAGGCGCTGTGGCGCGGCGCGGCGCAGATCCTCGCCGACCCGGACCTGCCGGCGGACGTGCGTCGCGAGCGCATCCGCCGCGGGATCGACTCGCTCATGAGCCGGGTGCCGCTCGAGGGATGAGCGCGGCCCCGACCCCGCGGGGCGGCCGCGTGACGGTGGTGTCCCCGCGCGCGGAGCCCCCGCGCGGGCGCCCGTTCCCTGCACGCGGCCTCGCGCTCGTCGCGGTGTGGCTCCTGTGCGCGACGGTCGCCTCCGCGCAGGACGAGGCGCCCGCGTTCACCTGGCACGACGCGCGCACGCTCACGCTCGAAGGCCAGGCGTGGGAGGAGACCGCCGCGCCCTACGACCGACTCCCCGCCCGCGCCGAGGGCGTCGTCCGCGATCCGGTGTGGAACCTCTCGCGACACAGCGCGGGGATGTGCGTGCTCTTCCGCACGGACGCCACGGAGCTCCGCGTGCGCTGGACCGTCACGAACGGCTCGCTCGCCATGGCGCACATGCCGGCGACGGGCGTGAGCGGCGTCGATCTCTACCTGCACCGGGACGACGACGCGACCGCGCCGGGCGGCTGGCGCTGGGTGGGCACGGGGAAGCCGCACCGCCGCGAGGGCAACGAGGCGGAGCTCGCGACGGAGCTCGACGGCGCGACGCACGACTGGCGCCTGTACCTGCCGCTCTACAACGGGACGGAGTCGCTCGAGATCGGCGTGCCCGAGGGCGCGACGATCGCGCCGCTGCCGCGCGCCGCCGACCGCGCGGCGCCGATCGTCTTCTACGGCACGTCCATCACGCACGGCGCGTCCGCGTCGCGGCCGGGCATGACGCACGTCGCGATCCTCGGGCGCCGGCTCGACCGGCCCGTCGTGAACCTGGGCTTCAGCGGCAACGGCACGATGGACGCGTCGATGGGGGACCTGCTCGCGGAGCTCGACGCGGCGGCCTACGTCATCGACTGCCTGCCGAACATGAACGGGGAGGCCGTCGCGCAGCGCGCCGCGCCGCTCGTGCGGCAGCTCCGCGAGGCGCGGCCCGACACGCCGATCCTGCTCGTCGAGGACCGCACCTACGCCTACGCCCACGCGCGACCGTCCGCCGCCGAGCGGAACGCGACGAGCCGCGCCGCGCTGCGCGAGGCGTACGAGACGCTGCTCGCCGAGGGCGTCACGGGCCTCCGGTACCTCGAGGGCGACGCGCTCCTCGGCGACGACGGCGACGCGACCGTCGACGGCAGCCACCCGAACGATCTCGGGTTCATGCGCCAGGCCGACGCGATGGAACCGGCGTTGCGGGAGATGCTGGGCGGCCGCTGACGCGGCCGCACGGAGACGGGGACGTGTCCGGGGACGAGACGTGTACGTGAACGTGTACGTGTACGGCCGACGTGTACGGCCCACGTGAACGTGCAAGGCCCACGTGCACGACCCACGCGAACGTGCACGGCCCACGCGGACGGTTCGCGTGAACGTGTGCGGCCCACGCCGACGTGCACGGACTCGCGGTGAGTGTCCGTGACGATGCCCGTGTCCGCACGACGTCGAGGCGTCCGACGTCATGGGGGGCGACCCGCGCGATGCGGCATCACCCGGATCCGGTCGGACCGGCGGAGCGTCACTCGACGTGAAGAGCGCGAGGCCCATGCGGAGCTCGTGGGTCGCCCACGTCAGCGTGCTCGTGGACGATCACGTGGGCCATCCGCGTTCACGTAGGCCGTGCACGTTCGCGTGGGTCGTACACGTGCGCGTGCACGTCTTGACCTTCCCCCGGTTTGCCGGACACCTCAGATGAGGCCAGAATGGCCGAGGAGGTAGATCGTGGAACGGCGACCGAGACGAAGCTTCACCGCAGAGCAGAAAGCCGAGGCGGTGCGCCTGGTGAAGG
>JAUIEF010000239.1 GCA_030428785.1 bacterium
GCCGCGATGGCGGCCGTGGCGTGGGTCGTGCAGGCGGTGGTCGTCGCGGTGAGGTAGTCGGGGGTTTCGACCGCGGGCCGAACCCGAACCCGAACCCGAAGCCGAAACCGAAGCCGAACCCGAAGCCGGAGCCGAAGCCGAAGCCGGAGCCGAAACCGAAGCCCGAGCCGCGCGTGCGCAGCACCCGACCGCACGCTCCGCGCGCGGCGGGTGAACGCCCGGACTCCTACCCGCTCCGATGCCCAGAAGCCGACAGCAGGACCTTCACCCGCCGCGAGCTCGCTCGCGGTCGGGTGCCGGGTCCCGGAGTCCGCCGAGACCTACTGCGCCTCGAACGTCTCGATGACGTAGTGGAAGTCGCCCGCTTCGTCGTGGATCGAGCCCACGATGTACCAGGTGCCCGGCATGACCGGCGGGACGTCCTTCGCGAGGAAGCCGTAGGTGCCGGGGCCGAGCTCGGCGAGCGTCACCTTGCCGTGGTAGGTGAAGTCGGGGCCGACGATGTGCGCGGCGACCTCGGCGATGTCCACGGCGCCGTCCGGGTCCGTGGCGGTCACGACGACGCCGATGTCCTCGTTGCCGGTGAACGTGCCGGGCTGCACCTCGACGCTCGTGACGCGCGGCGTGCGGTTGTCGCGCAGGAGGACCGCGGCCCAGTCGTCGCCGGGGTCGCTGCTCGGCGGCGCGCCGAGGCTCACGAGACCGGGACCCTCGACGGAGCTCGTCGTGCCGAGCTGGAGCGCGCCGCCGTGGCGCGGGTCGAACCACGCGAGGTGGAAGCGGCGCTGGCCGTCGTCGAGGTCGAGCTTCGTGAAGCCGCCGTCGGGGAAGTAGACCGCGTAGGCGTGGTGCTCCTCGGCGAGGCACCAGGCGTTCGGGTTCGTCACGAGGTGGTCGGCGGGCGCCATGCGCTCGTAGGGCAGGTGCGCGCGGAAGAGCCGAAGCGCGTGGTCGGTCTGCCGCCACATGAGCTCGCGGCTGCGCCAGTCCTCGCAGTCGAGGTCGTCGTCCGGGTGGCCGTAGCCGAAGTACCACTCGACGCCGGCGCCGCCGCCCATGAGGTTGCCCCACAGGGTGCGCTTGCGCGGCTCGTCGTGCGTCGGGTCGACGGCGTCGGGCGCGACGCCCTCGGACGCGGGGCCCGTCTCGTCGGCGGCGACGACCCACGGGCGACCGTGCCGCTCCGACTCGTCGCGCCACTCGATGGTCTCCGCGTGGACGACGTCGGGCGTGAAGCTCTGGAGCGACGCGCCCTCGAGCCGGTCGAGACCGAGCAGCGGGCCGTAGACGTCCTCCTGCTCGTCGGGGAACGAGTGCACGACGATCGGGTGGTCGTACGGGTCGACGGCGCGGATGTAGTCGTAGAAGTCCTGACGCTGGCCGGTCGTGTTCGAGTTCTCCTCGCCGAGGTTCCACGACACGCCGAGGTGGTGCCCGAAGCGCGCGACGAGCTCGCGGTAGTAGAGCTTGCGCTCCAGGCCGAGCTTGCCGTCGTCGAGCGCGGGACCGCCCGTGTCGTTCTCCTGCTCCTGCGTGACGACGTGCAGCGCGAGGCCGAGGTCGTCCATGTGCTCGAAGACGATCTCCCACTGCGCGAGCTTGCTCACGTCGAAGCGCAGGCGCTCGGACTGGCTCGTCCACATCCAGACGTCGTTGCCGTCGCCGGCGACGTTGAACGTGAGGAAGTAGACGGAGTTCATGCCCTGCGACGCGAGGTAGTTCATCGCGCCGACGAGGCCCTTGCCCTTGCCGCCCTGCCAGGTCGGGTCGCCGGGCTGCCAGTCGCCGAGGTGCGGCGCGTAGACGTGCGCGGCGTTGGGCGTCTGGTCGAAGTCGACGTAGGAGAGGAGGTTCTCGGGGCTGTTCGCGCCGCCCTTGAGGAACGGCTCGTCGGAGCCGAGGTGCCGCAGGTGGTGCTCGCCCGTGTAGGCGATGCGGCCGTCGGCGCGGAAGCCGGGCTCGCCCGCGACGGGCGGGAGCACCTCGAAGCAGCCGGTCGTGCCGTCGAAGGCGGTGGGCGTGCCGACGTCGGCCTCGAGGCTCACGGCGACGTCGGTCCCCGCGCGGAAGCTGACCGTGTACATCCAGTTGCCGGGGCGGTCGGGCGAGAAGTGCGCGCGCCAGACGGGGCCGGCGGTGGCGCCGCTGATCTCGGCGCGGCCGTCGGCGGCGAAGTAGCCGGGCACGGTGTAGACGGTGCCGGACGCGCCGTGGATGAAGCGCACGGACATGCGGCGGTCGCGGAACGGGTTCGTCGCGCCGTTCTCGTCGAGCACGGGACCGTGGAGGTCGAGGGTGAGCCGGTGCCACGGGCGGAGGATCCCGTTCGGGACGGGGCCCGTGCCGGCGCAGTCGACGACGGAGACGCGGACCTCGTCCGCGTTCGTGTCGCCCGCGTCGTCGGTGACGGCGAGCCGGAACACGTACTCGCCGGGGACGGTCATGCCCTCGACGAGGAGGTCTTCCTGGGTCGGGTCCGCGAGCACGGCGAGCGGACCGGAGACCTGCGACCACGACCAGTCGGTGAGCTCGCCGTCGGCGTCGTCCGCGACGCCCGCGAGGAGCACGGAGTCGTCCGGCGACATGAGCACGAGGTCCGGGCCCGCGTCGACGGTCGGCACGAGGTTGCCGACGGGTGTCACGGAGAGGTGGTCGGCCGGGACGATCGTGCGCGACTGGCCGGGGCCCTCGAAGAAGAGCTGCATGGCCATCTGGCCGCCGCCCATCTGGAAGTGCTCGAGGCGCAGCGCGTGCCAGCCCGCGGGCAGCGTGACGGCGCCCGTGTCCACGGTCGTGCCGTGCAGGCTCCAGTTGTCGACGACGAGCTGGCCGCCGACCCAGAGACGCACGCCGTCGCTCGAGTTCGTGGAGAAGAGCCAGTCGCCGGACGCGTCGATGCGGACGTACCCGGTCCAGCGCTCGCCGTAGGTGTCGTCGGGCGAGACGGCGGTGCCGGGGGGCGCGCCCTGCCAGTACTTGAAGTCGACCTCGGTGTCGACGCGGGTGTCGGCGAGCTGTGTCAGCGCCGTGTCGTCGAAGTACTCGCCGAGGAGTCCCTGCTGCGCGGACGCGGGCGCGGCGAGCGCGGCGAGGAGCGCGAGCGCGGGCGCAAGGAGCGACCGGAGGGCGTGGACGACGCCCTGCGCCCGGCGGGGCTGCAGGAGTGGGTCACGGGTGATCGCGGCCGCTCGGGAGTTCGCCGCCGGTCGGGCCCGGGGCGACGGCCACGCTCGTCGAGGTGGGGTGTTCGAGGAGTGCGCCTGGGCGGCGCGACGGAAGACTACCCCGTGATCCGCGACGTGCCCGGCGCGGCGGCGCGCGCGGCGCGTCGACGGGGGCGCCCGCGGCACGCCGCGTTTGCGTCCCGCCGGGAGCGGGATAGGCTTCCCGACGGGCGGTGCGTCCCGGCGAGCAGCACGTGGTGGACGTGCTTCGAGCGCGAGGGCTGCTAGGCCGGCGCGCCCTCGAGCGCCGCGCGCCAGCTCGCCGCGAGGGCGTCGGCGGAGCGCTCCCACGACCAGCGCGCGGCCTTGCGGTAGCCGTCGGCGACGCGCGCCTCGCGCAGGTCCCCCGGCGTCACGGCGTCGAGCACGGCGGCGGCGAGGCCCGGGAGGTCGTCCGGCTGCGCGAGCCAGGCGGCGTCGTCGCAGACCTCGGGGATCGCGCCGGCGGCGACGGCGACCACGGGCACCCCCATCGACTGCGCGTCGACGAGCGGGATGGCGAAGCCCTCGTGCCGCGCGGCCGAGACGACCGCGTCGGCGCCGCTCATCGCGACGGCGAGCTCGTCGTCGGGGACGACGCCCGTGAGGCGGAACGCGTCGGCGACGCCGAGCCGGTCGGCGAGCCGCGCGAGGGCGAAGGCGTAGCGCGGGTCGGTGCGGCCGGCGAGCACGAGCCCGAGGTCGGCGCCGTCCTCGTGGGCGCGAACGAGCGCGAGCACCTCGAGCAGGTCCTCGACGTGCTTGTGCGGCTCGGCGGGGCCCAGCGCGAGGATGTAGCGCGTGCGGATGTGGGCGCGGGCGCGGAAGCGCGCGATGGCGTCGACGTCGGCGATGCGGTCGAGGCCCGGGGTCGCGGCGTTGGGCACGACGTCGACGCGCGCGGCGTCGACGAGGCCGCGCCGGACGAGCTCGTCGCGGGTGCTGCCGGACACGGCGACGACGCGCGCCGCGCGCTTCAGGTTGCGGCCGAGCGAGGTCGCGCCCCAGAGCCGTCGCAGCGGGCCCTGGCCCGCGGCCGCGTCGAGGAAGCGCAGGTCGTGCACGGTGAGCGCGACGGGCGCGGCGTCCACTCGCGGCAGCGGGAGCGCGCCCGCGGCGAAGAGGTCGGCGCCGTGCTCGCGCAGGAGCGCGTCGAGGCGACGGCCGGCGCGCGCGCGGGACCACGGGGTCGTCGCGCCCTCGAAGGGCACGCACGCGAGCCGCGGGAGCGGGTCGACGCCGGGGCGCACGAGGTGCAGGACGTCGACGTCGCCGCGGTCCCGCAGCGCGAGGCCCAGCGCGGCGAGGCGCGTCGCGGCGCCCGACGGCCCGCCGTCGAGCATCGTCGCGTCGACGACGACCTTCACGCGAACTCCCCGTACACGGCGAGCACGGCGCGCGCGGCGGCCTCGGCGGTGGCTGTCGCGGCGTGCGCGCGGCCCGCGGCGCGGAGGCGGTCGGCCTCCGCCGGGTCGTCGAGCACCGCGGCGAGCCCGCGTGCGATCGCGTCCGGGTCCTCGCCGTCGACGAGGTGCGCCGCGCCGCCCGTCGCCTCGGGCACGACGCCCTGCCGCGCGGCGACGACCGGCACGCCCGCCGCCGCGGCCTCGAGCAGCGGGAGCCCGAAGCCCTCGAGCAACGACACGTGCGCGAGGCAGTCGGCGCGCCGATAGAGGCCGGCGAGCGTCGCGTCATCGACGTGCCCGACGAGGCGCACGCGGCCCGCGAGGTCCGGACGCGCCGCCCGCTCGCGGAGCGCGTCCGCGGCGTCGCCGTCCGGTCCCGCGAGCACGAGGAGTCCGTCGCCGACCGCCGCGACGCGCGCGGCGAAGGCGTCGAGCAGGCGCGCGAGGTTCTTCTTGGCGCGCAGCCGCCCCACCGCGAGCACGAGCGGTCCGTCGGGCAGGTCCGGGAGCGGCGCCTCCTCCACGGCGCGCGCCCAGCCCGCCGGCAGCCCGTGCGGCACGACGCGCACGCGCGGCTCGGCGTCGGGGTGCAGCGCGGCGACCTGCCTCGCGGTGCGCTCCGACGGCACGAGGATGCGGGCGGCGAAGTTCGCGGCGAGGTGCAGGCGCAGGCGGTGCGCGGCGGAGCGGTCGCCCTCCGTGTCGTCGGGCTCGGCCCAGGGCGCCTCGTGCACCGTCGCGAGCAACGGCGCGCGCACGCGGAGCGGCACGGCGGCCACCGGCGAGTGGAAGACGTCGACGCGCTGCTCGCGGCAGGCGCGCGGCACGACGCTCTCGCGCCAGAACCACGTCGGCCGCTCGGGTCCGTCGACGCACGTGACGCGCGGGTGCCCGCGCCACCGGTCCGGCACGCGACGCGGCGCGAAGAGCACGTACTCGTGGTCGGCGTCCGCGTCGAGCAGCGCGTCGAGCAGCACGGCCTGCGCGCGCTCCACGCCGGTGGGCGACGGGAGCTCCTGCACCGAGAGGTCGACGCCGATGCGCACGCGCCTCAGCGCCCTTCCCAGTCCTCGAGCACGCCCTCCACGTCGAGCGTCGGGATGCGCTTCTCGATGCGGCGCCGCGCCTCGCCCTCGTAGGCGTCCGCGCCGAGCGGGCCGTCGGGCAGCACGACGTCGGGGCCGCGACGCACGGGGCTCGTCCAGCCGAGCTCCTCGTCGGTCGTGCGCACGCGGACGTAGAGGTAGCGCGAGCCCTCGTCGGGCACGGCGAGCGCCTCGCCCTCGAAGACCTCGGAGATCGCGCGACCCGACACGGGGCGCGCCTCGAGCACCGCGCCGTCCACGACGAGCTCGACGAGCGCGAACTCGTGCTCGGGCGCCGACGCCTCGACGAGGACGCGGCCGCGCGCCGTCCCGTCCTCGCGGCGCAGCGTGCCCATGGGCAGGCCGTCCCAGTCGGACCACAGCGTCATGCGCGCCGACGACGCGAACGCCCGCCGCTCGTGGAGCGCCTCCCAGACCTCGCGACGCGTGAGCCCGGTGGTCCACGCGCCGGCGAACGCGCCGTACGTCGACTGGTGGTCGCTCGACGCGATGAAGCCGAAGTGCAGCCCGCCGTCGAGCGCGTCGCGCGCGAACCACTGCGGCCAGCTGCTCTGGATGGCCTTCGGCCCGCGGAACTCCTCGCTCGCGCCGCGGTACGACTGGAAGATCTCGACGACGCGGTCGTACTCGGGGTTGAAGCCGAGCCAGTCGAAGACGGTGCCGGACAGCTCGTACATGCCGGCCGGGGTGTGCGGGATGGTGAGGATCTCCTTGCCGGCGAAGTGCTGCCAGAGCATGTCCGGCAACTCGGCGGTGGCGACGTCGCGGCCCGCCGACCAGTTGCGCTCGTACGACACGATCGGCGGGATCTCGGCGCCGGAGATCACGTTGCGGTGGCCCGTCTTGAGGTCGGCGCGCTCGTACGCGCGGAAGTCGACGAAGCGGCCCGGCACGTCGTAGAGGTCCATGAGCGCGAGCGAGCGCCACCAGTCGTAGCGCGTCATGTGCTCGAAGTGGTCCGTCACGGCGAGGAACTCGAGCCCGGCCACGTCGACGGCGTAGCGCAGCGCCTCGGAGAACGGGCCGTCCCAGTTGCCGGAGCAGCGCGAGAGGTCGGTGTGCCGGTGGAGGTCGCCGAGCGCGGCCTGCACGGTGCGCCCGTCGGGCAACG